>NZ_JBVVXU010000074.1:0-2353 GCF_055902035.1 Leisingera sp. SA215 | reverse complement strand
TGTCCGGCCTCACATGATGATGTCTCCGTCAATGGTATTATTTCTTCATCGGCGCTCGAGGTGAGCTCTCTTTCGGCAGACCCTTGTCTGCAAACCTCACATCCGGCGGGACCAGCATCCCAACCACTGTCCCGCATTCGGGACCGGAGAACTCCAAAAGAACGGCACCACTCTGTGAAAACGGCATCTATTGTGCCACGCCGGACAACGGCGACGTTCCCTCGGTCACCAAGCCGCCATGCCGTCGCAAAGCAGCCTGATCTCATTAGCTGTCAGGCGGCGGGTCCCAAGGTCGCTCCGTGTGGGACCACTCCATCAGTGGCGAACCGCCAAAGGGCAATCAGCAGCTTTCGGGCAAGCGCAACGATCATCACCTTACGCACACGCCGGCCGGTCTGGCCTGTTCGCTCCCGGAACCAGGTAACCTGCGCGGCACCGGGCTGGTAGCGTAGCCAGAGCCACGCCAGTTCGACCATCGTCGTTCTAAGCCGCCTGTTTCCGGCTTTCCCGATCCCTTGCTCACGCTCTACTCCACCGCTGTTGTAGGGCGTCGCCGTAAGACCAGCATACGATCCCAACGCCTTGCCATTGGCGAAGTGGCGCACGAAAGCCTCGCGAACCAGCACGGTGGCGCTCTGCACCCCGATACCGCGTAACCGGCAAAGCTGCTGGATCATTTTTCCGGCCTCATCCGCAGCGGGTTCCTTAACCACGGCATCACGCTCCCGTTCCAGCTGAGCGATCTGGGTGAGCACGAGCTCGAGCCTGCTCAATAGCCGGTCAATCTTTGCAAATGCGTTCGGCGGCAGCGGCTCACCGAGCCCGGTGCGCAAATCCATCAATCGATGCCGGCGACTCTGGAGGAGCGGATTGTAACCCTCGACGCCTAATGTCGCCAGTACGGCGCCGATCCGGTTGGTCAGGCTGATCCGCTCGGAGATCAACTCCGTTCGCTCGCGGATGCATCGCCGTGCATCCTCGTCGGCTTCGTCCGGGATTGGCACCATGGAACAGACCCGCGGTTCTCCGCAAAGCCACGCCATCAGAGTGCGGAGAAGCAACTCGGCATCTATACCATCGGATTTGGCGCGGCGCATGCGGCGATCAACTGGAACACTCGAAGGCTGGACAACGTGGACCTCCACGCCCTTCGCGATCAACCATCGCGCCAGCCAGAATCCGGACCATCCAGCTTCATAAATCGCGATCACACGATCGACTCGAGAGCCAGCGGCGGCGGCACGGGTCCGATACCCATCGATTGCCGTTTCAAGGGCCAGCTTATCAGGTGCGATCATAGTTCTGGTCTTAGATTGCGGCAGACCAGGCACTTGTGCCGCCAGGACCCAAGACTTGCTGCTCAACTCGATCGCAAGGACAAGCGTGCGGTCGTATTGAACAGATTTCGGCGTATTGAGTGAGTACGACATGACCAGTTCTCCTATCATTGGCATGGCGCAGCCTATCCGCTCTGCGCCACTAATCATGGGATCTGTTGGTGCGGCAGCACATCAGCCGCAAACCCGAATGCAAGAGCAATCGAAATGATGATGATCAATGCAGCCGCTACCGGAACACCCCGTGGTATTGCCAGGGCAGGCACTGCCATGCCGGGATCCAAGGCTACGCAGGTTCAGGCAAAACCTTCATGATGGAGCGGATGGCTCACTACGCCGGTCAAAGCGGTTACGAGGTCAAGGGCTTTGCTCCAAGCCACCAGGCCGTTCAGGAACTTGCCAGTGTCCTCGGCGGTGCGGAAACCCTCGCCAAGGTCACTACCGCTGAGCGGCATCATCCGCAGGACGTGGACAACAGCAGGACCATTCTTGTGGTCGATGAAGCCTCAATGGTGTCCGCCCAGGACATGCGCAGCTTCATGGATTACGCCGAACGCACCGGCGCCCCGCGCGTCGTCTTCGTGGGTGACACGCAGCAGCTCGACGCGGTTGCGGCCGGTCAGCCCTTCGCCCAGATGCAGAAAGCCGGGATGCGGACAGCGGTCATGGATGAGATCCGCCGCCAGCGGGACGATGATCTAAAAGCAGCGGTCTATCACTCGATCCGGGGCGAAATCACGGCAGCTTTCAACCGCATGGAGGACAATGTTCTGAAGGTCGACGATCCCCGGCAAGAGGCCGCAGAAAGGTTCCTTGCTCTCACCCCGGCCGAGCGGCAGGGAACCCGGATCCTCGCCCTCACCAACGCCGCCCGCGCAGAAATCAATGAGGCGGTGCGCGACGGCCTTCGGCAGGAAGGCCGCATCGCGTCCGATGAGGTCAAGGTGAACGGTCTGCTGAACCGCCAGCTCACCGAGGCAATGCTTGCCGACGCCCGCAGCTACGCCCCTGGCGAT
>NZ_JBVVXU010000073.1:0-3320 GCF_055902035.1 Leisingera sp. SA215 | reverse complement strand
GCGCAGGGTCAAGCAGGTCTCGATCGCCAGATCAGAATATCGTTGTTGACCACCGCGCTTGCCGGAGCGCGTTGCGCCCCACCGAGACACCGCGTCTTCGCTGAACCAGACCGTTACGTCACCACGCTGGCGGAGCACCTCGTTGTATTCCGCCCAGTTCGTCACACGGTACTTTGCCTTCGCAAACTTATCCCGCCGCGACGCGTTGAATTTGAAAGGCATCCCAGCATCCCGCAGTCAAATCGAAGGACCAGCTACGCATCGGAAACGATTTGTGCAACACGCTCCAAATTCCATGGGAACCTTTTAAGCCATGTTGCATCTAACAGGCAGGTGACCAATGAGGCGCCTGTTAATACTCAGAAGAAGGACTACCCATGTTTAGGAACACGTTGACAATCTCAAGTCTGATGGTTGCCTTGAGCACTGTTTCGTATGCCGAAGGCTCAGCGGCGCTGCACCAGTCGCCTCCTGGAGATCCTTATGTGCAGGTGAGCGACGTTTTGCCCCTGCCCGAATTTCTCCCGGGGCTGGGAACTTTGTTCGTGAATCCGCAAACGCTGCCCGCCGGACCATTCCTCGCGTATGACCACGATGGGCAGCTGTCCGCAACCATTTACATGACCCCGCTGGAGGATCTCCAGAACGGTACGTCTTTCGACAATCTCGGCTTGGGCTCCGAAGCAGTAAAATCCGTCGATATCTACTACAACGCTGGTCATCCCGGTGTCGAAAAACCGCACGCGCATATTGCTCTCTTTCATGATGACGGAGCCAAGGAGCGGCTGGCAGAATGACTATCAAACGACGCAATGTCATTTGGCTTGGAGGCGGCTTAGTTGCCGCCCTCGGGTCGCCCAGCCTTTTGCTGGCCAAGCAAGTCGTAACGGTGGAGATGCGTGGAACGGCACGCGGTGAGAGAATTTGGTTTGATCCTCAAGGAGTGTCAATTTCCCCGGGCACAACGGTTCGCTTTATTAACAAGGACCCGGGAAATAGCCATACGGCCACGGCGTTTCATCCAGAACTGTTCGATAGACAGAGGCGTATTCCTGAACCAGCGCGGCCTTGGGACAGCGGTTTCTTGCTGCCAGGGGAAAGTTTCGAAGTCACTCTCGATGCGCCGGGCGTATATGACTACTACTGTATCCCTCACGAAATGGCGGCTATGGTAGGGCGTATCGTGGTGGGCACGCCTATAGACGCGAATTGGACTGGGGCAGCAGACGAAGCAGGTGACCTTTCGGACGAGGTGCTAGCCGCCTTTCCAAAAGTGGAGACCATCCTCGAACTGGGGAGCGTCCGAGTGGAGGACACATCATGACACTCCGGCACTACCGGCATACCAAAGAAGCCGCAGGTTCTTTCACACCAGAAGCCGACCTCGTTCTGGCAGCACGCAATGGTAGTGAACCTGCTATACGAGAGCTTATCCGGCACCTGAACCCAAGGTTGTTCCGGGTTGCTCGGGGGATCGTTTCTTCCGATGCTGAAGCTGAAGAAGTTGTGCAGGAAACCTATCTAACTGCATTTTCCAAAATCGACAGTTTCCGCGGTCAGTCTCGATTTTCCACCTGGGTTACGCGCATTGCAATAAACGCTGCAAGAACGCATTGCCGCCGTGACCGCTCTGCTGAGGAGTATGATACCGTGAGCGAATCCAATACTCCCCGCGTCCTTGAGATGTTTCCGAACCAGGGTGCTGAACTGCCGGAAACAGCTCTCGGCAGGGCGCAGCTCCGTGGGCTTCTGGAGAACTCCGTGGCCCGTCTGCCGCCAGAATTACGTCTCCCATTCCTCCTGCGTGAAGTTGAAGGCATGAGCATATCTGAAATATCCCATGAACTAGATCTCAATAAAGTCACCGTTAAGACGAGGTTGTTTAGAGCGCGCCGCCGCCTGCGTTCAGCTTTGGAAAAAAGTGTCGCGGGCGGGTTTGAGGCTATTTTTCCATTCGACGGAAAGAGATGTGCCGGGATGGCCGACCGGGTTATTTGCAGCTTGCGGGAAAGCAAACTGATATAGGACATTTTGATGATATTGTTCACACGTTGCATTTTCAGTTGGCTTCACATTGGAAGTCTGCGACAAAGGGCGCACCCTGAAAATTGCTTTGCAACAGGTAACATAATTTTATATTATCATTGATGTAAGGCTAAAGCGCTAGCGGAAGCATTGCTAATTTCTCCGAAATCTACATCAAGTTTGTTTTCCCTATTTACTCATAGGAGGCAGTAGATTGAATGGAAATCAAAGGACCGGGAAATGAATGAAGGCGACGCTAACAAAGACGTAATCATACAGATGCCGCTTCGCGATCAGAAAAAAGCGTCGGATATTGTGTGTTTGTTTTACAGAGATGTGTTCGAAAATAACAACAGGAAGGCATTGCGGAGATACTTTCCTCCAAACGCAGAATTCGGAGGAGCCATCGGCAGCTTGGCTAATTCAAGCGATGATTTTTTTGAAGCTGCCGATGTCCTCATGTCACTGATTGAAGTGAAGCCAAAAGTGTCAATAACTATCAAAATGGATAGTGAAGAGTGGGTGGCCGCAACAACCATTATTGACGCGATGTCCAAAGGCTCAGAAATTCCTTTGCTGATCCGGGGGCAGCTAATCGCGAGGGTGAAAAATCAGCAAATTGTAGAATGGCACTCAAGCACAGATTATCTGTCCCTTTTTGAGCAGCTGGGTCAAATCCCACCGGATTGCCTGCCTATATTAACGACGGGTGCAAAGCTAACGTGGAAAGGCTGGGCCGAAGGGCACATGTAAAGAGATGAGTTAGTTCGCCCTGAATAGGACCGCGTTGCACGAATAGCGCTCGGGCCGCATTTTCCCCTTTCCCCGGTTCGTTATGCGACACGCTCATAGGCCGCACGACCGAGACGGGCCATGCGGTTGAGGGCGTTGACAGCGATGCGGGCTTTGGTTGCCTGGGTCTCCATGTTGCGGCTGCGCAGTTCCGGTCCGATGACCTGTTTGTAGCGCCCGATCTGGGCCTCGCCGCGCGATCTCTGACCATAACCGGTGGCCCTCTGCCATGCCATTCGGCCAGTTTCGGTTATCATGTCGAGATGCGCGTTGCGTGCCTGGCAATCTCCGGGAACGGCGTTCTTCGGCGGCGGAATGATCAACTCGACATCCGGACCAAACGCGTGCCGGATTGTCGCGGCGGTTGGTACACCATCACCTTGTTGCAGCGGTCGCGGATTTCGTTCAGGAAGCACGCTCTCTTATCGTGAAGGTTGCCCCTTATGCCGCACAAGTTCAATGCCGGGCGCCGGGGCCAGTTTCCGGCATCGAAGTTCTGCGTG
>NZ_JBVVXU010000072.1:0-3857 GCF_055902035.1 Leisingera sp. SA215 | reverse complement strand
CTGAGCGTAAGCCAGACGAGATTATCCGAGGAGCCGTAAGCAGTATCTGCGGCGATCCAATCTGGCCTCAGACCAAACCGTTCCTCGGTCCGGTCGATCATCTTGCGCATAGCCCCAACCTCGGCAGTCTTGTTTGATCGGCTGGCATCCACATCCACGATGATACCGTGATCGGTATCGATCAGGTAATTGTCTGAGTAAGCAAAGAAAGCTGGGCCCTTGCGTGCGGCCGTCCATTGACTGGCTGGATCGGCATGGGCGGTGAATTTGGGCTTAGCCGTCGTGGCAGCGCCAAAAGCCTCGTCATCCAAGGTGTCGAGATACTCACGCACTGCGCGCGGTGCATCATGGGGATCAACATCGCGAGCCGCCCAATCATCGGGATTGCTGGAGTTCTGTTTCTGTACGTCAGCGCTGATCAGGCTGGCATCGACGGCGAAGCCCTGACCGCCAACATGCCCTTCCTCCATGCAGCGTGCCACGGTTGTCTCGAAGACATGGCGCAGCAGATCGCTCTCTCGGAAGCGACCATGGCGGTTCTTCGAAAAGGTGGAGTGATCCGGGATGCGATCATTCAGGTCGAGGCGGCAAAACCACCGATAGGCGAGATTCAGATGGACCTCCTCGCACAGTCGGCGCTCAGAGCGGATGCCAAAACAATATCCCACCAACAGCATTCGGATAAGCAGCTCAGGGTCGATGGATGGGCGACCCGTATGGCTGTAGAAATCCGCAAGATGAGCCCGGATGCTGCCCAGATCAACAAACCGGTCAATCGACCGTAGCAGATGATCTTGCGGGACATGGTTCTCCAGCGAGAACTCGTAGAACAGCGCCGCCTGCGCCTCCTGCTTCGGTCCCATCATCGCCAAACCTCCCGCTCAATAACGGAATTGAATCAGCGATGCCCCCTGCAATCAAGGAAGAGTTTTTCAACAGAATCCGCCGTTTCTGCCGTTCGCTGCGACAGCGAGCTTCTGAACCCGGTGAATTCACACAGTGCGGGACCTTGCAGACTTTCGCTGCAGGCGCAGCAAGAGCGACCTGGGGCGGTCGCGCTGCGCAGAAAGCCGACTTTGCAAACCGGCACGGAAAGGACCGCCCTCGAAGGCAAACCCGGCCCAGAACTGCCACCCGCACCAGGAGCAGCGAACGACCGGTCCAGCCTCGAAAAGGGCCTTGGTGCATGACGCTGTATAGGGCTGAACGATCTCAACCTAAGTCACCATTCGAGCCCGCTGCTGCGGCACACCAAGCAATCGCGCAATTGCACGATGAAAACGGCCTTGAGCCTCTCGCCACACAAACGGTCTCGACCAAGAACCAAGTCTTGATGGAGTAGCCTCGATCTCTGCACGACACTGCAATGAACTCAGATATTCTTCGGTTCGGGGCCGGATGCCTACGAGTGTAGTAGCTGCACATGTAACACGGACGGCAACACTTTGAGAAGGTTTACGGAATTCACCTGCCCGATACTTTGACCTTCCAGTCAAAGCGTGCAATTTATCTCGAAGATCCATGCCAACGTTCCACCAAGCAAGAGAAGAGAAGTTATGGAAATCACATTTGATAGAAAAAATATAAATACCTGCCTTCAGCAAAAATTCGAACTTCCGACCTACCAACGGGAATATAGATGGCAGTCAAATCATTTAAGAGAGCTTCTAAACGACATTCAAGATGAATTCGCTTCAAATTACGACCCCTCTCATGGGCGCCCGAAAGTGGCAGAATACTCGCCATACTTCTTGGGAACGATAATCACGACCTCCGGTGTCGATGGCGCAAGAGCTATTATTGACGGGCAGCAACGGCTGACTACACTGACACTAATCCTCGCATACATACATCGATACGCCAAGAATAACCCCGGAGCATCGGTAACGAACGCCGAGCCGCTCATTCGCAGAAACGCCTACGGCTCCAACAAACTCAACCTTGACCTGGACGAAGACAGAGCGAATTTGATGAATACACTCCTGGATAGACATGATCTATCAGGCGAAGGTCTAGACGATGCCGTTGACAGCATTGATGGGCTTTCCGAAGGTGCTCGCGACATGTATCGACGGTTTTCCGAAATTGACGAATTAATATCGGCAGATATAAAGGGGGACGTGTTTCCTAGATTTATAGACTACATAATCGAGAGGGTTTACCTATTTGAGATTGGAGTGCCAAGCGAGCAAGATGGGCACAGAGTGTTCGTAACTATGAATGACAGAGGCTTGCGCCTCTCGCCCCTCGATCTACTCAAGGGGTTCTTGCTTTCCAATATCAATGATAGTGCATCCAATAGTGAAGCCAATCAAAAGTGGTCAGAGTGCATTAGATCCTTGCGGGATTTAGGACGAGACGAGGAAAGTGCGTTCTTCAAGACATGGTTGCGAGCCCAGTACGCTGTGTCGACCAGAGGAAAAGCACGCGGCGATGCACCTGCAGACTTTGAGATACTTGGGGATGCATACCACAGGTGGTTTGTCAGTAAAGCAGCGGACATCGGCCTTACGAACTCTGATGATTTCTACAATCTCGTCAGCAAAAACATTCCCTTCTACGCAAACCAGTATAAGAGAATAAAAGGCTTTGAAGAAAACTTTTCTTCGGATTTTGAGCATGTGTTTTACAACGGGGCCAAGGGTGTTGCACTTCAGTATATGGTAATACTGGCAGCACTTGATCCGAATGATACAAGCTCAGCCATTGACAGGAAGATAAAGCTGGCGAGCTTCTACATTGACGCAATGCTTACATCTAGAGTGATCGAGGGTAAGGATAACAACTACGACAACACGCGGACAATATTCTTCGATATCGCCAAGGACCTAAGGGGAAAAAACGCGGAGGAGATTCGTCAATACATAGAGCCAAAAATGCTCGCCATAAGTGGTGCAATCGCTAATATTGCAAATGTATCTTACAAAACCGCGAAGCGTCAGGACCTGTTGCACCTCCTGTCCCGACTTGCTGCTCACCTCGAAGATAGCCTCGAGCTCACCAATAAGGTTGGATTTCCAGACTACATTAATAGGATTAAGGGCGCCAAGACATTTGACATTGAGCACATTGTCAGCTCAAGGAGCGGCGTGAAAATAGGAGTTAAGGATGACGGGTCTCCGATTGAAACTGACGCGATAACGAACAGCTGGAGGGATAAGATTGGTGCGCTTATTCTTCTGCCGCGCGGACGCAATAGATCACTGCAAGACAAGGGTTTTCCGGATAAACTATCAGCCTACGCGACCGAGAGCATACTGGCGTCTTCTCTGTCTCAGGAATTTTACGAGAACCACCCGAATGTTGCCGCTCACATATCTGCTACCGGCGTACCCCTGTCTGCGATCGACTCCTTCTCAGAAGAATCCCGCGCCGAGAGAGAAAAGCTTTATGCGATTTTGGCCGACAGGATTTGGAGTGCTGGTCACCTCGAAACGATTTGCCCAGTGCCTGTGATGCCGGCTCCATCGTCAGACCAAGCCGGCTGAGTTGAGAATCAGAAGAGCAAAATTCAGATGACCCGGTCCCGGCTCAATGAGTGGCCTCATTGAGCCGGGACCGGACGGCATGAACAGCACGTCGAGCTGGGCAGCCTCAAAACGAGTAAGATCGATGGCTCGGTTAGCAGCTCAATGCGCTTCGCTGCTGTTCGCCCACGGCGCAGCGGACGACAGCTCCCCGCCCGGAGCGTCTGGGAGACGGGGTGCCGAACGTGGGCGAGCACCGTGTCTGAACTTCGTTCCTGTTCCCGGACACCGGGGTAAAGTACCCCTGTCCAAGAAAGGAACATGGAATGGGACACTCGAGGCGGACGTTCACAGACGAGTTTAAAGCCGCAGCTGTTGGTCGGCTTTATA
>NZ_JBVVXU010000071.1:0-4141 GCF_055902035.1 Leisingera sp. SA215 | reverse complement strand
TAGATTGATCCAACATCTGTCACCACTTTTGGCAGACCGTTCTCGGGATCTTCCAAGAATTCCCACAGACGTTTGATATTTGCGGTCGTCTTTGGGGCCACCCGGCCAAACTCGGCGAGATGAGCCCGCAAGGCGTTGATCAGCTGCGTGCGTTGCCTCAAAAGCAGGTCACGTGTCCGGAACAAAACTGCCCTACTTTGCTGCTCATGTGTTTTTACGGCGACTGTCCGCATCGTCGGACGTGATGCCGCCTCGGCAATCGCTTCTGCATCAGCAGCATCGTTTTTATGCCGTTTGACGAAAGGTTTCACATAGATGGGCGGTATCAATTTCACTTCATGGCCGAGTGCTCCAATCTGACGCCCCCAGTCATGCGCGGTCGCGCAGGCCTCCATAGCAACGGTGCAGTTTGGTTGTTGTGCAAAAAATGGTACAACTTGCGCCCGGGTCAGTTTCTTGCGGAACAAGACATCCCCACCAGCTGTCGCCCCATGCGCCTGAAAACTGCGCTTTGCCAAGTCTACTCCGATGATTGCAACCATTTCCATTGCCGCCTCCTCTGTTTCTGGTCTGTCAAGACAGCACCAGCATGGCACATCACGATGCCGTCGGGAGGGGCATCCACTCCATCAGGGCGCGGGACATTGCTGTCTTTTGGCATCGGAAAACGAAGGTCAACTCCGAAACTTTTTGCGGGCCTGCGCCAAAATGTACGCGCTCATATTCCATACATCGCGCTATTCAACTTGATATTTGACATATCACTATCCATAAACTAGATGCCTCTTATACTATTCAGGATTTGCCGCATGATCACCGGACCTCAGATGCGCGCGGCGCGTGCCCTTCTCGGCATCGACCAGAAAACCCTGGCCGAGCTGGCGGGACTTTCCGTGCCGACGATCCAGCGCATGGAGGCCAGCCACGGCAATGTGCGCGGCGTCGTCGACAGCCTGACCAAGGTCGTGGCAGCGCTCGAACTCGCCGGAGTCGAACTCATCGGAGAAGGCACCGCCAGCACGGCAGGCGGACGGGGCGCGCGGCTGAAGGCGCCTCCGCCGAAACACTGATTCTCAACCCGCGACGGCGACCGCCGACACCAAGCCGACGATCCCGCCGCTCCCGTCCCAAAGGTGCGGCCACAGATGAAAGACCAGACTACCAGACAGAGCGACGCTCCGAACTTCGCCGATCTCTTCACCCCGAAACTCGTCACCGTCCTGCGGGAAGGCTATGGGCTGACACAGCTGCGCACGGACGCCATCGCCGGGTTGACCGTCGCCATCGTGGCATTGCCGCTCTCGATGGCGATTGCCATCGCGTCCGGCGCGACACCGGCGCAGGGGCTCTACACGGCCATCGTCGGGGGCTTCCTTGTGTCGCTCCTTGGCGGATCGCGGTTCCAGATCGGCGGCCCGGCCGGGGCCTTCATCGTGTTGGTCGCCGCCACCGTGGCCCAGCATGGGATGGAGGGGCTGATCCTTGCCACATTCCTCTCGGGGCTGATGCTTGCGGTCGTGGGTTTCTTGCGCCTCGGCACCTTCATCAAGTTCATCCCGTTTCCGGTCACGGTTGGGTTCACGGCCGGGATCGCGGTCATCATCTTCGCCAGCCAGATCAAGGAGCTGTTCGGTCTGACGCTGTCAAATGAGCCGGGCGAACTGCTGGAGAAGATTCCGGCGCTTTGGCAGGCAGGGGCGAGCCTGACGCCAGCCGCACTTGGTGTATCCCTGGCAACTGTTGCGGTCATCCTCGGGCTGCGGCGCTGGCGACCGCACTGGCCCGGAATGCTGATCGCCGTCGGACTTGCCGCGGCCGCGACCGGGTTACTGGCGCTGCCGGTGCAGACCATCGGCACGAAGTTCGGCGGTATCCCCTCGTCGCTTCCGGCGCCGCGGCTTCCGTCCCTCTCGATGGAAGCGATCCTCGCGGTCCTCCCGGCTGCCATCTCCTTCACCCTGCTGGGTGCCATCGAGTCGCTCCTGTCGGCCGTCGTCGCTGACGGCATGACCGGACGCCGCCACCGCTCGAATTGCGAGCTGGCGGCACAGGGCGCGGCCAATATCGGATCGTCTCTCTTCGGCGGCTTCTGCGTGACCGGCACCATCGCGCGGACCGCGACCAACGTCCGGGCCGGGGCGCATGGCCCGGTGGCGGGGATGCTGCACGCCCTGTTCATCCTGCTGTTCATACTCGTTGCCGCGCCGCTCGCCTCCTACATCCCTCTGGCGGCGCTCGCCGGAGTACTGGCCGTCGTGGCCTGGAACATGATCGAGAAACCGGCCATCGCGATCCTGGTTCGCTCAGGCTGGGGAGAAGCCACCGTGCTGGGCGCCACGTTCTTCCTCACCATCTTCCGCGACCTGACCGAGGCCATCGTCGTCGGCTTCGCGCTCGGCTCGGTTCTCTTCATTCACCGCATGAGCCGCACGACCGAGGTTGCGACGGACGGTGCATTTGTCGTCGGGGATGAAGCCGACATCACCCATCCGCGCGGCGAGTACCACGAGGAGCAGGCTGCGAACCCGGACGTAGCCATCTACCGGATCACCGGTGCGCTGTTCTTTGGCGCGACGGCCTCGATCGGATCGGTGCTTGACCGCATTCAGGACCCCCACAAGGCGCTGATCGTGGATTTTTCGGCCGTGCCGTTTCTCGACTCAACCGGCGCCAACATGATCGAGGGCCTGGCGCGCAAGGCGCAGAAGCAGGGGGTCGCGCTCTGGCTCACCGGTGCCAGCCGCGACATCCTGCGTGTGTTCGTGACCCACGGGTTGAAGCGTCCACTGGTTCATTATTCCGCCTCGGTGGACGAAGCGCTGATACGGGTGCGGAATGGCGCCGACGGTGATCAGGAGGCCGCCTGATGTCCGGTACCGTCAGGGACAAACGTCGACCACAGCGCCGCCGGAACGGTCCGGCCGAAGCACGACGGCGATATGTCCTCGACGCACTTGAACGTCCGCGAACGCAGGCGGAACTGCGCGATGCGTTGGGCATGAGCAACAGCGGGATACTGCACCTGCTGCGCCGGATGGAGCGGGATGGGCTTGTGCGGCCCGCCGAACGGGTCGCCTGTACCCGGATTTGGGAGCGGGTGTAAAAGTCGACAACGCGTTTGTGATCATAAGGGGAGAAAGGGAAGTTTACTGCAACTGAGGTCGTTTGGACGACCCGCAGCATTCGACATTTTGGGCTGATTCTGTTGAAAAACTCTTTCTTGATTGCAGGGGGCATCGCTGATTCAATTCCGTTATTGAGCGGGAGGTTTGGCGATGATGGGACCGAAGCAGGAGGCGCAGGCGGCGCTGTTCTACGAGTTCTCGCTGGAGAACCATGTCCCGCAAGATCATCTGCTACGGTCGATTGACCGGTTTGTTGATCTGGGCAGCATCCGGGCTCATCTTGCGGATTTCTACAGCCATACGGGTCGCCCATCCATCGACCCTGAGCTGCTTATCCGAATGCTGTTGGTGGGATATTGTTTTGGCATCCGCTCTGAGCGCCGACTGTGCGAGGAGGTCCATCTGAATCTCGCCTATCGGTGGTTTTGCCGCCTCGACCTGAATGATCGCATCCCGGATCACTCCACCTTTTCGAAGAACCGCCATGGTCGCTTCCGAGAGAGCGATCTGCTGCGCCATGTCTTCGAGACAACCGTGGCACGCTGCATGGAGGAAGGGCATGTTGGCGGTCAGGGCTTCGCCGTCGATGCCAGCCTGATCAGCGCTGACGTACAGAAACAGAACTCCAGCAATCCCGATGATTGGGCGGCTCGCGATGTTGATCCCCATGATGCACCGCGCGCAGTGCGTGAGTATCTCGACACCTTGGATGACGAGGCTTTTGGCGCTGCCACGACGGCTAAGCCCAAATTCACCGCCCATGCCGATCCAGCCAGTCAATGGACGGCCGCACGCAAGGGCCCAGCTTTCTTTGCTTACTCAGACAATTACCTGATCGATACCGATCACGGTATCATCGTGGATGTGGATGCCAGCCGATCAAACAAGACTGCCGAGGTTGGGGCTATGCGCAAGATGATCGACCGGACCGAGGAACGGTTTGGTCTGAGGCCAGATTGGATCGCCGCAGATACTGCTTACGGCTCCTCGGATAATCTCGTCTGGCTTACGCTCAG
>NZ_JBVVXU010000070.1:0-4173 GCF_055902035.1 Leisingera sp. SA215 | reverse complement strand
CCGGTGACGGCCTAAGGCCTGCCAGCCATCATCTTTCCAAAAAATACTCCCGCCGGAGGCGGTCCGGCGGGAGCATATCAGTCAGGCGGTCAGCGGTCAGCGCTGGGTCAGGCGGTCAGGCCTTCGGGTTCCTTGAGGCCGTTGGCGCGGCAGGCCGCAGTGACGGTGTTGGCAAGCAGGCAGGCGATGGTCATCGGGCCGACGCCGCCCGGCACCGGGGTGATGGCGCCCGCGCGCTCGGCCGCAGTGGCAAAATCAACGTCGCCGACCAGCTTGGTCTTGCCGTCGCGCTCGATGCGGTTGATGCCGACGTCGATCACGGTCGCGCCCTCCTTGATCCAGTCGCCCGGCACCATTTCCGGACGGCCGACCGCCGCCACCACGATGTCGGCGCGGCGCACCGCATCGGGCAGATCCTTGGTGCGCGAATGCGCGATGGTCACCGTGCAGCTGTCGCCCAGGAGCAGCTGCGCCATCGGCTTGCCGACGATGTTGGAGCGGCCGATCACAACCGCATCCATGCCCGACAGCGACCCATGGTGGTCGCGCAGCATCATCAGGCAGCCCAGCGGCGTGCAGGGCACCATCGATTTCTGGCCGGTGCCCAGCAGGCCGACGTTGGAGATGTGGAAACCGTCGACGTCCTTCTCCGGCGCAATCGAATTGATCACCAGATCCTCGTTCATATGCTTCGGCAGCGGCAGCTGCACCAGGATGCCGTGGATCGAGGGATCGTTGTTCAGCTGGTCGACCACCGCCAGCAGATCCGCCTCGGAAGTCTCCGCATCCAGCTTGTGCTCGACCGAGTTCATGCCGACCTCGACGGTCTGCTTGCCCTTGGAGCGCACATAGACCTGGGAGGCCGGGTCTTCGCCGACCAGAACCACCGCCAGGCCGGGGGTGATGCCGTGTTCCTCTTTCAGCCGCGCCACATGCTCAGCCACCTGGCCGCGCACCTTGGCCGCAAAGGCCTTGCCGTCAATCAATGTTGCTGCCATTTGATCTCTTCCTCTTTGCCGCAGGCACGGATCGCCCTTGAAGCCTGCCTGTCCATCTCAGTCGCTCGCGATGCCCGCGCCGCAGGCCCCCGCTCAGCCTCACTCTTCCCGGATCACCCGCGCCTCGCGGGCAATCGACCACTCCACCAGCTGCCGCCACAGGTGCCCGGCCAGACCGGGGTCCAGCCCCTGTTCCGCGGCCGCGGCACGGGCATTCAGCACCACTTCCTCGACCCGTTCCGGGATCCGCGCCGGCCAGCCGTTTGCCTGCTTCAGCGCAATCGCCCGGTCAATGTATCCGGCCCGCTCGGCCAGCAGCGCGATCAGCTCCCGGTCGAGGTGGTCGATCTGCAGCCGGAGGCTTGCCATATCGCTGCAGGCATCTGGCGGGGTGCGTGTGGTGCTCATGTCTCAAAACTCTCACGGCCCGGGATGGGTCCCGGGCCGTGAATGTCGCATATCGCCGTTTAGAACAAGCCTTCGATCTGGCCGTCGTCATTCAGGCGGATGGTTTCCGACGCCGGTTTGCGCGGCAGGCCGGGCATCGTCATGATCTCGCCGCAGACCGCAACGATGAAGCCGGCACCGGCCGAGAGGCGCACTTCGCGCACCGGCACCGAATGGCCCACCGGCGCACCGCGCAGCGACGGGTCGGTCGAGAAGGAGTACTGGGTCTTCGCCATGCAGACCGGCAGATTGCCGTAGCCCGCCTCTTCCCATTCCTTCAGCTGGTTGCGGATCTTGTTGTCCGCCAGCACCTCGTCGGCGCGGTAGATCCGCTTGGCGATGGTGTCGATCTTGTCGAACAGGGACATCTCGTCCGGGTAGATCGGCGAGAAGTTGGCCTGGCCCGCATCGACGATTTCCACAACCTTCTGCGCCAGCGGCGCCGAGCCTTCCGACCCCAGTTCCCAGTGGCGCGACAGCACCGCCTCGACGCCATGGGTGGCGGCATAGGCTTTGACAGCCTCCACTTCGGCATCGGTGTCGGTCACAAAGTGGTTGATCGCAACCACAACAGGAACCCCGAAGGATTTGATGTTCTCGATGTGGCGGCCGAGGTTGGCACAGCCCGCGTTGACCGCGTCGACATTCTCGGCGCCCAGATCCGCCTTGGCAACGCCGCCGTTCATCTTCATCGCCCGCACGGTGGCCACCAGCACCACTGCCGACGGCGCGATGCCTGCCTTGCGGCATTTGATGTTCATGAACTTTTCAGCCCCCAGATCGGCGCCGAAACCGGCCTCGGTCACCACGTAGTCGGCGACTTTCAGGGCGGTCTTGGTGGCGATCACCGAGTTGCAGCCGTGGGCGATATTGGCAAACGGGCCGCCATGCACAAACGCCGGGTTGTTTTCCAGGGTCTGCACCAGGTTCGGCTGCATCGCGTCTTTCAGCAGCACGGTCATCGCGCCTTCGGCCTTGATGTCGCGGCAGTAGACCGGGGTCTTGTCGCGGCGGTAGGCCACGATGATGTCGCCGAGCCGCTTTTCCAGGTCTTTCAGGTCGTTGGCGAGGCACAGGATCGCCATCACTTCCGAGGCCACGGTGATGTCAAAACCGGCTTCGCGCGGGAAGCCGTTGGAGACGCCGCCCAGAGAGGCGGTGATCACCCGCAGGGCGCGGTCGTTCATGTCGACAACCCGGCGCCAGGCGACGCGGCGGGTGTCGATCTCGCACTCGTTGCCCCAGTAGATGTGGTTGTCGATCATTGCCGACAGCAGCGAATGGGCCGAGGTGATGGCATGGAAATCGCCGGTGAAGTGGAGGTTCATCTCCTCCATCGGCACCACCTGGGCGTAGCCGCCGCCTGCGGCGCCGCCCTTCATGCCGAAGTTCGGGCCGAGCGAGGCTTCGCGGATGCAGATCATCGCGTTCTTGCCGATCCGGTTCAGACCGTCGCCCAGGCCCACGGTGGTGGTGGTCTTGCCTTCGCCCGCCGGCGTCGGGTTGATCGCGGTCACCAGGATCAGCTTGCCGTCTTCGCGGTCCTGCACCGAGTTGATGAAGGACTGCGACACCTTTGCCTTGTCGTGGCCGTAGGGCAGCAGATCGCTGTCCGAAATCCCGATCTTCGCACCAATCTCCTGGATCGGTTTCTTCTGCGCTTCACGCGCAATCTCGATGTCACTCTTGTAGCTCATGGCAAGGTTCCTGCTGAGTTTGCATACAATCGCCGGCAAAAGAATGCCGGTTTCGCGATAGACTTAGCCAATATGCGGCAAAGCACGCGCGTGATTTCCGACATTATCCTGCCTTGAAGCGGCGTGGGGTCTTTCGCAGCCCCGGTCCCGGTTCCTTAAAGGAAACGCTTTCCCCTAAAAGAAGGAAATCACGGCGCCCAGGCGCGCTGTTCCGGCACAAAGAGCGTGAGTTCACCGCCCAGTGCCAGGCTCCCCGGCCGTTCCACCCAGGCGGTGATTCCCCGGCGATTCCGGGCTGCCGGTTTGAAACGGGCGCCATATCCGCTGCGGGCTTTTTCAATCTCCCGCCCCGGCAGCACGCAGGGCCGGTTTTCCAGATCAACGGTCAGGGTCGCCCCGCCCGGCCCTTGCAGCCGGGACCCGGGCGGCACGAAGGTAAAGTCCGGGATGCCGCGCAGGATGATGGTGGCGCCCAGATGGGCAGGGTCGACCCGCTCCATCCCCATATCCGCGGCGATCAGCGCCAGCTCCTCCTCGGACAGGAGTGTCAGCTGGCGGACGTTGCGGATTTCGGTGCCTTCCGGATACAAATTGCGGACCCGCACGCAGGAGGCGCGGTTCTCCCCTTCGTGGCGGTCGCCAGAAATGCCGGAAAACCCCAGATGCAACCGGTCAGCCGGTTCCGCCCGCAGACCATGGCCCGCAGGCACCATGCCCAGCCAGGTGATTTCGCCTTTGAAGCCGCTGTCCCGCAATACCGGCATTGCCTGTGTCTCCTGCTGAAGATTGATCAATCCCCGCCGACGCTACACGCTTTGCCAGCGGCCGCCAGCGGGAATCCGCCTTCAGACCCCCGGTAGCGGAGTAGAGGGACCGGCGCAGTGCGCCAAGGGATCGGATCGCCGATGCGATCCGATCCGGGCGGGGGGGGGGGGGGGGGGGGGGGGGGGGGGGGGGGGGGGGGGGGGGGGGGGGGGGGGGGGGGGGGGGAGGGGAGGGGGGGGGGGGGGAATGGTCGAGGGGGGTGGGGT
>NZ_JBVVXU010000069.1:0-4185 GCF_055902035.1 Leisingera sp. SA215 | reverse complement strand
GCTTATGATGGTGTACCAACCGCCGCGACAATCCGGCACCCGTTTGGTCCGGATGTCGAGTTGATCATTCCGCCGCCGAAGAACGCCGTTCCCGGAGATTGCCAGACACGCAACGCCCATCTCGACACGATAACCGAAACTGGCCGGATGGCATGGCAGAGGGCCACCGGTTATGGTCAGAGATCGCGCGGCGAGGCCCAGATCGGGCGCTACAAACAGGTCATCGGACCGGAACTGCGCAGCCGCAGCATGGAGACCCAGACAACCGAAGCCCGCATCGCTGTCAACGCCCTTAACCGCATGACCCGTCTCGGTCGTGCAGCCTATGAGCGTGTCGCATAACAAACCGGGGAAAGGGGAAAATGCGGCCCGAGCGCTATTCGTGCAACGCGGTCCATCAAGAACGGACTGCGGGCGGAAATAAAATCAATCTCCGGCTGCGTCATTGAAGCCGAGACACCGGACGGCTCCCGCGTCACCGTGCCCGGCAACAGCCTCGCCGCCCGCGGGCTGGAGCATGACTATGCCGCCACCGCGCATGCGGTGCAGGGCGAGTCAGTGGACCGGGTGATCGTGGCCATGCGCTCCACCGAACGGATGGCGACCCGGAAGAGCTTCTACGTGGAAATCAGCCGGGCGCGCGATGAGGCGGTGCTGCTGACCGAGGATCCCGACCGCCTGTCCAAGACCATCGAGCGGGAAACCGGCATCCGCCAGACCGCGCTCGATACCTGGATGGATGGCCGTCTGGCGGGCGCCCGTGCGCAGCAGCCGGAGGAGGAGAAGATCAAGGAACAGCCGCAGGAGAAACCGGACGCGGCGAAGGAGAAAGAGGCCAGGCAGAAGGAACCGGAGACCCCCACCCTTCCCGGCCTATTCGATGAGAAGATGAAAGAATTTGAAAAGCAGGCCGAATTGATCCTGCAACGCCAGAAGGAGATTGAACGATGAGTGAGGCACAGCAGAACGTCCGGATCGTGCTCGGGCCAGTGGCCCGGCAGCTGATTGGCGGACAGGATGAGAACCGCCCCAAGGCGCTGGACGAGGCCATTACCGGCCTCTTGGAGCAGCTGGAGAACGCGCAGGCCGATGCCGGTGGTGACGCCCCTTTGGCGGCGCAGCTGGCCTCCCTTGAGGCGGCCGTTGCGCGCCAATCGGAGGCACTTCAAAGCCTCACCCAGATCGCCGCCCTGGAGATGACAATGACCCGGGTGCTGATCGCCTCGCTGATGAGCGAGAGCAACGAGGAGCATCAAACGATCCTCGCGCTGGCGAATTCGGCCATAGAAGAAGCCCATGCAAAATCCCGGTTGCTCGGGGATTCCGAGCGGGAGCGGTTGCGGGAAAATGAGGCCTCTGTTCAGACGGCGATCCTGCGCGATTTGGAGCGCGGCGGCCAGGAACAGGAACTGGAAACAGAAGCGGAGATCGAGCGGTGAACACCTCCCCGAACCAGCCGGAAACCGGCCTGCCATTCCGTGCCATCCCGTGCCATTTGCGTGGCACGGCCGTGCCATCACCCGTGGCAGCGCCCGTGGCACGGCCCTTCCGGCCCTTAAAAACAGGGCTCCACAAGGTGCTGCCACCAACCGCCTGCCAGATTGACAATTTTAGCAATCAAATCAGCGCCTTGCGCTGATTGCAGCTTTGCTGCGTGAGGTGTGGGATAAATCCGAGGCCTCCGGGCCGAAACTGGCGTTCCGAGGCACCCGGTAAGCCATTCAACTGACTGGCTTACCCGCCTGCGGAACGCACCGCGGCGGCGGTTTTCCTTCCTGAACTATGCTGCTTCCCCGCCTTTCCTGGCCGCTTTGCGGGAAACTGCGTGGAATTTTTCCGGAAGCAGAGAAGGAAGACAGCCATGCTAAATCCACTCTGAACACCGCCAATGCCCGTCCGGCTTCCCAACGGTCAGAGACCGTTCTTTGGGACTCCGAGGTGCCCAAGCTGGGCCTCCGGCAGCGCGGCACCACTAGCTCCTGGATCGTGCAGTGGCGTGCCGATGGCAGGACCCGGAAGCAGACACTCGGGCGGTCCGATGCGATCCCCCTGCCCCAGGCCCGCGAGCTGGCCCGCACGCTGCTCGACGGCGTAACAAAAGGGGCAACTTCGGACGCCGCCCCGACGGTGGCCGCCTTCAGCCGCCGCTATCTCAAGGATCTCGCCCCGAGCTGGAAACCGGCCACGCATCGCGCCCATGCACACGACGTCGAGCACCTCATCACCCCCTATCTTGGCAGCAAGCGGCTCAACCAGGTGACCCGGGCAGATTTGGTTTCCTGGAAAGACGGGTTGCCCGGCAATGCGGCCCGAGCGCTATTCGTGCAACGCGGTCCATCTTAATCGAGGTGAAGATCCTGCTGTTCTCGGTGTTCACTATCCTGCGGAACTTGCGGGCCGGAGCTTATCGCTCTGGCCTGCCCAGCATGGCGGCATTGTTTAAAATTTCACGGGTTTTCTCAGCTGGCAATTGGCCCGTTTCTTCCAGAATCGCGCGGATACTCCGGCCGCAGGAAAGCGCCTCTTTCGCGACCTTTGCAGCAGCATCATAGCCTAGATGCGGGGCAAGTGCCGTGGCCAGCACCAAGCTGTTGTCGAGAAGTGCGGCGCAGCGGTCTTCGTTCGCGTTGATCCCGGTCACGCATTTCTCCGTCAGCACTCCGACGGCGTTCTTCAGAATGCGGATCGATTCTAGGAGGTTGTAGGCCACCACCGGTTCCATGGCATTGAGCTGCAGCTGACCGGCCTCCGCAGCCATGGTGGTGGTCAGGTCATTTCCGATCACTTGGAAGCAGACCTGGTTGACCACCTCGGGGATCACAGGATTGACCTTGCCTGGCATGATCGACGATCCCGCCTGCACTGCGGGCAGGTTAATCTCGCCAAATCCGGTGCGCGGGCCGGAGGACAAGAGCCGCAGGTCGTTGCAAATCTTCGAAAGCTTTACTGCCACCCGTTTTAGGATGCCGGAATAGGCGACAAAGGCGCCGAGGTCCGATGACGCCTCGATCAAGTTGCCCGCCTGTTTCAGATCAAACCCCGATAGCTGCGACAGATACCGCAGGGCCAGCGGTGCATAGCCGGGTTCGGCATTTACGCCGGTGCCACGTTGTTGCATGGTTCAAAATCTGGATATAGGCACCCCTTTCCCCGACGGTTTATGCGACACGTTCGAAGACCGCACGTCCGAGGGCGGTCATGCGGTTCAGGGCCTTGGTCGCGATCATGCTTTCGGTGACTTGTCGGTCAAATTCCCTTGACTTCAGGCCGGGGCCGATGACGGATTTGCGGCGCCCGATCTGGGCCTCGACGAGGGCGCGGCTGTTGTAGCCCGTCTCGGATTGCCATGCCATCCGGCCATGTATGGCGATATGCTCGATATGAGCGTCGCGCTGGTCGTTGCGTCCCAAGACGGCGGTCTTTGGCGGCGGGATGATGATCTCGACATTGGACCCGAAGGCCTCGGTGAGACAATCCAGAACACCCGTACCGTCATAGGCGCCATCGGCGAGCACGCGAGCCACCGGCAGATCAAGGCCGTCGATCAGTTCCAGCAAAGCGGTCTCGTCACCAACATGTTCGGTGGTCAGAAGCGAGGCGACGGTCTCGCCACTGCCCGGATCGTACCCGATATGGAGTTTCCGCCAGGATTTGCGCGTCTTTCCCGTCCCATGTTTGGCTTCCTGCCAACCCGAGCCACGGTGCATCTTCAGCCCGGTGCTGTCCACGATCAGCGTGACCGGCCCGTTCGATTTCGGCCTGGCGTCTTCTACAGCAAGCCCCTTGGCCCGTCGCGACAGCGTCGAGAAATCCGGCACCGGCAGTTCCAGTCCCATCAGCTTCAGAAGCGCGCGGACAAAGCCCTGCGTCTGCCGAAGCGGCTGGTGAAAGATCAACCCCAAGGTCAGGCAGGTCTCAATCGAGAAATCGGAATACTTCGCCTGACCGCCGCGGCTTTTCCGCTTCGGCGCGCGCCACTGCCCGGCAGCGCCCGTCTCAAACCAAACCGTCAGATCGCCGCGACCGCGCAGCGCCTCGTTATACTCGGGCCAGTTCGTCACGCAGAACTTCGATGCCGGAAACTGGCCCCGGCGCCCGGCATTGAACTTGTGCGGCATAAGGGGCAACCTTCACGATAAGAGAGCGTGCTTCCTGAACGAAATCCGCGACCGCTGCAACAAGGTG
>NZ_JBVVXU010000068.1:0-4373 GCF_055902035.1 Leisingera sp. SA215 | reverse complement strand
GATGCAGGTTTCTCAGACGCCGCGTGCTGACGTTTGATTTGCGCGATGCGTTGCCCGGCGTCGGAGAAGCGCTCAGGCGGGAAATCGCGTGGTTGGTCTTGGTGGGTCGGTTGCTATGGGGATTTGTAGGTTGGACTTGGCGTGTGGAAGATCTGAAAATTCGGTCGAATGGGTGCAATGAGGCCAATTTCGATTTCGCGTACGCGAGCATTCAGTCGATATGCCAGGTGTTTTGTCTCGATCCCGGGCCTTTGCCATGACGATGATCTCATCAGTGCAAAACGATGGGTTCGCAGACTGCAACTTCTGCGGTTATTGGTGTCTTTGGTTATGTTGGGCGAGCGTTTCATGCTGCGGCCCTTTTTGGTTTTGGCGGTGCTCTGGGGTGCTGGGCGGGCGCGAAGGTGTCAACGACAATCAACTGCCCACCACAGCATGGGCATGGCAGTGCCAGGACACGGACAGGCTCATCGGAATTACCTTGGCTGTCTTCATGATCGCGTCTCTGGTCTGGTGTTTTGGCTCCGAGCAGTTGCCTGATCCTGGCGATATTGGCGGCACGGTTGCCATTTCCGTAGAAGCCGTAGTGACGGATGCGGTGCTGGCCTTTAGGCAGGACGTGGATCAGGAACCTGCGGATGAACTCTGACGTCGCTAAGGTCATGGTGGTGTGTCGGCCCGCGCCATTGAGGCGGTAGTTCTTGACCTTGAAGGTCACACTGCCTGCATCGAACCGGATCAGGCGACTGTTGGATATCGCAATGCGGTGCGTGTAGCGCGACAGATATGCCAGCACCGCTTTGGGTCCGGCGAAGGGTTCCTTGGCATAGACGACCCAGTCGATCTTGCGCAGTGGTGCGAGCATGGCCTCGAACGCGGCGCTATCGGCCAGGCAGGCGTGGTCACCAAAGAAATTGAGCCGCCCGGTTTGGTGCAGTTTGGCCAGCCCTTCCAGAATGAGCCGCCGGTAAAGGCGGGACAGCACCCGCACGGAGAGGAAGAAGTTCTTTCGGCTGGTGATCCATCTTGTGCCATCGGTCGACAATCCACCACCGGGTACGATCATGTGGACATGGGGGTGGTGCGTCATTGCTGATCCCCAGGTATGGAGCACCGACGTGATGCCAACCCGCGCGCCCAGATGCTTTGGATCGGCGGCAATCTTGATCACGGTATCCGCGCTCGCGCGCATCAGCAGATTGTAGATCTCCCGCTTGTTCTGGTGCGCGATATCGGCGATCGGCTTTGGCAGCGTGAACACCAGATGGAAGTACCGCACAGGCAGCAGCTCGGCCTCGCGCGCTGCCAGCCAGGTCTTGGCTGCGCCCGCCTGACACTTTGGGCAGTGCCTGTTGCGGCATGAATTGTAGGCAATGTGCTCGTGCGCGCAATCTTCGCAGCGTGTCACGTGACCGCCGAGCGCCGCCGTGCGGCAACGCTCGATTGCCGACATCACCTTCAACTGGTTCAGGCTGATGTGGCCTGCATTGGCCAAGCGCCAGGCAGCTCCATGGGCGCGGAAGATATCCGCGACCTCCAGCATTGCACCTGCCAAGCCGAGCTATGATGCGCCCTTCTTGCCTCTCTTACGCGTGGCCGCCTGGCTCAGGTTATCCAGTGGGCTCTCCACGGCCGAGATCATCCCGGTAGCAACGCTGGCATAACGCGCGGTCGTGGTCAGCTTGGTATGACCGAGCAGGGCTTGAATAACTCGGATGTCCACACCGCGCTCAAGGAGGTGGGTCGCAAAACTGTGCCTTAGCGTGTGCAATGTGACCGGCTTCGTGATGCCTGCCGCTTTGGCCGCTTGCTTGAACAGGCGCGATATCTGGCGCGGCGACAGATGTTTGCCATTATACCCAGGGAAGATCACCCGGTCCGGGCCCGCCACGCCGTTGTCCTGACTGGTTGGGCGTTCCTTCCACCAGTCACGCAGAAGGCCCAGAATATCGGTGGGCAGCATGACGTTGCGGTCCTTGCGGCCTTTGGACTGCACGATGCGGATGATCTCTTGCTCGCCGTCGATATCGCCGACACGCAACCGGACCACCTCGCCCGCGCGCATGCCGCAGCCATATGCGAGCGACAACATCACGCGCGCCTTCAGGCTTGGTGCCATAAGCAGGATGCGTTTGACCTCGTTCCGGCTCAGCACCAGTGGGATCTTCACCGGTTCTTTGAGGCTGAAAATCTCAGCGACCAGATCATGCCGCCGCAGCGTCACCCGGAGCAGAAACTTCACCCCGGTCATCGTGCGATTACGCGTGCAGATGCTGGTGCCGGTCTCAATCAAATGCTGCTGAAAACCGCGCACATCATCCGGCTCAGCTGTCTCCGGCGAGCGCCCCAGCCAGGCCGCGAACCGCTTGCAGGCCCGCAAGTGACCAACCTGAGATGCCGGTCCTAAATTGCGCGCTGACATATCCGTAATCATGCGCGCGCGAAGCGGTGTGATCGATGTGGAATGCTGAATGTTCATGGGAAAACCCTCTGTCAACCGAGGCAAAATCACCTCGATCAACAGCACACACCCAACATCGCAAATCGCGAAACAAATCCCAGATCAGTGCAACGCCAGAAACGAGCGCCCTATCGCGAAGCGATTTAGTGCCAGAGCCCTTTGCGGTCACTGACCACTAGGCAGGCCCTCGCACCTGTAGCAAGCCGCGAATGGCGCTAAGCGGCCGTTGAAAGGACGGCTACTACCCAAGTGCTGCCCTTAGCACCGCGTAACTAGCTTGAACATCATCAAAGAATCCCTGTCCGAATTGCAGATAGGGACTGTCTTTGACGTATCGTGCTGGATGAACGTTGTTTCTCTGAATTCTAATCAGAGAAGCTAAATCTGAAGAGTTAAAAGAAACACCGCCTGTCTCCAACTCAGACAACCAACCTGCTTCTGTAGCGACCTCAATAAGTGTTTGGAAGCTCCATCGCATTGGGTTCTTGGTCTGCTTCTTCCTATTCTTGGGGGACAAACTTTGGAACGCCTTAGTGGCACCCATAAGATCGGTCTGGGCCCTAAAGAGGAGCTGGCACTCGGCTGCTGAGCCTAGCATTACTGCGGCTGCAAGAAAGGCTTGGTTGGCGGCCGCTTTCGCGGCTTCTGTCTCGTATACGTGAATCAGTTCCGCTAGCGCCCCACTGACATTTTCAGCCTCGAAGAGTCTCTTTCTTCCTCGCTCTCGCGAAGCATCATACTCTCTTCGGTTACCACGCCTCAGCTTTGCAAGTTCGCCGGCTTGAAACTCTTCCAGTGTCTCAACATGTTTTCGCTCCAAGACTTCATCATACTGCCTAGAAACCTCTTGATATTCTGAAGGCGCATCTTCGATCCTCCAGTAATGCCCTTTAAGGAGCCCATGTCTTCTTTCGATTTCCTCCATCCTGGCCTCAAGCAATCCAAGCTCGTTGCCGCATTCTCCATCTGCCAATCGCTTTTCAGTGAGGTGCTCAACTGGCATATCTACGAAGAAGACGTACTCATCGAACGTGACTATCCCTGCCTCAAGCAGTTCCAATGAAAGTTGCAGCTGACATGCTACAGTTTCGGCGCAAAGCCCCTTCTGTTTCTGTAAGTCGCTGTATTTCTTTACCAATTCCCGCGCCCTTGAATGGCTGAGTGCCTTGCGCAACAAGTGGACCAGAGCTGTCCGGTCATCGAAAAGACTCTCCGAGTTGTTTTCTGACATGCTGCTCAATAGCCTTCTGCAAACCCAACGATGTGCAAGCTCAGATATCTCCGAGCTATTTGCAAGGAGCCCACTGCCGCCCTTGTCCAGGCCAGCTACTTTGCTGCCGCAGCATGGTAGTCACAGCCCGAAGCAGACTGGAGTTCGTCCCGATATCCGGACAGTTTGATTATTGACCCTATGCTGCGCTTTTCCAAGTCATGGTTTCGTAGGCTTGCGCGGGGGTTAGGTAGCCGATTGCGGAATGACGCCGCTGGCGATTGTAGAAGACCTCAATGTATTCGAAGATCGCCGCCTTTGCCTGGACGCGCGTTTTGAAGCGCTCCCTATGAACCAGTTCCTTTTTCAGTGATGCGAAGAAACTTTCCATTGGAGCGTTATCCAGGCATTCGCCCGTACGGCTCATGGATTGCGTGATGCGTGCCGCCCCGAGCAATTTGCGGTATTCTTCTCCTGCGTATTGCACGCCGCGATCCGAATGATGAATGAGCCCTGGAACCGGTCCACGGCGCCCCAGGGCCATGTTCAAGGCATCACAGCACAGTTCGGATCGTAGATGATCGTCCATTGCCCAGCCGACGATTTCACGTGTTGCCATGTCTTTGATAGCGGCGGCGTAGAGCCATCCTTCGTCCGTATCGACGTAAGTAATGTCAGCAAGCCAAACCCGGTTTGGAACGG
>NZ_JBVVXU010000067.1:0-4411 GCF_055902035.1 Leisingera sp. SA215 | reverse complement strand
CCGTTCCAAACCGGGTTTGGCTTGCTGACATTACTTACGTCGATACGGACGAAGGATGGCTCTACGCCGCCGCTATCAAAGACATGGCAACACGTGAAATCGTCGGCTGGGCAATGGACGATCATCTACGATCCGAACTGTGCTGTGATGCCTTGAACATGGCCCTGGGGCGCCGTGGACCGGTTCCAGGGCTCATTCATCATTCGGATCGCGGCGTGCAATACGCAGGAGAAGAATACCGCAAATTGCTCGGGGCGGCACGCATCACGCAATCCATGAGCCGTACGGGCGAATGCCTGGATAACGCTCCAATGGAAAGTTTCTTCGCATCACTGAAAAAGGAACTGGTTCATAGGGAGCGCTTCAAAACGCGCGTCCAGGCAAAGGCGGCGATCTTCGAATACATTGAGGTCTTCTACAATCGCCAGCGGCGTCATTCCGCAATCGGCTACCTAACCCCCGCGCAAGCCTACGAAACCATGACTTGGAAAAGCGCAGCATAGGGTCAATAATCAAACTGTCCGGATATCGGGACGAACTCCACCGGCTTCCGAAAAGCTGCCGTTGAACCGACTTGGCGCGCTGCCTTCAATGCTGCAGTCAGCACCAGGGGTAGAGGTGCGCAGGAAGCTGCCGCTGCAAAGTCAGAGCTTCTTTTTTGGGTCACGTCCGTCAAGCTGGTGTAATTTCCCAGATGGCCTGAGGTCATGATCAGGCGGCTTGGGATGATAGGCTGAGAATGGGATCAGTCTCCTCTGCGTCGATTTCGGCGAAGGCCTCGACCATCATGTAGCGGCTGGCGGTCTGCCATTCGTCATTCTGCTCGAACAGCACCGCGCCGATCAGGCGAATGATGGACGCCTCGTTCGGAAAGATCCCGACGACGTCGGCGCGCCGCTTCACTTCCTTATTCAGACGTTCGATCGGATTGGTGCTATGCAACTTGGTGCGGTGCTGGCGCGGGAACGCCATATAGGCCAGAACATCGTGCTCGCTTTCGTCCATAAGAGCGGCCAGCTTGGGCCATCGCCCGCGGAGCTGGTCGGCCACGCGGCGCCAGGTTTCCCCGGCGGATGCGCGGTCAGGCTGATCGAAGGCCTGCCGGATTGCCGCGGCAACGACCGTGTGCTGGCCGCGGGACACATGCGCGAGGGCGTTGCGCATCCAGTGAACGCGGCAGCGCTGCCAAGTGGCCTCGAACACCCGTTCAATAGCCGCGCGCAAGCCGCTGTGGGCATCCGAGATCACCAGCTTGGCGCCCTCGAGCCCGCGGGCTTTCAGGCCGCGCAGGAAGTCCATCCAGAAGGTTTCTGCCTCCGAGGGACCCAGTCCAAGGCCGATGATTTCGCGGCGCCCGTCGGTGTTGGCGGCAACGGCGATTATGGCCGCGACGCTCACGATCCGGCCGCCCTGACGGACCTTCAGGTAGGTGGCGTCGAGCCAGACATAGGGCCAATCGCCGGTCAGCGGGCGGTTGAGGAATTCATTCACGCGTTCGTCGATGTCCTTGCACAGCTTCGACACCGTGCTCTTGGATATACCCTGCAGTCCCATCGCCTGCGCCAGTTCGTCAACGCGGCGGGTCGAGACGCCGCCGATCCACGCCTTCTGGATCACGGCCACCAAGGCCTTTTCGGACGTTTTGCGGGGCTCCAGAAAGCCGGGGAAGTAGCTGCCCTGCCGGAGTTTGGGGACCTTGAGATTACCCGTTTCGCCATGTTGTGCGCTGATCGGCCCGCTCGTGTTTTCCAGCTCCGATCAGGCCCTCCACATCGGCCTCCATGATCAGTTGAAGCACGGCTTCAGCAACGGCGCGCAGAAAGTCTCCGCCGTCCTGCTTTGCGAGAAGCTCGGAAAGGTCCATGTTGGTCTTGGTCATCGGGGTCTCCGTGTGGTTCGTGGTTTGAAGCGTCGAAACTCCACCTCGACCATACACCTCGATGGCCACCCAGGATCACACCGCTGAAGGCGCTGAAATTACACCACGTCCATGGACACTAACCTTTTTTGCTCCTGTCGCCACCCTGCTGCATTGCAGCGAAGAAAAGCAGACTTTTCACATTATTACCCTCTAGTGCAGAATACATCGAATTCTTTCGACCTACAGATGGGCTTCAAAAATGCTATCCATAGACCATTGGCGAAATGCCGAGGATGTGGAGGGTTGCGGTGGCTGGAGGACCAACTATGTCAATTCCTAATCTTCCCGCAATTCGAATGCGTCGCACTCCCTGGAACAAAGGGCGGATTATAGGCCAAAAACGTCCCTTGCTGCCCAAGCATGTTTGGGCAATTCGCGTTCGCCTTGAACTCTCCAATCAGGTGCGAGATCTGGCACTATTCAACTTAGCAATAGACAGCAAACTGAGAGGATGTGATCTCGTCCGTTTGCGTGTTGTTGACGTATTTGCAGCCGACCATGTGAAAGAACGCGCGTCAATAACCCAAAGCAAAACCAGTCAGCCGGTTCGGTTCGAGATTACTGAAGGGACCCGATCTTCGCTTCAGGCCTGGCTGGATATGCCAATAATGAAGAACTCGGAGTTTCTTTGGCCTGGAAGATTGCATGATCGGCCCCACATAGGCACGCGCCAGTACGCGCGGCTGGTTCGGGATTGGGTGAAATCCATTGGCCTGGAACCAAGCGCCTATGGGACCCATTCGATGCGGCGTACCAAGGTGGCTCAGATCTATCGCAAAACCGGGAATCTCCGAGCGGTTCAGCTTCTTCTTGGGCATACCAAAATGGATAGCACTGTCCGTTATTTAGGTGTTGATCTGGAAGATGCCTTGTCAATTTCCGAAAGCGTCGAGATCTAGCACGCCTTGATGTCCAACACATCTATACCCAAGGCCTTGCCTCTGACCTGCCGAGCCATAGGCAAGGCTCCAATGGGAGGAGAGGGTCCTAACTCTCAATCATTGACATGTACAGAATTCTGTGCATATATGTGTAGCACACCAAGCGAGGCCCCCATGGATGTTATCACCTATACCGATGCACGCGCATCTCTGAAGGACGTTATGGATCGTGTTATCCACGATAACGTTGACGTCGTCGTCACCCGCAAAAAGCGCGAGGCTGTCGTGATGATGTCCTTGGATGAATATAACGCTATTCAGGAAACTCTTCACCTGCAGCGCAGCCCAGCGAACGCGCGCCGCCTTCAATCTTCCATCGCGCAGCTTGACGCGGGCAACGGAACTGAGCGCGATATCGATCTGTGAAGCTGACTTTTTCCGACAATGCCTGGGAGGACTACCTGTGGTGGCAGTCTCCGGGCAATGAAAAGGGGCTCGACCGCGTGAACGAGCTTCTCAAGGCGGCGAGAAGGATGCCCTTTAAGGGTATTGGCAAGCCTGAACCTCTCAAAGGCGATTTGAGCGGCTGGTCGTCCCGCCGGATCACTGCTGAACACAGGTTCGTCTATCGCGTCAGCGGCAAAGGTGATGCACAGAGCTTGGAGATCGCCCAGCTGCGCTATCACTACTGATCGATCGGGCTCTTTGCTATCTGTCCAGTACTAGGCACGAATATGCTTCACGGCCCTTGCCTTGACTCTTTACCTAGCTTTCCACCCCAAACCGGATACTGATGTTGCACGGTCGCCTTAGACAATTACCGCTGAGAGCAACAGGATGCCGCCCCTGACTCGATGATTGTTTTACAAATGCGAGCGGGGGGATTTCTTGTTATCAGCGCCCAAGCCATTGAATAACGCGTACGAGGCCGCGCATGAACGCTGTTGAAATCGAAGAAGCCATATCTCAACTGGCAGAGCAACCGTTTGATGCAGTTGAATTTCCTTATGAATTCCTGCTCGCGTTCGGCAACAAGGAAACCACACTCAAGCGCCTTCGCTCGGGCACATCGAACAAATCCGACCTGGACGGCGTTCTGCAAACGAACAACATCCACCTGAAGTCCTGCGCGGCGGGCAATGTGTCTGAAACTCTGGCCGCGCTCAAATCCAGCCCCGCGACAACCAAAGCGAGCGTGTTGCATAAATCGTTTCCGATGCGTAGCTGGTCCTTCGACTTGACTGCGGGATGCTGGGATGCCTTTCAAATTCAACGCGTCGCGGCGGGATAAGTTTGCGAAGGCAAAGTACCGTGTGACGAACTGGGCCGAATACAACGAGGTGCTCCGCCAGCGTGGTGGCGTAACGGTCTGGTTCAGCGAAGACGCGGTGTCTCGGTGGTGCGCAGCGCGCTCTGGCAAGCGCGGTGGTCAACAACGATATTCTGATCTGGCGATCGAGACCTGCTTGACCCTGCGCGCCGTGTCCGGCTTGCCGCTTCGCCAAACGCAGGGCTTTGTCCGCAGTCTGCTGCGGCTCATGCAGACGGACCTCCCCGTGCCGGATTTTTCGACGCTTTGCCGGCGGGCGCCATCGCTTCAGATCGCGCC
>NZ_JBVVXU010000066.1:0-4977 GCF_055902035.1 Leisingera sp. SA215 | reverse complement strand
AAAAGCAGAAGCTTTCTCGAGGATTTCATTTTCCAGCTTCAAACGTTTGTTTTCCTTGCGCAGACGGTCCAGCTCCGCCGCATCCGCCTGCTGCCTGCGCAGTGCCGCCATTGATCCTGCCGCTTCGATCTCCAAGCGCCAGGTCTTCAACTGCGAGCTCGTCACACCCAGTTCCCTGGCCACGCCGGTTTGTGTGGCGCCAGGCTTATAAAGCCGACCAACAGCTGCGGCTTTAAACTCGTCTGTGAACGTCCGCCTCGAGTGTCCCATTCCATGTTCCTTTCTTGGACAGGGGTACTTTACCCCGGTGTCCGGGAACAGGAACGAAGTTCAGTATGCCAGGCGTGGTCGATGGATGTGCGATGCGGCTTCTTGGTACGCTGCGCGGGGAACACGTAACTGGACCGGCGTTGTTTACGCAACCGGTCGAGGTACTGTATAGCAGCATCGCTCAAGTTGACTTCGCGCGGTCCCGTCTTGGTGCGCCGGAGGGCAAGCTTGTCTTTCCGGACCTCATCCCACCTCAACCGCAGGATCTCTCCGGAGCGGCAGCCGGTCAGCAGCATCAGCCAAATCGCGTCCGCAGCGTCCCTCTGCCTGGAGGTTGCGGCGTTCAGCACGGCCGCCAGCCGCCGGAGCTGGCCGCTGCTCAGCATGCGCCCGCGCACCAAGCGCCGGTTGAACCGCAGAGGCGCTGCCGGATTGGGCAAGTCCGCCGGAAGATGGCCTGCTTCCTGGCTCCAATTCAGAATTGTCGTGAAGTGACCAAGCGCCTGGTTGGCCCCGCCCGGCCGGGAGCGGGAATAGGCATAGAACCACTCGGCAATCTCCGGCGTCGTAATCCGTGCAATCTTCCGCGGACCAAAGGCGGGCAGAAGCTGCGTGTCCAGATAGTACCCCAGAGATGAAAGCGTGGAGGCGGCATAGACCCCGCGCTTGGCATCCAGGAAGGCGGTGCAAAGCGCCGCAAAGGTGAGCGTGTTGCGCTGCTCCGGGGCAGGGGGCCGTTGTCCTGTGCCTCTGTGCGCATGCAAGGCTTCGCGCGCTTCGCAGATTTCCATGTCCTCAAAACGCCCCAAGGTGACGCGCCGTGTCTTCCCAGCGTCCCGGTGCCAGCAGACCCAGGACTTGGCGCCGCTCGGCTGGACACGCAGGGCCAGGCCGTCGCACTGGGCATCATGAAGCACGTATTCCTTCTTGCGCGGCTTAAGTGACGACAGGATCAGCGGGGTGAGAAGGGTGACGGTCTTCATGCGCCGGCCCTCCGGTTCTGGCTCGCGCGCCTCCATGCAACCAGCCCGTTCCGGAAGGCGGCAGGGTCGATCCCGCTTTCAGCACAGAAGGCGTCGATGGAGAGGGACGATCTGCAGAAGCGCTGGTAAAGGGAACGGCCCGCCCCGCGCCCCGAGGCCGGAGCCTTGACGATCTTTTCCAGATGGGTGCCAACGCGCTGGCTTGCAGCCTTGATGGTGCGGTCCTCCAAATGCGCATAGCCTTCGGTGGTTGCGAGATCGGAATGGCCCAGCAGCCCGCCGATCACGCGCAGATCCAGCCCGGCATTGATCCCCACCGACGCAAAGCTGTGGCGCAGATCATGCAGGCGGGTCCCATCAAGTTTTGCGCTCTGCCGGAGCTTGCGCCAGACCCTATCAATCCGGTGGTCCGGCAATGGCTCCTTGCCCTCACCGAACACGTACAGGTTGCTGCGCGGAAAAGAGGCCAGAACCCGTTTTGCGGCACGCCCGAGCCAGATTGCGCGCGGTCTGGATTTCGCATCCGGCAGAGCACAGCGCGGACCGTCGATCATGTCCCACCGCAGCGCAAGCGCTTCCCCCTTGCGGCAGCCGGTGAGAGCGAGAAAGCGAAAGCAGCCCGCCTCACGCGGGTGCGTTTCTTCCAGCCGCCGCAGGGCAGCTCCCAGCCGGGCCCACTGCGCCTCGGAGAGGTAAGTGGCCGTGAAGCTTGTCTTGCGGCGCCTCAGCCCTTTGCAAGGGTTGCTGCCGGGCGGCTGCAGGCCAAGCAGTTCCGCGTGCCGCATCATGCCGGACAGAACGGCAAGTGCGCGGTTGCCGCTGGCGGCACTGCCGGGCAGATCGCCTTTCCAGGAAACCAAATCTGCCCGGGTCACCTGATTGAGCCGCTTGTTGCCCAGATAGGGGATGATGAGGTGCTCGACGTCGTGTGCGTGGGCGCGATGCGTGGCCGGTTTCCAGCTCGGGGCGAGATCCTTGAGATAGCGGCGGCTGAAGGCGGCCACCGTCGGGGCGGCGTCCGAAGTTGCCCCTTTTGTTACGCCGTCGAGCAGCGTGCGGGCCAGCTCGCGGGCCTGGGGCAGGGGGATCGCATCGGACCGCCCGAGTGTCTGCTTCCGGGTCCTGCCATCGGCACGCCACTGCACGATCCAGGAGCTAGTGGTGCCGCGCTGCCGGAGGCCCAGCTTGGGCACCTCGGAGTCCCAAAGAACGGTCTCTGACCGTTGGGAAGCCGGACGGGCATTGGCGGTGTTCAGAGTGGATTTGCGCATGGCTGTCTTCCTTCTCTGCTTCAGGAAAAATTCCACGCAGTTTCCCGGGAAGCGGCCAGGAAAAGCGGGGAAGCAGCATAATTCAGGAAGGAAAACCACCGACGCGGCCCGTTCCGCAGGCGGGAAAGCCAGTCAGTTGAATGGCTTACCGGGTGCCTTGGAACGCCGGTTTCGGCCCGGGGGCCTCAGATTTGTTCCACACCCCACGCAGCAAGCTGCAAGTCATCGCAAATAGCTGATTTAATTGACAAAATTTCCATTTTGGCAAAGAGGCACTGCTAGAACCTTTTTGACCCCTATTTTTAAGGGATCCAGAGGCCCCAAAATGGCTTGTGGCAGGGGTCGTGGCACGGTTGTGCCATGCCATGCCACGCGGATGGCACGGCATGGCAGCGGGGAACTGGCCGGTTTCGGCCCGCTTCAGGAAATTCATCATCGCTCGATCTCCGCCTCAGCTGCCGGTTCGCTTTCCATCCCGCCACGCTCCAGATCGCGCAAGATTGCTGTTTGAACCGATGCCTCGTATTCCCGCAGTTTCCCGATCTCGGACTCTCCAAGCAACTGCAGTCTTGATTGAACCTCTTCGGTGGCCTGGGAGGCCAAAGCAAGGAGTGTTTACTGATCCTCATTGCCCTCACTCATCAGGGAGGCAATCAGGATGCGGGTCATTTTCAGCTCCAGTGCCGCAGTGTAGGAGAGGTTCCGGAGCGCTTCAGTCTGGCGCTCCATTGCTGCCTCCAGGGACGCCAAACGGGTGTCCAGCGGGGCCTGTTCAGGGGCTTCTGCCTTTCCGCTTTTCTGCCCTTCCAGAAGAGCAGTAATCGCATCATCCAGTGCCTTGGGGCGGTTCTCTCCTGCGCCGTCGATCAGCTGCCGGGCCACAGGGCCGAGCACGATACGGACGTTCTGAGGTGTCTCGCTCATCGTTCAATGCCCTTGTCTCGCTGCAGGACGATTTCAGCCTGCTTTTCAACTTCTTTAAGTTTCTCATCGAAGAGGCCGGGCAGGGCAGGGGTGTCCGGCTCTTTCTCCTTGGCCTCTTTTTCCTTCACCGCCTCAGGCTTCTCCTGTGGTTCCTCGCGGGTTTGTTCCTCTTCCGGCTGGCGGGCGCGGGCGCCAGCGAGGCGGCCGTCCAGCCAGGCATCGAGCGCGGTCTGGCGGATCCCGGTTTCGTTCTCGATGGTTTTGGACAGCCGGTCCGGATCTTCAGTCAGCAGCATCGCCTCATCCCGCGCCCGGCTGATCTCCACGTAGAAACTCTTTTGGGTCGCCAGCCGTTCGGTGGAGCGCATCGCCACAATCACCCTGTCAACGGACTCGCCTTGAACGGCATGAGCGGTAGCTGCGTAGTCGTGTTCCAGGCCACGGGCTGCGAGGCTGTCAGCGGGAATGGTGATGCGCGATCCCTCCTGCGTTTCGGCCTCGATAACTCCGCCCTTTGTTGATTTGATTTCTGCCCGCAGACCGTTCTTGATGCCGCTTTCCGGGTCTGTGATCCGGAACCGCACCTGGTCGCCTTCTGCCATGCCTCGGGCCTCGCGCTCATAGGCCACCAGCGCCTTTCCAAGCTCCCGCTGATTGAACTTTGCAGCCAGGGGCAGGGTGGTCCGGACCCCGGTTTCCTCATGCTCAACGGTCAGCTTATTGCCCCTGTGATCAGCTTCCCGAACCACATAGAGACCGTTCTTTTTGAGACCGTATTCTTTGCTTGTCGCCACTGACATGACGACATCGCCAGGGGCGTAGCTGCGGGCGTCGGCAAGCATTGCCTCGGTGAGCTGGCGGTTCAGCAGACCGTTCACCTTGACCTCATCGGACGCGATGCGGCCTTCCTGCCGAAGGCCGTCGCGCACCGCCTCATTGATTTCTGCGCGGGCGGCGTTGGTGAGGGCGAGGATCCGGGTTCCCTGCCGCTCGGCCGGGGTGAGAGCAAGGAACCTTTCTGCGGCCTCTTGCCGGGGATCGTCGACCTTCAGAACATTGTCCTCCATGCGGTTGAAAGCTGCCGTGATTTCGCCCCGGATCGAGTGATAGACCGCTGCTTTTAGATCATCGTCCCGCTGGCGGCGGATCTCATCCATGACCGCTGTCCGCATCCCGGCTTTCTGCATCTGGGCGAAGGGCTGACCGGCCGCAACCGCGTCGAGCTGCTGCGTGTCACCCACGAAGACGACGCGCGGGGCGCCGGTGCGTTCGGCGTAATCCATGAAGCTGCGCATGTCCTGGGCGGACACCATTGAGGCTTCATCGACCACAAGAATGGTCCTGCTGTTGTCCACGTCCTGCGGATGATGCCGCTCAGCGGTAGTGACCTTGGCGAGGGTTTCCGCACCGCCGAGGACACTGGCAAGTTCCTGAACGGCCTGGTGGCTTGGAGCAAAGCCCTTGACCTCGTAACCGCTTTGACCGGCGTAGTGAGCCATCCGCTCCATCATGAAGGTTTTGCCTGAACC
>NZ_JBVVXU010000065.1:0-6272 GCF_055902035.1 Leisingera sp. SA215 | reverse complement strand
GCGTATTCCGGGCGCACGCGCCCAGTGATTCCGATCTGATGCGCCCACCCATTCCGATTTTATCCGCCCGTCGATTCCGGGCTATTCGCCCACCCCTCTGACGAGTTGCTGCGAGGCGATCTGCAGCCCGCTACCTTGCGGTTCTTTTGGGACCGGAGGGAGCGCGATGAAGAGATTGCCAATGCGGAAGATACGAGACGTACTGCGACTTTCAGCCGAGGGCCTGTCGACCCGCCAGATGGCGTCGAGCCTGGCAATTGGCCGCACGACCCTGCGGGGATACCTGGATCGCGCCCGCGACGCTGGCCTGAGCTGGCCACTGCCGCCGGAGATGTCCGATGCTGACCTCGAGGAGCGGTTGTTCGCCCCGTCTGCTCGTGCCAACCAGCGCCGCACATCGCAACCGGACTGGTCCTATGTCCACCGGGAATTGCGCCGCAAGGGCGTCACGCTTTCCCTTCTGTGGGAGGAGTACCGCGAGGCCTATCCTGACGGCTTCGGTTACAGCCGCTTTTGCGAGCTCTATACCCGCTGGGAAGGCAAGCTGTCGCCGGTGATGCGCCAGCGCCATCCGGCAGGCGAGCGGCTGTTCGTCGACTATGCCGGAGCCACGATTGACGTGATCGCCCCCGAGACCGGCGAGGTGCGCGCCGCGCAGCTGTTTGTCGCCACCCTCGGCGCTTCCAGCTTCACCTTCGCCGAGGCGACCTGGACCCAGACGCTGCCGGATTGGGTCGCCAGCCACGTGCGGGCCTTTTCCTTTTTTGACGGGGTGGCCGCCCAGGTGGTGCCCGATAATCTTCGGGCCGGCGTCACCAAGGCCTGCTTCTATGATCCCGAGCTCAACCGCACCTACGCGGATCTGGCAGCGCATTACGATACTGCCGTGGTGCCCGCGAGGCCGCGCAAGCCCAAGGACAAAGCGAAGGTCGAGAGCGCTGTCCAGCTGGTCGAACGCTGGATCCTGGCGCGGCTGCGCAACCGGCAATTCTTCAGCCTTGAGGAATTAAACGCCGCCATCCGCCCGTTGCTGGACAGGCTCAACAACAAGGTCTCCCGCCACCTTGGCGCCAGCCGCCGGCAGCTGTTCGAACAACTGGACAGGCCCGCCTTGAAGCCGCTGCCAGCGGAGCCCTACGTCTATGCCGAATGGAAGAAATGCCGCGCGGGGATCGATTACCACATCGCAATCGGCCGGCATTACTATTCCGTGCCGCATCAGCTGGTGAAGAAAGAGCTGTGGGCCCGCATCACCGCCCGCACCGTCGAGGCTTTCCACGGCGGACAACGCGTGGCTTCGCATGTCCGCACCTCCGGCAATGGACAGCACTCCACCCAGCGGGATCATATGCCCGCCCATCACCGGTTCCGCGAAGATTGGACGCCGCAGCGCATCCATGCCCGGGCCACCCGTGTGGGCCCGAATGTGGCGATCTTCGCCGAGGTGGTGATGCGCGGGCGCAAACATCCCGAACAGGGCTACCGCACCTGCCTGGGTGTGATCCGCCTGGCCGACAAGTTCGGCCGGGACCGCCTTGACGCTGCCTGCAAGCGGGCGCTCGAGATCAACGCCCGTTCCTATTCATCGGTCCATTCGATCCTGAAGAACGGGCTGGAGCGCAAGCCCCGCACCCGCGCCGCGGAGGAGCCTGCTATCACCCACCCCAACATCCGTGGCGCCGACTACTTCCATTGAAAGGATACTCATGCTGACCCACCCAACCCTCGACCGCCTGAAAGCCCTGCGCCTCGATGGCATGGCGGAGGCCTTTGCCGAATTGCAGGCGCAGGACAGCGCCGCCGGTCTGACCCACGCCGATTGGCTTGGTCTGCTTGCCGACCGTGAAGCCGCCAGCCGCGAGACCAAGCGCTTTGACGCCCGCATGCGCGCGGCCAGGTTGCGCCATGTGGGCGCCTGCCCGGAAGATGTCGATTACCGCGCCCGCCGCGGCCTCGACAAAGCCCTGTTCCAGAGCCTGCTCACGGGCAAGTGGATCACCGAAAAGCGCAATCTGATCATCACCGGCCCGTGCGGTGTCGGCAAAACGTGGCTGGGCTGCGCCCTGGCGCAGGCCGCCTGCCGCGATGGCACCACCGTGCTCTACAAGCGCATGCCGCGCCTCTTCGAGGAGCTCGAAATGGCCCATGGCGATGGCCGCTTCCCCCGCCTGTTCCGCAGTCTCACGAAAGCCCAGTTGCTGATCCTCGATGACTGGGGGCCGGACCGGCTGACCGCACCGCAGCGCCGCGATCTGATGGAGATAGTCGAAGACCGCTACGGCCGCGGCTCAACCATGATCACCAGCCAGCTGCCCATCAAGGCATGGCATGATGTCATCGGCGAGCCGACCTTTGCGGACGCTATCCTCGACCGCATCGTTCACAACGCCTACCGCCTCGAACTCGAAGGGCAGTCCATGCGCAAGACCATCGCCAAAATGGATGACGGAACACCCCAAACCTGATACCCCGAAACCTATGCCTCAAGGCAACGCGTCAAAGGTGGGCGAATAGCCCGGAACAGGTGGGCGCATATTGTCGGAATGGGTGGGCGGATTCTCCGGAATATGCACACTGGATTTATTGAGCGGGGTTAAGCCCAGCCAAGCGGCCAGATCTCGTCCGGTTTTGAACTGTTTGGCGTCGCCGATGGTCGCCACAATAGCTGATGCCGTGATTGGGCCAATCCCAGGCACCTGCATCAATCGCCGCGCATTGGCATCGTTTCGGGCATGGCTTTCAATCAACTTGGAAAAGCCTTCAATTCGGGCGCTAAGCCCAAGGAGTTGATAACACAAGGTACCGAGAACCCCGTTCGCCAGTTCCGGAATTTTAGGTAGATCGCCTTCAAGATGATTTTTGGAAAAGCGGACCATAGCCTCGACCCCGGTTGGAAGAACATAGCCGAACTCACGCAACATCCCACGTATCATGTTCGAGACCTGGGTTCTCTGGCGGACGATGAGCTCGCGCGTGCGGTGTGCCGTCAAAAGGGCCTGCTGATCTTCCGTCCTGATCTCGGCAAATCTCATTGTCGGGCGGCCAACTGCTTCGCAGATTGCCTCCGCATCCACCGCGTCAGTTTTCCCACGTTTGACATATGGCTTGACGTAAGTTGCTGGCATCAAACGAACATCGTGACCTAACTTCCGAAGCTCACGCCCCCAATGATGGGCCGAACCGCACGCCTCCATGCCCGCAACACAAGGCGGTAGGCTCTTGAAGAACTCTAACAGTTTTGCGCGTTTGATCTTCTTGTTGAAGACCTTGTCGCCGGTCACAGAAACTCCATGAACCTGGAAAACATCCTTGGCTAGATCCAGTCCTATGGTTTTTACTTGCATTGGGTGGCTCCTCTCAAAAGCAGATTTTGACACCTGCAGTATGGCGCATTGCGACGCCGGGTGGAGCTGGAGCCATCCACATCATCCGCTTCAGTGAACGCAGTGCTGAGGAGGTTTTTTTGGCTGAATGTCATCGAAGGGCCGGAATCACGAAGCGACCAAGCGCCAAAACCCATGTTTTCGACCGTGTTCCTTCCTGAGCATCTCGAAAAACTCGGCGTGGGAGGGGTGGTCACCATAATCCGTGATGGTCGCATCGCAGGACCGGCATTCGGCCAGATGGCGCGCCGCGTGGCGGTAGCGCGTGGATTTTCCACCGGTCAGCGTGTCCAGCACCATGGCACGGCGCATCAGTGTGGCGGCGAGCGGATGCTCGGCCTCGAGAGCGTCTGCCGCGCTCGTGAGGGTGTGATAGGAATCCCCGTTCAGTTCCTCGGCCCACGCCACCACGATCCGCGCCGCGCGGCCGAGAGATGGCCAGGTCACCAGGAAACTGATCGCCGCACCCAGATGCGGATAGGCCTCGGCAAAGTCCAGGGCAGCCTCCTCTGCCTCGATGTCGTCGAAATCGGGAAGCAGTTTCAGGTACTTTCGAAGGCAGGGCGCGCTGAGGGTCTGTTCGAAGGTCCTCCGCAGATGCGCCGCCAACTCCTCCGTCTTGCCCTGTTTTTCGAGGCATTCTTCATAGACCGCATCGAGATCGTAACGGAACATCCGGATTGACTTGCCGTCCTCGGCGTTGCGGGCACGGGTGACGATGTCGAACGCCTCGTCAACACGCCCCGCATCCAGCAATCTGCGCGCGACGTCGGGGGCGATGGTGCCATAGGCGAGCACATCCTCCTAGGAACCGTCCATCAGCCCGGAGAGCCATGAGCTACACCACGCTATGAGGCATGATCCTCGTAATTCGATACGGAGACCGGACGTGAATTCTTCTGCGCACTGACTACGGTATCAAAAAGCGGTTTTCCGTTCTTTAACGAACGGTGGATAAGATTGCGGCTTTGCCGCTTCGTTGCAAAAATCCGCGCAGGCCGGAACGTCATCGGGCGGCCGACTTTTCCCCGTTCAATAAATAGATCCGCCAGTTCATTGTGGGATTCGACGCTCAAGTTTTTCAAGGCCTGTGCCCCTGGATACAGGCTCTCGGCCTGCGCGCCATTTGCATAAAGAATTTCATGCCCTTCGAACAGAAGGTGCCAGTATTCCACTCCGCAGTCTGGCGTCATGGCCTCTACACCTGGGTATCCTATAAGAAACTTAGGGTCAGGACTTCGGTAACGGGGGCGTCCCAGTCAAGCGGTTTTGCGCAAGACGATTGATCCGCCATAGCGGTTTCTTTGATATTCTTGGTGCCCGTCTTGGCTTCTGTCGCGGCTTTCGGCTGAGGTCCTTGGGGTACATGCTTCGGTTCGTGGTCAGCGCGGCGGCTGCCAACATGATGCTGGTTCGATGTAATTCCGATGTGCCCATCTCATAGGCGTACTTGACGGAAGTCAGCGACAGTCCAGACCACGGCATCATCGGAACCACGTCCCTGCGGGACCTCGAAAGCCTGCAATCAGGCAGGCAACGGGTGGGGTATCATCCTGTCAGACAGTGTTCGGCGCCGCAGCTGACTGGAAAGTTGTGCCATCTACCCAAATACGATGAAGAATGACCGCGATGCGGCGTGCGAGAGCGACCATCGCGATTTTACGACCGCGCCGCTGCGCGAGCTGAGCTCCCCATGTTCTCAGCCATGTCGATCGGCCACGGTTCATCATGACGGTTGCTGCCTGGCATAATGCTCGCCTCAGATTGACGTCTCCGGCTTTGGTGATGCCGCCTGACACATCCCGTTCACCGGACTGGTTGCGTGAGGGCGTCAAGCCAACCCAAGGACCAACCCTCTTCGAAGACCGAAAGCGGGCCGGATCATCGACAGCTGCGCGGAAGGTCAGCGCTACGACTGCACCGATCCCCGGCATTGTCATGAGACGACGGCATACTGCATCGTCTCCGGCATACTGGCGCACGCGCTTTTCGAGACCAGCCAGTTCCTGTCGTAGAGATTCTCTGGCCCGCAGCATAGGTGCTGTCGCAGTTACCAACATTGGATTGCCAACCGCCAATTGCCGAATGCGCGCCTCAAATCTACCGCGAGAGATCGCACCGACCTTCAGACCGAAGTTTCGTAGCAGTCCACGCAGCGACATTTCCAATGCGAGCATGCCCTGTTGAATGGCTTTCCGGGCGCCGAGAACAGCGCGGACTTCCTGAGCCGATACCGACTTACAGTGAACCGGACGGAACCAGCCGAGGTGGAGAAGGCGCGCAATCCCTTCGGCATCCCGACGGTCCGTCTTGATCGGCATTGCTTTCAGCGCTCCTTTCACCTGCCGCGTTTCCATGAGAACCGCACCAAGGCCAGCTTCGGTCAGCCCTCGATGCAGCCATTGCGACAGTGGCCCAGCCTCCAGACCGATTGCCGCGATGCTGCCGTCCAGATCGTCGAGCCAGCGCGTCAGAACCTCGGGTTCGCTTTCAGTCTCAGCCTCTTTGATGATCTTGCCGTGCTCGCTGATCACGCAGACCGAGGTCTTCGATAGCGATACATCCAATCCAACAAACAACTTCATCCCGTCATCCTCCATCTAGGTTCATTACGGGAATGGCGACAGCGCGGTGCTGATATGGCAAGTGGCAACGGCGGTGCGTGACGCAGGCCCCGTTACGGCATCTCATAGCCAATAAATGACGGTTGCGGCGAGGGCGATGGCTGAGAGGAAGACCTTGGGGCATCGGTCGTATCGGGTTGCCACGCGCCGCCAATCCTTAAGCCTGCCGAACATGATCTCGATCCGGTTGCGCCATCTGTATCGGCGCTTGTCGAATTTGACCGGGATCTTGCGTTGCTTTCGGCCGGGGATGCAGGCGCGTATC
>NZ_JBVVXU010000064.1:0-6519 GCF_055902035.1 Leisingera sp. SA215 | reverse complement strand
GCACTAAATCGCTTCGCGATAGGGCGCTCGTTTCTGGCGTTGCACTGATCTGGGATTTGTTTCGCGATTTGCGATGTTGGGTGTGTGCTGTTGATCGAGGTGATTTTGCCTCGGTTGACAGAGGGTTTTCCCATGAACATTCAGCATTCCACATCGATCACACCGCTTCGCGCGCGCATGATTACGGATATGTCAGCGCGCAATTTAGGACCGGCATCTCAGGTTGGTCACTTGCGGGCCTGCAAGCGGTTCGCGGCCTGGCTGGGGCGCTCGCCGGAGACAGCTGAGCCGGATGATGTGCGCGGTTTTCAGCAGCATTTGATTGAGACCGGCACCAGCATCTGCACGCGTAATCGCACGATGACCGGGGTGAAGTTTCTGCTCCGGGTGACGCTGCGGCGGCATGATCTGGTCGCTGAGATTTTCAGCCTCAAAGAACCGGTGAAGATCCCACTGGTGCTGAGCCGGAACGAGGTCAAACGCATCCTGCTTATGGCACCAAGCCTGAAGGCGCGCGTGATGTTGTCGCTCGCATATGGCTGCGGCATGCGCGCGGGCGAGGTGGTCCGGTTGCGTGTCGGCGATATCGACGGCGAGCAAGAGATCATCCGCATCGTGCAGTCCAAAGGCCGCAAGGACCGCAACGTCATGCTGCCCACCGATATTCTGGGCCTTCTGCGTGACTGGTGGAAGGAACGCCCAACCAGTCAGGACAACGGCGTGGCGGGCCCGGACCGGGTGATCTTCCCTGGGTATAATGGCAAACATCTGTCGCCGCGCCAGATATCGCGCCTGTTCAAGCAAGCGGCCAAAGCGGCAGGCATCACGAAGCCGGTCACATTGCACACGCTAAGGCACAGTTTTGCGACCCACCTCCTTGAGCGCGGTGTGGACATCCGAGTTATTCAAGCCCTGCTCGGTCATACCAAGCTGACCACGACCGCGCGTTATGCCAGCGTTGCTACCGGGATGATCTCGGCCGTGGAGAGCCCACTGGATAACCTGAGCCAGGCGGCCACGCGTAAGAGAGGCAAGAAGGGCGCATCATAGCTCGGCTTGGCAGGTGCAATGCTGGAGGTCGCGGATATCTTCCGCGCCCATGGAGCTGCCTGGCGCTTGGCCAATGCAGGCCACATCAGCCTGAACCAGTTGAAGGTGATGTCGGCAATCGAGCGTTGCCGCACGGCGGCGCTCGGCGGTCACGTGACACGCTGCGAAGATTGCGCGCACGAGCACATTGCCTACAATTCATGCCGCAACAGGCACTGCCCAAAGTGTCAGGCGGGCGCAGCCAAGACCTGGCTGGCAGCGCGCGAGGCCGAGCTGCTGCCTGTGCGGTACTTCCATCTGGTGTTCACGCTGCCAAAGCCGATCGCCGATATCGCGCACCAGAACAAGCGGGAGATCTACAATCTGCTGATGCGCGCGAGCGCGGATACCGTGATCAAGATTGCCGCCGATCCAAAGCATCTGGGCGCGCGGGTTGGCATCACGTCGGTGCTCCATACCTGGGGATCAGCAATGACGCACCACCCCCATGTCCACATGATCGTACCCGGTGGTGGATTGTCGACCGATGGCACAAGATGGATCACCAGCCGAAAGAACTTCTTCCTCTCCGTGCGGGTGCTGTCCCGCCTTTACCGGCGGCTCATTCTGGAAGGGCTGGCCAAACTGCACCAAACCGGGCGGCTCAATTTCTTTGGTGACCACGCCTGCCTGGCCGATAGCGCCGCGTTCGAGGCCATGCTCGCACCACTGCGCAAGATCGACTGGGTCGTCTATGCCAAGGAACCCTTCGCCGGACCCAAAGCGGTGCTGGCATATCTGTCGCGCTACACGCACCGCATTGCGATATCCAACAGTCGCCTGATCCGGTTCGATGCAGGCAGTGTGACCTTCAAGGTCAAGAACTACCGCCTCAATGGCGCGGGCCGACACACCACCATGACCTTAGCGACGTCAGAGTTCATCCGCAGGTTCCTGATCCACGTCCTGCCTAAAGGCCAGCACCGCATCCGTCACTACGGCTTCTACGGAAATGGCAACCGTGCCGCCAATATCGCCAGGATCAGGCAACTGCTCGGAGCCAAAACACCAGACCAGAGACGCGATCATGAAGACAGCCAAGGTAATTCCGATGAGCCTGTCCGTGTCCTGGCACTGCCATGCCCATGCTGTGGTGGGCAGTTGATTGTCGTTGACACCTTCGCGCCCGCCCAGCACCCCAGAGCACCGCCAAAACCAAAAAGGGCCGCAGCATGAAACGCTCGCCCAACATAACCAAAGACACCAATAACCGCAGAAGTTGCAGTCTGCGAACCCATCGTTTTGCACTGATGAGATCATCGTCATGGCAAAGGCCCGGGATCGAGACAAAACACCTGGCATATCGACTGAATGCTCGCGTACGCGAAATCGAAATTGGCCTCATTGCACCCATTCGACCGAATTTTCAGATCTTCCACACGCCAAGTCCAACCTACAAATCCCCATAGCAACCGACCCACCAAGACCAACCACGCGATTTCCCGCCTGAGCGCTTCTCCGACGCCGGGCAACGCATCGCGCAAATCAAACGTCAGCACGCGGCGTCTGAGAAACCTGCATCGCTGCCGACTTGCGGCGATGCGGCGGCAGCGTTGCAGCGAAACTTCACCAGGACGCTTCTGCCAGACGACGCCAGGCAACCCGAAGCGGCCCTCGCAGCGGGTTACAGCCCCAAGGGTGCTGCAAGTGCGGAGTTACCTGTGCATCTCAGCCAGAGCGGCCATTCAACTGCCCAGGCACTTACAATACAACAGCTAACAACATCGAAACACCCCAGAGGTACGGCCGGGGCGTTTACTATTCTCGTGGCCAATTGCCTCAGCGCGCTTCAGTCAGCAACCCCCGGAAGATGGCCCAGCACATCAGCAGGAGCACAACGGTGAATGGCAGGCCGGTGGAGATCACCATCGCCTGCAGCGCTGCCAACCCGCCGCCGAGCAGCAGCACGATGGCAACTGCGCCTTCGAAGATGCACCAGAACACCCGCTGCGGCACGGGTGCGTCGACTTTGCCGCCTGCGGTGATGGTGTCGATCACCAGCGAACCGGAGTCGGAGGATGTCACAAAGAACACAACCACCAGCACGATCCCCACAAAGGAGGTAATCTCGGCCAGTGGCAATTCGCCCAGCATCTTGAACAGCTTCAGTTCCAGCGACGCGTCCTGCGCCCCGGTGAAACCGTCAGAGACCACCTGATGGATTGCGGTGCCGCCAAAGACGCTCATCCACAGCACGCAGACCAGGCTGGGGATCAGCAGCACGCAGATAATGAACTCCCGCACGGTGCGGCCGCGGCTGACGCGGGCGATGAACATGCCCACAAACGGCGACCAGCTAATCCACCAGGCCCAATAGAAGGCGGTCCAGCCCTGGCTGAAGTTCACATCCTCGCGCCCTATCGGGTTCGACAATGCCGGCAGGTATTCAATGTAGGCCATCAGGCTAGAAGCGAAGCCTGTCAAGATCGCCACGGTGGGGCCGACCAGCAGCACAAAGATCAGCAAAAGGAAAGCCAACCCCATGTTGATTTCCGACAGCACCTTCACACCGCCGTCCAGGCCGCGAAGGACCGATATCAGTGCAACGGCGGTGATGGCGGTGATCAGGATCACTTCGGTTGTGGCACCTGTCGGAACGCCGAACAGCTCATTCAGGCCCGCGTTGGCCTGAGTTGCGCCGAACCCAAGCGAGGTTGCAAGGCCGAACAGCGTGGCAAAGACCGCCAGAATGTCGATGACGTGGCCGGTCCAGCCCCAGACACGCTCGCCAAAGATCGGATAAAACGCAGACCGGATGGTGAGCGGCAGTCCCTTGTTATACGTGAACAGGGCCAGCGCCAGCGCAACGATGGCGTAGATCGCCCAGGGGTGCAGCCCCCAGTGGAAGATCGTCGCCGCCATGCCTAGGCGCACAGCTTCGGCCTCATCCCCCGCAGCCGCGCCCAGGGGCGCCCAGTCAGTGCGGGCGCCGCCGCCCTCGGGCACCGCTGTGCCGCCGAATGCGGTGGAGAAATGGCTCATCGGTTCACTGACGCCGTAGAACATCAGCCCAATGCCCATGCCCGCCGCAAACAGCATCGCGAACCATCCCATGTAGCTGTAGTCCGGTGTCGCCTCTTTGCCGCCAAGGCGCACCTTGCCCCAGGGGGAAACGATCAGAAACAGGCAGAACAGCACAAAAAGGTCTGCCGCACCGAAGAAGAACCAGTCAAAGCTGCTGGTCACCGCGGGCCGCAGCCAGTTAAAGAACGCCCCGGCCTGTTCCGGCAGCGCCAGCGCGTAGAACACGAAGGCTACGATGACCAGGCCCGAGACTAGGAACACCGGGTTGTGAATGTCGACCCCAAACGGGCCAATCTGGGTTTCGATATTGTCCTGACCGATTTCATATTCGGTATCAATGATATCCGCTTCGCCTTCCGGGGCGGGGATACCCTGATTTGTGGATTCGTCAGCCATCGCGGCCTCCTTCCCTGTTATTTGGGCCGTGCAAGCGGGGCTTGCGCAATTTGTGGCTCCCGGCGGATCAGTTCTCGCGCACAACCAGCACCGAAACAGGCGCCTTCTCTGCAACCCGCCCGCCATGGGCGTGGAACAGATAGTCGCTGACACCGGGGACATGGCTGGCCATGACAATCAAGCCGGCGCCGATATCACTGCAGGCTTTGATCAGCGTTGCGTCCAGATCAACTGCCGGATCGAGGCTGACCACAGCGTGGCCCGAGGCCGTGATGTTGCGCTTGCCCGCTTGATCCGCGGCGAAGTCCTCGAGTTTTTTCGCAAACTCCTGAGGGGTGTGCGCAACCGGGCCGGGCAGCGATGAGGTCACCCCCACGAAAATCACTTCCGCTTTGTAAAGATGCGCGAGATCCGTCGCCATTTGCAGCGCCCGGTCAAGGCGGCTGGCATGGGTCAGGTCCACGGGGACCATTATCTTGGAATACACGGCCTCCCTCCTTTTGCTTCAAATTCCACGCGTCTGCGGCACGGAGCCAAGAGCGCGCCGGGCTTAGCACAGATTGGCGCCGCGCAATCGCGGCAGTGCTACCCCACCGGGCTGCGGCAGCGCCGCAACTCTAACAAAAACGTGCGGGCATCGCTGCACGTCTTCCGACATATACCCGTTACTATAAGGATTTAACCGTTCACGTCCACCACGACGCGCCCCTTGCGGTCGCTGTCTCTGGTGACCGCGGGCAAGCGATACTTTTGAACAGGTCAGTGGCCTGCATCCAAGGGGCTGAACGCCAGAGCAACCAGGGCCGCCACCATCTGCCGGATGGCTGTTTTCGGGGAAGTGGCCCAATTGCTTCGCACTCGCAGCGGAGCTGACACTGCACCTGAAACGAATGTCGAGTTCGGGGCTGGCTTGAGCCGATCACAGTTGGCCTGGGGCAGGCTGGTGCTAGTTTCTCGGTGCTGTGCCGCCGCAAGGCGGCAGTGAGCCCCAGAGCCGCCGTTGCTGCTCCGCCAGGATGCCGCAGATGTAGCCTACCGCTTACAGCCGATTCTGTTGAAAAACTCTTCCTTGATTGCAGGGGGCATCGCTGATTCAATTCCGTTATTGAGCGGGAGGTTTGGCGATGATGGGACCGAAGCAGGAGGCGCAGGCGGCGCTGTTCTACGAGTTCTCGCTGGAGAACCATGTCCCGCAAGATCATCTGCTACGGTCGATTGACCGGTTTGTTGATCTGGGCAGCATCCGGGCTCATCTTGCGGATTTCTACAGCCATACGGGTCGCCCATCCATCGACCCTGAGCTGCTTATCCGAATGCTGTTGGTGGGATATTGTTTTGGCATCCGCTCTGAGCGCCGACTGTGCGAGGAGGTCCATCTGAATCTCGCCTATCGGTGGTTTTGCCGCCTCGACCTGAATGATCGCATCCCGGATCACTCCACCTTTTCGAAGAACCGCCATGGTCGCTTCCGAGAGAGCGATCTGCTGCGCCATGTCTTCGAGACAACCGTGGCACGCTGCATGGAGGAAGGGCATGTTGGCGGTCAGGGCTTCGCCGTCGATGCCAGCCTGATCAGCGCTGACGTACAGAAACAGAACTCCAGCAATCCCGATGATTGGGCGGCTCGCGATGTTGATCCCCATGATGCACCGCGCGCAGTGCGTGAGTATCTCGACACCTTGGATGACGAGGCTTTTGGCGCTGCCACGACGGCTAAGCCCAAATTCACCGCCCATGCCGATCCAGCCAGTCAATGGACGGCCGCACGCAAGGGCCCAGCTTTCTTTGCTTACTCAGACAATTACCTGATCGATACCGATCACGGTATCATCGTGGATGTGGATGCCAGCCGATCAAACAAGACTGCCGAGGTTGGGGCTATGCGCAAGATGATCGACCGGACCGAGGAACGGTTTGGTCTGAGGCCAGATTGGATCGCCGCAGATACTGCTTACGGCTCCTCGGATAATCTCGTCTGGCTTACGCTCAGGCGGAAAATCCTCCCGTTCA
>NZ_JBVVXU010000063.1:0-6992 GCF_055902035.1 Leisingera sp. SA215 | reverse complement strand
CTCCCGGACGCAACTTGCCAATACAATCCGTGGCTATGCGGCCGAGTTCGGACTGACCGCGGCCAAAGGCGTGTCTCATATTCCGCGCCTTCTGGAACGCATCATGGCTGATGAAAACGTCCCCGCCTTGGCGCGCGATCTGTTGACGTCACTTGCGGATGAATTTGCGCAGCTGAGGGAGCGCCTGGAAGAGATAGAGGCGAGTTTGATGACCTGATACCGCAGCAACGAATGTTGTCGCCGCCTCGCGAAGATCCCCGGTGTCGGACCGATCGGTGCAGTATTGCTGGTGATGAAAGCGCCGGCACCGGAGCAGTTTGCATCCGGAAGACAGTTTGCGGCCTGGATGGGCCTGCCCCCAGGGATCACTCGACAGCTGGTAAGGTCAGGTTCGGTGTTATTACGCGAGCGGGCGATGAGGCCCTGCGCAAAACACTGGTCGTGGGCGCGACTTCGTTGCTTCGACAGATGAGAGCGGGCAGAGGCAGGACCGCCTCGCCCTGGCTTATCGATCTGCTCAAGCGCAAGCCGCCGAAACTCGCGGCCGTCGCGTTGGCCAATAAGATCGCCAGGATCGCGTGGAAAATGATGATGTCGGGCGAGGCCTGTAAAAACACTGCTGCGCGGCCAGTCGCGTGAAGAAACTGGCCCGCCACGGTGAGCAGGAGAAAGACGCTACCGTGCTGGGCTGATGCGTGAACTTGCAGGGAGGGGCCCGTCCACATATGGCACGCCGATGTTGTCGGGGGGCGGTTGCAGCATCAAAGCCGAGGCTCACCCTCTCTTAGATCAGGCCGCCAACTGGCCCAAAATCTCTGACGACGGACACCATGCAGAGCTGCAGGAACTGCTGGCCCCGCGGTTGAGCGAGACCACGCCGCGCTGGCTGACCACCGCTGCCGTGGCCATCTGACAGCTGCCCTCTCTCTTCCCTGCACGACATAGCCGCGGCGGCGCATTCGGGCGCGCTGAGCTTCTGTTTCTGCTCGTGAATCCAGCAACATCGCGCAAACTGCCGCGCCTTCCGGCAGAAGATCACAGTTTTGTATTTAGTATGTCGACAAAAGGAATGCACGAAGTCTACAGTGCGATTCCGTGCCGTGATCTCCGTGTAAGCGGTGCGATCTGACAGAGGAGGTACTATGTCCACATTCTTAAAATCCGCCGTCCATGCGGTAGCCTGTGCCGGTGCGCTGGCGCTGGCCGCGAGTGCAGGTGCCGCGCAGGACGTGACCTGGCGCGTGCCGACGTCGGTGCCGGAAGGCTCGCCCTATTACGTGAATTTTCTCGAGCGTTTTGCCAGCAACGTCGAGCTGATGACCGATGGGTCCGTCGAGGTGCAGCCCTTTGGTGCCGGCATCCTGGTGCCGGCCCTGCATGTCTACGACGGCGTGCGCGACGGCATCGTCGAAGCCGGGCACTCCACTCCCAGCTATCTGGTCAACCAGAACCCGATGAACGCGATTTTCTCGGGCTTTCCGGGCGGCATGGGGCCGGAGGCCTTTGCGACCTGGATTTACGAGGGCGGCGGTCAGGAGCTGCTGACCGAAATGCGGGCCGAAGAAGGTTTCAAGTCGCTGGTCGTCGGCATCGGCTCCTCCGAGGTGATGGCTCATGCCAACAAGCCGATCACCACCGCGGCGGACTTGAAGGGGCTGAAATACCGTACCTCCGGTCCCTGGGCCGAGGTGATGCGCGATTACTTCGACGCGGTGCCGACCGTGGTGCCGCCAGGCGAGATCTACACCCTGCTGGAGCGCAAGGGCGTCGATGCGATCGAATGGGGACCGCCGTCGGGCAACCTGCCCGAGGGCTTCCACGAAGCGGCGCCCTATATCATCACGCCGGGCGTGCATCAGCCGACTTTCCTGTGGGAAGTGGTGCTGAAGCAGGAAACCTGGGATGCGCTGGACGATGGTCTGAAAGCCAAGATCGAAACGGCAGCCGAGCTGACCACCCTGCAGTCGCTGATGCATTTCTATGACAACGACATGAAGGCGATGGAAACCTTCCGCGGCAGCAAGGCGGAAGTGCTCACGCTGGATCCGGCCTTTGCCGAAGAGCTGTCCGCAGCGGGCGTTGACTGGATCAAGAAGACCGCCGCAGCCCAAGCTGAGGCTGGCAAGCCGCGCATGGGCGAAATCCTGGATGGCTATCTTGCCTACAAGGACCGCTGGGCGGCGGAAAGCGGCTATCTGATCCGCAACGGCAACTGAACCGGCTGGAGGCGGTTATGAAAAGGGTATTTCTGGCGATTGCAGATGCGATTTCTGCAGGTCTGGGGTTTGTCGCAAAGGCGATGGTCCTGATCTTGATCGCCTCCATGTTATACGAAGTCGTCGCGCGCTATGCGCTCGGCGCGCCCACCCTCTGGGCCTTTGATATTGCCTATATGGCGACCGGTGTGCTGTTCGTTCTGGGCGCCGCGCAGGCCCTGCGGGAGGATGCGCATGTGCGTATCGATTTCCTGTCGTCGCGCCTGCCGGTGCGCCTGCGGGGTCTGATCGACGGTCTGATCTACCTGCTGGTGCTGGCGCCGGTCTTTGGCAAGCTGGCCTGGGTTGGCGGCCACCGGGCCTGGCGCGCGTTTCAGACCGGAGAGGTCGAGGCGGTCAGCCCCTGGGCGCCCTTGATGTGGCCCTTTTATTCGGCCCTGGCGGTCGGGTTGGCCGCATTGGCGTTGCAGCTGGCCGCCGAGGGCATCCGGGCGCTGCTGACGCCGCGCCAAGACGACACATTCAAACTCGAGAACTGATATGCTGATTGCCGGACTCATGTTTCCCGCGCTGTTCGGGCTGATCCTGATTGGATTGCCGATCGCGTTTTCGCTGACCATCGTATCGGTGGGGGCGGGGCTTGTTGCCTTCGGGCCTGCGGCCTTCAACCAGCTGTACGGCTCGTTCTATTCGGCCTCGACCAACTTTATCCTGTCGGCAATCCCGATGTTCATCCTGATGGGGGCGTTGCTGGAGCGTTCCGGCATTGCCGAGCGGCTGTTCCGCGTCATGAACATGTGGCTTGGGCGGCTGCCTGGTGGCCTGGCGTTGGCGACCATCGCCATGGGGGCGGTCTTTGCGGCGGCTGCGGGCGTGGTCGGTGCCGTCGAGGTGATGATCGGCATGATGGCGATCCCGGCGATGCAGAAAATGCGTTATAGCAACACGCTGATTGCCGGCACGATCTGCGCGGGCGGGTCGCTGGGCACGATGATCCCGCCGTCGGTGATTGCGGTGATGTATGCCTCGCTGGCGCAGATGTCGGTGGGCAAGCTGTTGGCGGGTATGATGCTGCCCGGTCTGATCATGGTGACACTGTTCTTGGGCTATATTGCCATTCAGGGCATGTTGAACCCGCCCGAGCCAGTGGCCAAGGCGGATGTGGTTGCGGATCTGCCGCTGGGCGAAAAGCTGTGGGCGACCGCGACGACGATGCTGCCGGTCTGCGCACTGATCTTTGCGGTGCTGGGGTCGATCCTGGCGGGCGTCGCCTCACCCACCGAGGCGGCGGCGGTCGGGGCAGGGGGGGCACTACTGCTGTGCGTCCTGAACCGGCGGTTCTCTGTCCCGGTGCTGTCGGAGTCGCTGTCGATCACGGTGCGCATTTCGGCGATGATCCTGCTGATCGTGGCGGCGGGCACGATGTTCATGGGCGTCTTTGCCGCCAATGGCGGTGCGCGTCTGATCCGGGATGTCATCGAGGGCGCCGGGCTGGGTCCGACCGGCATGATGGTGTTCTTCCTGCTGGTCGTTTTCGTGCTCGGCTTCGTGCTGGACTGGACCGCCAACGTGCTGATCTGCGTGCCGCTGTTCTCGCCGTTCATCCGCTCTGCCGGGATTGATCCGGTGTGGTTCGCGACGCTGGTGATCGTGGTGATCCAGACCGGTTACCTGACGCCGCCGATGGCCTCTTCGATCTTCTATCTGAAATCGATCGCGCCGCCGGACATGACCTATGGCGAGATGTGCCGCGGGGTGCTGCCGTTCATCGGGCTGCAGGTGGTGACGCTGCTGCTGATCATCTTCTTCCCACAGCTGGCCACCTGGCTGCCCGAGGTGATCGTCAACTGACGGCAGCACAGCTGCAGGAAACCACGCCGCGGCCCCCGAAAGTGGAGGCCGCGGCGCAGGTGTATCAGGGGGGCAGCGCTAGAGTTCGATGTCCTGGCGCCGGTCGCGCGAGATCATGCTCTGGATCTGTTCGACAATCTGGTCGGCATGGGTCTTTGCCAGCACATCTGAGGCGTTGACGTCTCGCGCCTCGATAGCGGCGATGATGTCCTCGTGCTCTTGCACGTAGCGGTAAGGCAGCCTGTTGTTGAACGAGGAGTAGTAATAGAGCCTCATCAGCCGCCGCCCTTCGTCCAGCAGGCGCTGGAACAGCCCTTCGAAATAGACGTTGTGGCCTGCCGCTGCGATAGCGGCGTGAAAATCGCGGTTGGTGGCGATCATGGCCATCGCGTCCTGCGCGTCAACAGCCGCGGCGAACTGACCTTGATGGCGGCGAATAACGTCCAGATCGCCGGGCGTGTGGTATTGGGCGGCAAGCCGTGTGGTTACGCGGTACATCAGCGTCATTGCGTCAAAAAACGTGTATAGATTGACGAAGTCGATATGGGCGACCACTGTTGAGCGGTTGGGAAGTGTTTTGACAAGGCCTTCGCTTGCCAGCCGAACAAGAGCCTCGCGGATAGGGGTGCGCGAAATGGCAAAACGCTCAGCCAATTGCGCCTCATCGATGGGCGCGCCGGGTTCCAGCGTCAGGTTCAGAATTTCTTCGCGTAGTATGTTATAAACATATTGCACTCCGGACCCGCGCTTGCGTTCCGGTTTGCTGGTAGTTTTGTTATTGGACATTGCAAACTCTTTCCTCAGCAAATTGAATACTTGGGTTTGCGGTCGCACACAACTGTCAGCGGGTCAGCCGCAGGGAGGGAAGATGGCGGTCTTGTTGACGGTGCATTTGACAATACTGTTGCCGAACGAGAGGATGCGGTTGCGGATCACATTTTCATCGGAGGCGAGAACCTTGGCCAGCGAACCTGTGCGCTTGGCCGGCAGGTGCGATCGCTCGACCAGCCGGAAGACCTCCAGCTTCTCGGACGCAGGATATCTCATTCTTCGTCGCCCCCATCCCCGAGAATGCTTTTTTCGAGAAGACGCAGTTCCAAGGTTTGCTCGGCCACACCCTCTTTCAATTCGCGGGGTTCTCGGCGAAGATCCTGGACCTCGTTCGACGTCGCAGTGCAGGCCGTGTCACCCTCAAGGCGTTTCTTGCCAGCCTCGAGGAACTCTTAGGACCAGCTGTAATATATCTGGGTAATACCCTCACGACGACATAGATCGGCAATGCTGTCCTCGCCCTTCAGCCCGTCCGCACGATCCTGATTTTCTCTTCCGCCGAATATGTTTGCGCGTGGCACAGCGGATGCCCTTTACGACCTTTTCGCCGTGGCTCTTCCGGGTTTCTGTCTCATCTCCACTCCTTGGTGGTAACGATGGGCCAGAAATCCTCTCTTATCAAATCACCCTAAACTGTCCCATTGGCGCTGACGTCTGACAATCATATGTTTATATTTTTGCGGAGAGGGCAGGTAGGATACGGCGGTGCCAGCTCCCGCAATAAATACAATTTCTTAATATATTCAATGTTTTATGGCGGTTCTCCCGAGGCATTTTCTGCATTAGAGCCCTCGCTGCCAGCCGCCGGCCGCAACGACCCCGCCAGATCCCCCTCCAGCGTCAGATTTAGGCCAATGCGCTCCGCTGCAGGTGTCACACGATCCTTGGCGTCCCGGAAACACGCCAGCATGGCGGCCAGCATATCGCCCAGGTGGCCCTGTGCCTGCCAGGCGCCAAAGGACCTCTGGATCAACGGCACCCCGGCCGAGGCGGCGATGGCCCCGGCCAGCACGGTTTTGCCGGTTCCGGGTTCGCCGTGGATCAGCAGGGAGCGGGACATGCCGCTCCACTCAATCTCACCGCGCTGCCATGCCAAGCTGAGCACGACGGCCCAATACACCGATGTCGCCACCAAGACGATCCGTGACACGGTCAACCCCTACGAGATGCTGGCGCAGTTGCAGGATCAGACGCTCAAGCGAAGCCTGAAGTGACGGGGCGCCGGGGTGTCCCGCCCGGGGCTGGAGATTGCTGATATATTCCGTGCCGATGGCCCCGCGTGGCGGCGGGCCAATGCGGGGCATGTCAGCCTGACCCATCCCCCCCACATCCATATGATCCTGCCCGGTGGCGCCCTGTCTCTGGACGGCGCGAGATGGATCGCCTGCCGACCTGGGTTCTTGCTGCATGTGCGGGTCTTGCCGCGCCTGTTCCGGCGGCTGTTTCTGGAAGGGCTGATGGCGCTTCTCCGCGCCGGGGAGCTGGCCTTCTTCGGCGGCCTGGAACCGCTGGCGCAGGCCGGTGCCTTCGCAGAGTGGCTGGCTCCTTTGCGCAAGTCCGAATGGGTGGTCTATGCCAAACCGCCCTTTGGAGGCCCGGAAGCCGTGCTCGCCTATCTGAGCCGGTACACCCGCAGGGTGGCCATCTCGAACCGCCGCCTCGTCAGCGCCGGCGCGGGCACCCTGCGTGAGCCATGCCCGTGCTGTGGCGGGACAATGCACATCATCGAGATCTTCCGGCGCGGGCAAAAACCCCGGTCCCGCGCGCCACCGCGGGACCAAGCCGCATGACGAAACACCCGTCCTTCCGGAATTGTGAACACCGGGCATCCCGACAAGCCCGGCGGGAACCCTGTTTGCCGGCTCTCTACCCGGAGCCGGGGACCACGCAGCAACGTCGCTGCCTATGCTCGATTTGGCCCACCGTCCGCAACGCAGGCATCCGCCCCGGCATCATTATTCAACCGGCATATTCGCTGGCACCAGCCGCGCATTGCACCGTCAGCGCTCTTTCCCCATAGACAGCCCCAAGAGCCCCGCGGCTTCCACCTTGGGAGGTTTTCCAACCCGGACCGATGCCGCGCCAAGCCGCACC
>NZ_JBVVXU010000062.1:0-7808 GCF_055902035.1 Leisingera sp. SA215 | reverse complement strand
GCGCCAGGCTTATAAAGCCGACCAACAGCTGCGGCTTTAAACTCGTCTGTGAACGTCCGCCTCGAGTGTCCCATTCCATGTTCCTTTCTTGGACAGGGGTACTTTACCCCGGTGTCCGGGAACAGGAGCGAAGTTCATGCCAGTGCTTGAATGAAGGTTTGCCCTTGATGGAATGATTGGAAAGACTCTCACCTGCATAATCTAACCGGCACGGCCCGCACCTTTCCTGCCGGCCGCAGAAGGCTCTCGGCGACCCCCGCAGTCTGCTTCAGCGGCATCCCGGACCGCACTTTTAAGGTCAGGCAGGCCTAGATCACCGCATCGCGACGATGCAGCCGCCCACCGTTTCAGCTGCTGGGTGACGATGTCCAGATCATCACCGGGCCAAACCCGACCGACAGCGGCCCGCGCCGCCTCAAGCTGTCATTGGAAGCCGGCCCGTTCCTGGCCGTGTACTTTGTAGCCGGCCAACCATAGGTACACCCCAGCTAAAGCGCTTGCTTCACGCCATGACGTTCGACCCAAATACTGCAAAAATCCGCTGCCGGCCACCAGCCTAGAACCGTTGGCCGACGTAGATGTAGAGCTGGGTTTCCCGCTCGTTGCTGCGGCTGATATCGATCGAAAAATCCACCGGGAATTTTTTCGATACCCGATACCGCACACCAGCCCCGGCGGCGCTTCGGCTGCCGTCCTGCGCCAGATCGGCAAACCTGTTTCCGGTCCTGCCTGTCCCTGCGAAGACGACACCGCCCCAGCGCTGTGAAAATCGCTGACGGTATTCAGCCTGCAGGGAAACCATGCGCAGGCCAAGGTGCTTCGTGCTATTGAACCCCCGCATGTTATCAGTTGCTCCAATCGAACACTGATCGAAGAAGGGCGTGCCGCTGGACGCCGCGCAAACAGTTCCACGCACTGCCAGGCTGCTGCGCGCACCAAACGGCCGGTAGCCGTCGAACGTTGCGATTCCCCTTTCATAGCTGCGGCCGAGGCTGCCGAGGGTGCGGGACCGGGTGGCAACAGCGGCCATCCGCGTGCCCTCCGTTGGATAATCGCTGTCATCGCGGCGGTCCCAATCGAAGCTGAAACCTGCAGTTCCAATTTCAAGCCGGGTGCCGGGCTGCAGGGAGGGTGGCTGCAACCCGCCCTCCGGGCTCAGGACGGTTTCAAGGTAACGCAGGACAATCCCCGCCGAAAGTTCGCTGGTAAAGCCAAAGGCGGCATTGATCCGCGCCAGGCGGCTCTCCTGGCGCACCGGCACCGCACCAAGGCCGGTGTAAAGCTCATAAATCACGTCCGCTTTGCCGGCAAAGGCCTTGATCTGCCAGCGGTTGTCCGGAGAGGCCAGGCGGACAATCGCCGCCGCCGCCCGGCTGCCGTTGTCCGACCGCAGACCGCCCAGTCCGATAACCGATGTGTTTGCCTCGGGCCCCGTTTTGAACAAAAAACCGGCGCCGAGTCCCAGCCCTGAGCCGATCATGGGGCTGGCAAACGGAACAGGAGCCACAACAACTGCCCCGCTGCGGAATCCATAACCTTCCGATCTTTGCGCAGTTTCGATATGGCCCAGCTGCCGTTCGGTCTGCTCCGGCCCTGCCGCATGCACCGCCGCGAACGGTGTCGTGCACACTGCCAGGGCAGCCGCAGCCGGCAGGGAGAGCCAGAATTTACGGTTACGAATCCGCAGTACCGGCCGCCTTCCTTCCGGAACCATCTACGAAACCTTCTTGGGGGCTTGCGTTGCGTCTTCTGCCGCCTCCTGCTGCACCGCGCTGCCCGCAGCAGCGGTGATCGCTGCTCTCTCGGTCTCGCTCAGCTGCTCGGCTTCGCCCAGTCCGGGGATCGCCACCCGCACCTCACGGCGGGCAAATTCGATGCCATTTTCCGCGAAGGCAGCTTTCACCCGGTTGTAGATCTCCTTGCGAATGGTGAACTGGGTGCCCGGCTTGGCCATGAACTTGCCGCGCATGATCATGCCGACATCATCAAAGTCGAACACTCCCTGGCTCTTGAAGGGCTGCAGGAAGTCTTCCTTGTAGAGTTCGTCTGCCAACATCTCGGCACCAATCTTCTTGAAGATCTTTTTCACCATGTTCGGGTCGGTGTCGAACGGCACGGTGAACCTCAGCTTCATGATCACCCAGTCACGGCTGTAGTTGGTCAGCTTGGGGATCTCGCCATAGGGAATAGTATTGATCGGGCCTCTGTGATGGCGCAGCTGCATCGAGCGGATTGAAATCTTCTCGACGGTGCCGCGGGTGCCTTCGACCTCTACATACTCCCCAACGCGGAACGCGTCATCGATCAGAAAGAAGATACCCGACACCACGTCGGACACCAGCTTCTGGGCACCGAAACCGATCGCCAGGCCAAGGATCCCGGCCCCGGCCAACAGCGGCGCAATGTCTATACCCAGCGCACCGACCGCCAGCAGGCCAAAGACCACCGCGATCGCCACCTGGGCGGTAATCAGCAGCAGAGGCAGCACTGTTGCCAGCCGCGAACCACCCGCGCCGCCGCCTTCACCGCCAGCCTCATGGCCTGCGCCCTCAGCCGACGTCTGCTCCCTAGCGAGTCGCCGGTTGATCCAGAGTGAAACACCCTCGTAAACCACGTAGCCGACAGCTAGGGTCATCAGAAAACCGATCAGGTTGCCGGCAACCCCCTCCGCGCCAGTGATAAGCCCCATCAGGTCAAAGTCCCAGGCATTCGAAATTATCAGAAGAACCGCACTGGCCATCAGCACGCGGCCAATGCGGATATAACTGCGCTTGGTCGATTTGTAGGCCGCTTCCGCCACCTGCCCATCGCCGGACATCGGGGGCACCAGATGCTTGACCAGTCCGCGGATGGCGGTATCCAGCGCCGGAGCCGAAAGCAGCCAGAACATGGTCACGTAATGCGCGCCGTGGACCAGCTGTGCAGTCTTGCCGAGGCCGGCCAGCGTGCCGACACATACCCATGTCAGCGCGGCCACGGCCATCGCGAAATACGGGTAAAGGCGGGCGGCAGCTTCATCGTATTCGGTGCGGTGCGGATCGGTTCCGCGCATCATGTCCGACAAGCCAACGCGCGCCGTCCAGGCGATCCAGATTATGTAGACATAAACCAGGCTGTCGAGCCAGTAGCCCAGGCGAACGGATTCCGGCGCCACCCCGTTGGCCGCATTGAAACCCACCGCAAACATCGTGAACCCTGCCAGGAAAAACAGCCCGATGATATGCAGGTAAAGAAAATCCGCCCAGCGGTCGCTGGCATTGACCAGACGCCTGTCGGGCCGGTTCGGTGCGAGCAGAAATCGCGACACCGCGGCTCCGACCCGCGGCAGCCAAATCAGATAGGTGACCATGGGTGCGGCAAAGCGCAGCTGCTGCTCGTCCAGAAGCGCCCGCCCCGCCACGCGGGCCACGACATAGAAGACAATCAGGCCGATTATCTCGCGCAGAAGACGCCGTGCCAGGAAGCTCAGGGTACTGGCCAGACTGTTTTCATTGCTGCTGGCCGGGTCAATGTTCCGCCAGCGCGACAGCAGGCTCCGGACGGTGAGTTCTGCTGCCAAGCCGACCGCCAGCACCAGGGCGATCAGCCCAAACAGTGATGCCACACCTGCCGCATCGCCATAGCTGCGGATGAAATTGGCGATCGCCCGCGCTTCACCTTCGGCAAGCTGCGGCACCTTGCGCACTGCATCGGTGACGGGGATGGTGAACGCTGACCAAAGGAGCTGCACATGCCCGGAAAAGGTTTCAGGTTCGCTGGCGGCCTCTTTCTGTTCAGCAGCCACGGCATCCAGCCGTTCCAGCAGCAAGGCGCGCACTTGGTCGTCCGGCATCCGGGCCACCATCTCGCGAACCGCCTCCGCCGTCAGCGGTTCAGGCAGTGCCGGAGCTGCAGTGTCTTGTGCAGCGGCAGGGGCCGCCGGCGCGAAGCATAAGATAATCGCTGCCAGGGCTGCGCAAAGAAATTGCTTTAGACGCCTAAACAAACACTTCATTACAACCTCTTTCACTCGGAAAGCCGGGTCGCCACACCGGTAGCACTGGCTGTAGCTGCACTGGCCTTAGTTGCGCTGACAGCACCCAATTCACGCTTTTGTATATGCTTGCGCATCATACAGCTCTTGGCAAGGTTTCCTTGCAGCGGCTGCCTTTAACCTGTTTCTTCCCTGAAACCTAAATTGGCACCTGCGAAGGCCCGCGCGGCGAAAGGCATGCTTTCAAGCGTGAACCGCTTTCGTTCCTACAGCGGATCAGAACCGGTATGCGACGCCGAAAATTGCACCGGACTGGGTGAACTTGAAACTGTTGCCATTCACCACGTTTTCCATGGAGATGTAGCGGTACCCGCCGCGCAGCAGCCAGCTGTTGCGAAGAGTGTAGTCGGCGGTCAGAAGGATCTGCCAGGTTTCGTTTCCGCGGCTGAAACCGCCATAGTCGAAAAAAGCAGTTCCCTGCCAGCGGTCGGAAAACACCTTGCGGGTCCGGACCCCGATCACAGGATCGATCCAGCTGGCAACTATGGCGGTGCTTCGCTGCGGTGCGGTGCCAGGCAGCAGCGTCATGACCGTATCCGTGCCGAACCAGCGGAATCCGCCCGCGAGATCGATCTCCGCTGTTCCGCTGTCATACAATCGGTATCCGACATATCCGTTCAGGATCCGGGTGGTCACCGTGGTGTTCAGTCCTGAATGAACAGGACCGGGCGTGTCGTTGCCATAAGACAGGTCGTGATACATGACGTCAGCGAGTATGCTCCACTGGCCTTTCTCCGCAGCAAATGCCCCCATGAAAGCGAAATCGAGGTTCTCGATCGCGTCGCCGAAACTGAGCGTGCCCTCAACCAGCCTGGCAGGCGTAGTGACCGCAGTTTTGGTTTCCGGGGCAAAGAGGTAGATCGTCGCCTCATAGTTCCAGGCCGCACTCTGAGCGAAAGCAGGATCTGCAGCCGGAATAGCCGCTGCGCCGAGCGCGGTTGCAGCCAGGATGTTTTTCATTTTCCGTTCCTTTCGTGCAGACGTGTTCCAGCCTCAGCCGGGGACATGCCCGGTCCGCCAACAGACCGATAACCAAGCGCCTCTCCAAACCGCAGATCACAGTGCCGGACCGGACGAAGGTGCAGCGCGCATTTGGCCGGGTGGCGTCACCAGGAAGCCGCTCCGCGATTATGCTTGCTGGGCAGCCCAAGGCATGGCAGCCAGAACAACGCCCAGCAAGTGCGGCTCCACCGAACTTGCCAGCCAATGGACGACCGGCAGACGGCGATGGCGTTCGCAGCTTTAGTTTGCCTGCTCGACTGGCGGCACCGTCCAACTGCCATTCAGCGCCGATTCTTTTGGCCAATAGAGCCGCATCGGCACCCAAAACGGGCCTTTGGGAGCGGGAAGCCAGTTGGACACTTTTCCGGCGGAAGGCTTGTCGTGCTGGATATAGATTGTCAGCGAACCGTCGGGATTCCTCGTCATATCCGGCACCATCGGAGAATTGATCAGATACCGGTTAATTGGATTTTCCACGAGCAGGCTTTGCGGCAAATCATACATGGTCATTGACCAGAAAGCATTTACTGGCGGAGTTTCACCTTCAGAAAATGTTACCTCGTACCGGTTCGCACCATCGAACGGCTCGCCATTGGAATCGACCGTAATCAGGGGATAAAATGCCTCCTCCACCGAGTTTCCGTAAATCCCGATCACAGTTCCTGCCATGCGGTAGATCCACCGGCCGTTGATATGCTCGCGCGACCCGAGGATGTCAGCGCTGGTGACCTCGCTGGCGTCAATTTTCGTTGCCTTGAATTCATCGTACGCCTGCCAAGCATCGGCCATACCCTTCCGGATGGCGGCTTTCACTTCGGCCGGCAGCGCCTCCGGATCGAAGCCCTCACCAATTCCGATCTTGGCGAAGCGGGCCCTGAGGTCCTTCTCCTCAGGGGGAACAGGGGCAAAGTTCAGCACCAGGTCGAGTATCCCGAAGAATTCTAGTGAGGTCCTTTCCTCGCCCTGCGTCAGCGGCTTGATGGCCTTTGGCGGCAGGGGCTCGTGCCCGACACTGTCAGGCTTGCTGGCAGGAGCCGTCAGTTCGGCAATCCCTTCACCGGAAGGGGCAGGAACTCCGGAATATTCCGATAGCGTTTGAACCTTGTAGCCCGACTGGATTTTCTTAACGTTGTCCAGATCGGCTTCATTGAACAGCTGTGTTCGATAGATGATAAAAGCAAAATCTGTTTCCGAGTGAACGACCTCGTCTATACCTTCTGGATATTCGCCCTGCCAGCGTGGCCCCGCCAGCAGATAGGTGCCTCCGTCATTGCCCGTGGTTCGGCTGCCGGTGTAATGGAAATTGAAGGTGTAGGCGTCGATGAACTGCAGCGAATAATACCGGTCTTCTTCCATCCCGGGAACTGTCAGCACGATCGGCTCAGCCCGCAAATCCGCACCCACGAATGAGTAAGGGGTGTCTGAATTGGGCGTTTGCACTGCCGTGTCCTGTGGCGTGTAGAGCCGGGCCACATTCACCACGGTATTCCACGGGCCTTTGTACTGCGACCCGCCCTCATCCGCGAAATATGCGTGTTGAATGCGATAGTTCTCGACCAGAGGATAGCCATAAATATAGGCATCCTTGGCGATGGCACGTGCTTCCTCGGCTGTGACGTCCTCAGCCTTCGCACCCGAAGATGCGAGCATAATCGCCGCCCCACCGCATGCAAAAATCGTTCTTTGCAAACTCTTTAACATCGACTGTTCCTTACCATTTACGAAAAATACGCTCTACCACTGCGGGAATATTGGCGATAATAGCATTTGCATGCAAGCTTCACCTGCAAGCCAGGTTCCCTCCCACATTGGGGGTCTTCATTTGACCCTCGATCCTCCATGCGCTGTCATCTGCATTTTCTGTCTGCTTCAGTTCACAGGAGCTCTTCAGAAGTGCGCGCAGTCCGGACAGGGCACGCAGCGCTCAGGCTTCATTATCACGCTCATCGCCCGGCCTGAAGAATGTCAGCTTTTTTGGTGGCGCAAAATATGGCCGCTCACACCACCGGCCAAGACCTCCATTGCGCCCCAGCGGCGTATGGCTCCGCCGAAGCTTGCAGTTACCCAGCGGCTTCGTCGTTGCCCAGCACTGCGTGAGTTTGCCTGGTCCGAAATTATGTAGTCGCAGCGAACGGCGGTTTCTTCAGGTCGCGTAGCCGAATGCCGAAGTGCAGCTTTCGCATTGCCGCCGTTCATGCGTCGCGCAGCATTTCCGAAGCTCGATTAGTTGTGGAGTTCGTCCCGATATCCGGACAGTTTGATTATTGACCCTATGCTGCGCTTTTCCAAGTCATGGTTTCGTAGGCTTGCGCGGGGGTTAGGTAGCCGATTGCGGAATGACGCCGCTGGCGATTGTAGAAGACCTCAATGTATTCGAAGATCGCCGCCTTTGCCTGGACGCGCGTTTTGAAGCGCTCCCTATGAACCAGTTCCTTTTTCAGTGATGCGAAGAAACTTTCCATTGGAGCGTTATCCAGGCATTCGCCCGTACGGCTCATGGATTGCGTGATGCGTGCCGCCCCGAGCAATTTGCGGTATTCTTCTCCTGCGTATTGCACGCCGCGATCCGAATGATGAATGAGCCCTGGAACCGGTCCACGGCGCCCCAGGGCCATGTTCAAGGCATCACAGCACAGTTCGGATCGTAGATGATCGTCCATTGCCCAGCCGACGATTTCACGTGTTGCCATGTCTTTGATAGCGGCGGCGTAGAGCCATCCTTCGTCCGTATCGACGTAAGTAATGTCAGCAAGCCAAACCCGGTTTGGAACGG
>NZ_JBVVXU010000061.1:0-9810 GCF_055902035.1 Leisingera sp. SA215 | reverse complement strand
TGTGCCTTCAGATAGGTCGCATCGATCATTACCGTCTTTTTCTCGCCGTGTTCGGCGGCCAGCCCGGCCATCATCCGCGCGAAGATACCTTTCTCTCTCCAACGCTTCCACCGGCTGTAGAGCGTTTTGTGCGGCCCGTAGGCGTCGGGGGCATCTCCCCAGCGCAACCCATTGCGATTGCTGAAGATAATCCCGCTCAGCACCCGTTTGTCATCGGCCCGAGGCTTGCCATGCGGCTTCGGGAAAAAGGGGGTGAGCTTGGCCATCTGCTCGTCGGTCAGCCAGAAAAGATCGCTCATGTCACAGCTCCATTTTCCGAGCCGTGAATCATGCAGTGCGGCGGAAATCAATGCATCCTGACCCTAGATGTTGATCCTCGTCGGCGATGATCCCGCGCGCATCCGGTCCGAGGCGGCATTTGCCAAGCTCTTCGGTGTTTGTCCAATTCCGGCATCCAGTGGCGTAACAAATCGGTTCCGACTGAACCGAGGCGGCAATCGACAAGCTACGGCCGTCCTTTATCGCGTTGCCATCGTCAGAATGCGAAACTACGAACCGACCCTTGCCTATGTCAAGAAACGCACCAAGGACGGGAAGAGCAAAAGCGAGATCATTCGCTGCCTGAAGCGTTACATCGTTCGGGAAATTTACAGCCAACTCTGTGTGCCGGAAATGGTCGGAATTGCTGCTTGACGAATATAGGAGCATCAATTCCATGGTTGAGACGTTCTTCAAATCCATCAAGGCAGAGTTGATTTGGCGCAACCGTTGGGAGGCACGTCGCCAGGCAGAGGGCGCGATATTCCAGTATATCAACGGGTTCTATAATCCACGGCGGCGACATTCATCGCTGGGCGGCAAAAGCCCCTTGGCCTTCGAACGAAAGGCTGCCTAAATGAGTTGAGAGACCGGAACGCAAGCGTGACAAGACCAGTGTGATCCTTTCGTTAGAATGGAAGAAAGCATTATGGGACAAGCTCGCCACTGGAGCGCCACAACCACGATTGTGGTCCGAGCGGCAACAAAGACATTGCAGGCTTCGATCGCGGAGCTGAGCCGCGAGCCGGGCATCAATTAGAAGACAGTTGCGAAGTTGCGAAAGCCCCAGTCCGTTGAGGATCAAAGGACCGGCACCAGAGAACCTCGTTCGACCGTTCTGCTGCAATTCGCAGCAATAATCAAAGGACCGATCCTTGCTCGGGTACATTTGGAAAGGTTGCCGAAGGTATCCTGATTGCTGCACGCTGGGGTCAGCGCCCGGACCGGGCAGCGGAGGGCAGAAGATTTGGCAAACGCATTTCAGCATGGAAACAGTCCGTCACTGACCGGGCTGACGCGGCAGGAGGCAGAGACCGCGCGGAAGAAATACGGCTGGAACGAGCTGCCGAGAGTCAAGCGGACCGGGCCGCTGATGGTATTTATCCGGCAGTTCAGCAATTTTCTGGTATTGATCCTGATTACTGCGGGGATCATCGCCTTTACACTTGGCGAATATGCCGACACGCTGGCGATTGGGCTGGTGATTGCGCTGAATGGCGTTCTGGGGTTCGTGCAGGAATGGCGGGCGGAAACCGCATTGGAAAGCCTGCGCAACATGCTCTCGCCGCAAACGCTTGTGCTGCGGGACGGGCGCGAGCAGATGATCGAGGCGCGCGAATTGGTTCCTGGCGATCTTATCATTCTGGAGGCCGGCGCCAGAATTCCGGCCGACGCCGCTTTGCAGGACGCGTCCGGGCTGCGGGTCGATGAAAGCGCATTGACGGGTGAATCCGTTCCTATCGGGAAAACTCCCGGAGAAGACGGCTCAGAGGTTTACGCCGGCACCGTGGTGGCCGCGGGGCGGGCGCTTGCGGTGGTCACCGGAACCGGCGCGCATACTTCATTCGGGAAAATCGCTTCGCTGACCGGATCGGTTGGCCTCAAAAAAACCAATCTTCAGGTCCAGCTTGGCCGTCTGGCCAAGCAGCTGGGGTTTGCAGCCTTGGCCATTGCCTCTGCCATTTTGTGCCTTGGGCTGTATATGGGGCGGGACATTGCGGAGATGTTCATGACCGGCCTGTCGCTGTCTGTGGCAATGGTTCCGGAAGGTTTGCCCGCGGTCGTCACCATCACCTTGGCGCTGGGGGCCGCAGCGATGGTGCGCCAGAAGGCGCTTGCCCGCCGATTGCAGGCAGTGGAAACGCTGGGTGCCGCATCGGTGATCTGCACCGACAAGACCGGCACCCTGACCGAAAACAAGATGACCGTGACCAGCATCTGGACCCTGGACCGCATCTATCAGGTAACCGGTACGGGGTATGATCCAACCGGCCATATCGCCCTTGATGGTGAAGTTGTCGGCGCCAAAGACGATGCCGTTCTGGCGGACGTTCTGAACGCGGGGCTGACCTGCACCCATGCCAGCCTTCACCGCGAGGGTGATCATTGGGAAATGACCGGTGCCCCGACGGAGGGTGCGCTGGTCACCTTGGGTTACAAGGGATGGGCGGACCCGCCGCAGCCAGATGCCCTGCTGGCGGAAATCCCTTTCAGCAGCGAACGCAAGCGGATGAGCGTGCTTGTGCGCAGCGGCAACGGGGCAAAAGTTTTTACCAAGGGGGCGCCGGAACAGGTTCTGAAGATATGCACGCGCACCATGACGCAGGCAGGCCCGCGCCGCCTGGGCGCGGAGGAGGCGGAACGCATCACCGCGGCTTATGAGGCGATGGCAGAGGAGGGGTTGCGGGTGATCGGCCTTGCGGCGGGCGCGGCGCAGGGCGAGACCATTGACGAAAAGGACATGACCTTTCTGGGGCTTGCCGGTCTGATTGATCCGCCGCGGCCGGAGGTGCGTGCCGCCATCGGGGCGGCCCGGACGGCGGGCATCCGGGTCATCATGGTCACCGGGGACAGCCCGCTGACCGCGCAGGCCATCGCAAACCAGCTGGGGCTGCCTGCCGGAAAGACCTTGACCGGCGATGCGCTGGAGGCCTTGGAGGATGAGGAGCTGGACCTGGTTCTGCGGCAGGAGGTGCTGTTTGCTCGCACCCGTCCTGCGCACAAGATGCGGATTGTGTCTGCGCTGCAGGAACAGCATCAGATCGTGGCGATGACCGGCGACGGGGTGAACGACGCTCCGGCGTTGAAAAAGGCAGATATCGGTGTGTCTATGGGGGTACGAGGGACGGATGTGGCCAAGGACGCCTCGGACCTGGTGCTGCTGGACGATAATTTCGCCACTATCGTGCGGGCCATCGGCGAAGGCCGGCGGCAATTCGGTAATGTGCGCAAGTTCGTGCGCTACCTGCTGTCCTCCAACTCCGGCGAAGTTATTGCGCTGCTGATCAACATCCTGATCGGCGGGCCGTTGATTTTCCTGGCTACCCAGATCCTGTGGATGAACCTTGTGACCGACGGGGTGACGGCGGTTGCGCTGGGGCTGGAGAAGGGCGAGCCGGACCAGATGGAGCATCCGCCGCGCCGCAAGGACACGCCAATCCTCGGGAATGGCGGCATCCTGACTATTCTGGCGTTTGGCCTTTACACCGGGCTGGCCAGCCTCTGGGTGTTTCTGCACCTGCTGCCTGTGAACGAGGATCTGGCCCGCACCACCGCCTTCACCGCAATGGTTCTTTTTGAAAAAGCCAGTGTCTTTGCCTTCCGCTCGCTGCATCTGCCGTGCTGGAGGATCGGTTTCTTCAGCAACCCGTTCCTGCTGGCCGCCCTTACAGTGACAATAGGGGCGCAAGTGGCTGCAGTTTACTGGCCGCCGCTGCAGGTGCTGCTGCACACGGTGCCGCTGCAGGGCGGGCAGTGGGTTCTGATCGGCCTGCTTGTGCTGCCCATCCTGCTGGTGCCAGAGATCCTGAAAACCCTGCGCTATTTCGCCAGCCGCAGGCAGGAGGGGAGGGCGGCAGCAACCGCTTGACTTCCCTCAATGCGGCCTCTGCGGTATTGGGTCATCCTGCAGGCATGACCCGCGACCACGGACACAGCAAGGAAGAAATCGCCAGCCGTCTTGCCGGAAGCAAAAGCACGGGGCGGCTGCGGGATGCTGTCTATGGCGGCATAGACGGCGCCGTGACCACGTTTGCAATTGCCGCTGGCGTCGAAGGCGCTGGCTTTTCATCCGCGGTGGTCATCGTTCTTGGCATCGCCAATGTTCTGGCAGACGGGTTCTCGATGGCGGCAGCCAACTACCTGGGCACCAAGGCGGATCTGGACGACCGGCGGCGTCTGTATGATGTGGAGAAGCGCCATATCCGCCAGTATCCGGACGGGGAGCGCGAGGAGCTGCGCCAGATATTCCAGGAACTGGGTCTGAGCGGCGACGTGCTGGAGGGGGCAGTGCAGTCCGTGTCCGCCAAGCCGGAAAAGTGGATTTCCCTGATGCTGACCAGCGAATACGGTCTGTCCCCCGCGGAACCCAATCCGGTGGCTGCGGCCGCCACGACGTTTGCGGCATTCATGCTGGCAGGCATTGTCCCGCTGCTGCCGTTCATGCTGGCGCTGTCCGATCCGTTCCTGATTGCCGCTGCGGCCACGGGGCTTGTGTTCTTTGTCATTGGCGCCAGCAAGAGCATCTGGTCTCGGGCGCCCTGGTGGATGTCCGGGCTGGAGACACTGCTGATCGGCTCCTGTGCTGCCACCCTCGCATACCTGGCGGGCAGCGTTTTCCGCGCTTGAGCCGGATCAAGGGGCCAGGACCGCATTGGCGCTAGATTGCAAGCAGGGGAGAGGTGCGATGAATTCAAACGCCTTCAAGATCGCAACCCTGCAAGGGTTCGATATCAAGATTGATCCAAGCTGGTCATTGATTGCCGCGCTGATCACCTGGAGCCTGTCGACCCAGTTCTTTCCGATGGTTTACCCGGGTGCTGCGTTCGGTGTCTATTTGACGCTGGCGTTGCTGGCGATGCTAGGTTTCTTCGTCTCGCTGATCCTGCACGAGATGTCCCATTCTGTGGTCGCCCGCCGGTTCGGTGTCGAGATCAAGGGGATCACGCTGTTCATCTTCGGCGGGGTTGCCGAACTGGGCTCGGAACCCGAAACCGCCATTAGTGAATTCTGGATTGCCATCGCGGGCCCGCTGATGAGCTTTGCCCTGGCGTTTGGCTTCTGGCTGCTGGCACAGGCCGGGGAGGTGCTGGTGCCTGAAATGGTGCTGAACCATGTGTTCGCCTATCTTGCGCTGATCAATCTGGTACTGGCGGTCTTCAACCTGATCCCGGCCTTTCCCCTGGATGGCGGGCGGATCTTCCGGGCCTATCTGTGGAGCCGGAGCCGGAACCTGCTGCAGGCAACAGCCACGGCAACCAGGATCAGCAGCTACTTTGCTTATGCCTTGATCTTCTTTGGTGTTGTCGGCCTGTTTTCCGGCAATCCGGTCGCATCGCTGTGGCAAGTGCTGATTGGCCTGTTTATGCTGATGGCGGCAAGGGGGACCTATGCCCAACAGCTGCAGGCCGCGGCGTTCAAAGACAAGACCGTTGCCGTCATGATGACACGGGACCCGGTGACTGTGGTGCCGGAAAGGAGCCTGCAATATCTGGCTGACGAGGTGATGCTGGCGGAGCGCAAGAGCTTTGTGCCGGTGATCCTGGGAGACGTGCTGCTGGGCTATGCAGATACGGAAGTTCTGTCGCACGCCAGGCGCGAAGACTGGCCGACGACCCTGGTTAGCGACGTTTATACCCCTGCGGATGAGGACAACACGGTCGGCCCGGAAATGCCGGCAGCGGAACTGATGGCAAAGATCTCGGCCACTGGCCGCCGCAAGTTCCTGGTGGCAGACGGCCGCCAGCTGCTGGGGGTGATCAGCCTGACAGATCTCATGGGGTATCTGGCGGTGCTGCAGAACATCAGGCTGCAGGATGGCCAGGCAAAACGGAGCTGACAGGATGAAACGGATACTGATTGTTCAGGGCCACCCGGGCAATTCCAGACAGCATTTCTGCCACGTGCTGGCGCAAAGCTATGGGAGTGCAGCCGCCGAAGCCGGCCATCAGGTTGAAGTAATTGATGCGGCTGCCAGCGGCGTGACCTGCCTGCGCTCGCGCGAGGAATGGGAGGGCAGCCTACCCGCATACGCCAGCGAGGCGCAACGGGCTGTCGCCGCCGCAGATCACATCGTTTTTATCTATCCTCTTTGGCTGGGCAGCATGTCGGCACTTCTAAAGTCCTGGCTGGAACAGGTGTTCCGGCAACGTTTTGCCTTCACCATGAGCGAACGAGGCTGGCACCCCAAGCTGAAAGGAAAGTCCGCGCGGGTCATCGTCACGATGGGGATGCCTGCTTTTGCCTATAAATGGTTCTTCCTGGCGCATTCCCTACGCAGCTTTGAGCGCAACATTCTGAAGCTCTGCGGGATCAGTCCGGTCAGATGGTCGGTGTTCGGGACGATCGAGAGCGCCAGCCAGGAAAAGCGCAAAGCCTATCTGGAGGATAGCCGCACGCGACGGGGCCGCCGCGCGCTAGGAGCTTTCAGGCTGCAATGATTTCCTTCAGGTGGCTGGCAATATCGTCCAGCGAGACATGGGTCAGATCCTTGCCGGCTTCACCGATTACGGTGGACTTCAGCCCGTCCGGCAAAGCCGCCCGTAGCTGGCCCAGCATATGCGGTGCAGCTGTCAGTATCAGCCGGTCAAAGGCGCCAGCGGAATGACGTTTTTCCAGATCTTCGGCGATCAGGCGCGCAAAGCCCGCCTCGGCGGATTGTTTGGGATCGCTGGCTTCGAATGTGGCGGACCCATGCGAGCCGGTTATCGGATGGGTCCCTGCACGGTCGGAGTTTTCCGCCGCTGCCGGTGCCTGCAATGTGTGCCCGGCCGAAGCAGTGAACCCCTTGCCCGGCCCATGATTTTCGACAATGCGCGCGGTACGGGCATTGGCAAGTACAGCAAGAGTTATCATCGGTTTCATGAGTTTTCTCCAGTTGTTGAGGGTTGGTTGCGTGTGCTCAGCCCAGGCGCAGGCACTTGACCGGCAGCCTCCTCCGGCTGTGGTTTGCTGCCGAGAAAGGCAAACCAGTAGGACAGAGCGACCCCGCCAGCCCCGCCCGCGATATTGCCAAGGGTCACCCACAGCAAATTGGCTGCTGCTGCGGACAGGGAGACTGCGGCTCCGGCTGCCCAGCCTTGGGGGAAGAAATACATATTGGCGATGGAATGCTCGAGGCCGAGCAGAACGAAGGCTGTCACCGGCCAGAGCACGGCCAGAATTTTACCTGCCGCACTGCGGGCTGCGAAGGACAGCCAGACGGCAAGACAGACCAGCCCGTTGCATAAGGCGCCGCGAACAAAGGCCTCCAGCGGATCGAGTTCGGCTTTGGTCTGGGCGATTCCGGCGGCTGTTCCGCCCATCGGCCCGTCCAAGAGGCCCGTGAGAGCAAAAGCGGCTGCCAGACCCGCCGCACCTGCCAGATTGCCGGCGTAAACGATGCCCCAGCTGCGGAACAGAAGGCGCAGCGGTATTTTGCGATCCACTGCGGCAATCACCATCAGGACATTTCCGGTGAACAACTCAGCTCCGCCGACGATCACCAGGATGAGACCAAGGGAAAACACCGCGCCGCCCAGTACCCGGACCGGGCCTGCAGAACTGTCGGAACCGGTCACCGCCATCGTATAAGCCGCGGCTCCGAAGCCGACGAACGCGCCCGCCAGCATGGCAAGAATGAACATCTGCGGTGCCGGCAGTCTTGCCTTGGCAGCTCCGGCGGATTCCACAAGCGCCGCGGTTTCTGCGGGTTTATGGGCATCAAACGGGGCGGGGCTGTTCATGCGGGGACTCCGGAGCAAAAGTCAGAGAGTAAGGAGAGTGACGGTGTGCTGGTCTTCTGAGCCGGGACTAATGCGCAAACAGGACAGGCAGATCCGCCTGCTCCATCATTGTTCGCGTCGTGCCGCCAAAGACAGCCTCCCGCACGCGGGAATGGCCATAGGCCCCCATAACAACCAGGCCTGCTCCGGTTTCCTTGGCGCGCTCCTGGATCCCGCGGCCGACCTCATGCCCGCCGCTGGGAAACTGCGATACGGTAACGCTGCAGCCGTGATGGCTCAGCCATGCGGCAACATCGGTGCCAGGATCCTCGCCATCCCGCTCGTCGGACATATCCGGATCGAAGCAGCCGATCACTACTTTGCGAGCCTTTCGGAAGTAGGGCAGAGCAGCATGAGCCGCACGGGACGCCGCAAGGCTGCTGTTCCAAGCCAGGAAAACGCGGCCGGGAGAGGCAAAAGGTGTGCCGTTCAGCATCAGCGCAATTGGCGACTGGAACAGGACACCGTGCATTGCTTCCCGGAACACATCTTCATTCTTGCGCAGATCCTCTGCTGCTTGCGCAATGTCGCAGGAACTGGCCCTTCGCGCGGTGAGCAGCCTGATGTCGGTTCCCGCGCCCACTGCATACTGCACATCGCCAGAACAGCCGCTGCGGGAAAGCAGTTCCTTGATTTCAGCGGCGCGCCTTTCGGCGCCGGTTCTGGATTGCTGCATCAGTTCCAGCCAGCTGTCCGGTACTGTCATCCCGCCATAGATTGAGGAGCCGTAGACGTAATGGGGAATGCCCGGCATGGTATCCAGCAGCAGGCAAGCCATATGCGCTTCCTGTTCCCGCGCCGCTTCGGCGGCAGCGGTGATTGACGTGTCGCTGGTATCCTTGCAGAGCACAAAGAGAGACGTTCTGCGTTGCATGGCGGGCCTCCATTCTACAGGCTGCGGCAAGCGGGTGTGCAAACCGCATGGACCAGTAGATCAGGTCTGCCGGACGGCGCCATGATCCTGATCAATCCGGGATCAAGGACATTTTCCGACAGTCGTCACCACATTTCACTGGACCCAGAACTCATGTTTGAAGAGTTCATTGAGGCCGAGCAGCCAACTGGCCGGCGGAAGCTGAAGAAGGGCCAGCGCTGTTATGCCGGCAACTGCAAGTATCGCTATCACCGCCTCCAGCCGGTGACCCTGCGGTGACATTATGCTGCCGAAGATAAGCGTCTTGAACACGTGGAAGTGAAGCGCTGCGTGCCACAACGAAAAGCCGGCGAAAAGCGCCGCCAAAACGATATGGATATCGCTCCAGTCCTGCCTGTCCAGCCCCAGCGCATCCCAATCCGCGGCGTTCGAAACCTTGCCCTTCGGTGCAAGAAAAAGGACGGCGCCACTGAGAAGAATGGCTGCGAAAGAGAAGGTTACGCCAAAGACGGCGGCGGCCCTGCCTGTCAGCCTGCTGTTTGGACGGATTTGTGAAGAAGTATTGGCCATTTTTCTGCCTCCAGTCAGGATAAACAGAGTCTACCTGGCAGGAAATCCGCGCGCATTGATCCAGATTGGATTCGGAGTGCTGAAGACAGGAGCGGACGTGCAAAAAAAGATGCCCATTGACTTTGGTCAAGGCGGCAAATCGGTGCCCTTGGTACGCTGCGGCGAGGGTAATCCAATGCATCCAGATGAAATCCAGCAGGCAGAAGCGGTGGCCTTTCTAAGTGATCCGTCCACTTACGGAGTCGGCGCGCCGGTTGAGGTAATCACAACGCATTCCGCTCATGTGTTCCTGGCTGGCGATCTAGGGTCAGGATTCATAACCAGAAGATGACGGTTGCAGCGAGGGCGATGGCTGAGAGGAAGACTTTCGGACAGCGGTCATAGCGGGTTGCCACGCGCCGCCAGTCCTTCAGCCTTCCGAACATGATCTCGATGCGATTTCGCCGCTTATACCGGCGCTTGTCGAATTTGACCGGGATCTTGCGTTGCTTTCGGCCGGGGATGCAGGCGCGTATCCCTTTGTCTTGTAACGCCTCTCGGAACCAGTCGGCGTCATAGCCTCGGTCC
>NZ_JBVVXU010000060.1:0-9878 GCF_055902035.1 Leisingera sp. SA215 | reverse complement strand
TCCGTCTTTTTCTCGCCGTGTTCGGCGGCCAGCCCGGCCATCATCCGCGCGAAGATACCTTTTTCGCTCCAACGCTTCCACCGGCTGTAGAGCGTTTTGTGCGGCCCGTAGGCGTCGGGGGCATCTCCCCAGCGCAACCCATTGCGATTGATGAAGATAATCCCGCTCAGCACCCGTTTGTCATCGGCCCGAGGCTTGTGCCATGCGGCTTCGGGAAAAAGGGGGTGAGCTTGGCCATCTGCTCGTCGGTCAGCCAGAAAAGATCGCTCATGTCACAGCTCCATTTTCCGAGCCGTGAATCATGCAGTGCGGCGGAAATCAATGCATCCTGAGCCTAGGTTGAGTGCGCTCCGCCAGAGCGGGGTCTTAAAAACATGACGCACCTGCGTGCCGACGCCGTCTTCGCGGGGCTCGATAAGCAATCCCGCCCATTCGAGCGGCCGCAGCACGCAAGCTGAAAACGCGGCCATCTCCCGCCACCCTGCGGTGTGCCAATCTTGTGGCTCACCATAGAAGGATTCGAACAAGGCAGCTTCGGTCGTGCCATAATCGGCCTCTACGTTAATCACGTTCATCCAGACGTCCCATTCTCCGAAGGGGCGGTCGTCGAAGCGTGCATAGGAAGCGTGATCGATCCGGAACACAAAGTATGGGATCAGCTCGGCAAACAGGCGGCCAGGGGCTTGCGCCAGCTCTGTACCACGCTTGGTCAGCCGAAACTCACCCTTGAAGTGACGTCCCAGGCGCTGGGAAATCAGCAGGAAATGCAAAATCTCGAGCGGGGGAAACTCATATTCATTGATCACCTTGTTGTAGCGGAACATCTCTTCTGCGCTTTTCCCCGGCCAGTCGAAATTCTCGACAGCCCAATGGACGAAGACGCGTTTGAAGGCCTTGGTTTTGGTCAGACCGATTGATCCGTGCTTCTGCGCATATTGCAGGGTGAGGAGAGCGCCCCGAAGCAGCGGAGAATGTACGAGGTCGGGATGGTCATCGGCGAGAGTGCGGAATTCGATCATGTCGGGATGCTGCCACAGACCGCGCTGCAGTTCCATGATGCCCGCATCCCCGCCGTTCGAATGTGGCCGGCGGCTGCACGTGCGGCAAAGGTCAGCTCTTCCTCGTGCGACTGCGGCATGGATCGCTCGCCATGTCGCCGGATCCGCCGACTTTGTAAAGGGCGCTTCCTGCGCGTTGCTGGCGTCCAACATAAGCGCAGCGCCTCCCCTACTGCCATAACCTCCAGGCTGAGAATTCCCAGCTGACCTTTCTCCGATGTCAAAAATCAAATCTCTGGTCTTGGGTGCCGCGTTGCAAGATCCCGGTAAGGACAGGATCTTCCCGCAAATCCAGCCGCCTTCGGCATTCCGCCACGGCCTCAGCGTCCCGGGCAATTTCCATTCGCCGTTCGTGCAATGCGTCCTCAATGATCTCTGCGATGATTTTCAGAAGGATTTCGAGCAGCGACATTGCTGGTTCAAGCCGGGCATGCATCTTCAGAGGCAGCGGGCGTTCCGCAGCATCGCGCGGGCCATGCACCAGCCTGCCCCCATCACCTTTTCTATCGGGGACCCAACGCAGCTGATCTCTTCGAATCAGTTCCAACCCCAAATTAAGTGCCTCAGCCCGTCCCAGTACTGCCCCCGCCTCTTCTTCCCGGAGGCTTTGTTCAGCTTCCCGCTCTGTCAAGCTCGCCTCCCGCAGCCGGATCTGCTCTGTCACCTGTTCCAAAACCCGTTCTTTGGCTTCAACCTCCCTCTCCCTTCTCGATACCATTTCTTCTCTTGCCGTGACCTCTGCCTCCTTCTTCTTCAAAGAATTTTCTTCCGCCGCGACGCGGCGTGCCTGCGCTTCCAGCGCCTGCTCCCTTTCCTCTAGCTTGGTCTCGAACCGTAGGTTCGCCAGCTGCTCCTCCGCCCGGGCTTTGGCCCCGGCTTTACGCGCAGCGTATTGCTTGGTCGTCAGGCGCTCGTGGCCTGGCCCTTTCCGGAGAAGCCCGCAGGGCCTGCCGACCGCTTCGTAGTAGCGGTCTTGGAAAGCTTTCATCGCCGCCGTGAAAACGGCCTTCTCCGGGTTCTTCCCGGATCTTTTCTTCCGGGCGGCATGCAGATGGCGCCCGTTTTCTTCCGACCATTCTTCGAGCTTTCTGGCATTGGCGGCCTCGACTTTGGCGCAAGCGGCCTGCCATTCGGCCAATGCCCTTTCGTGTTTTGCCATATTCTTTTTCTGGGTGACCCGGTTCTTGCTGGGCCGCGGCTTCTTCGGCTTTCTCGGTTTTGGCAGCAATTCCGGCTTCGGCAATGACGAAAGCGTCTGCGGCTTGTCGTGCGCGGCCCGGTATACCGCAGCCGCCGCCTTCCCCACGTGCAGCTTGTTCGCATCCAACCGGGGATCGCCCGCATTCAGTGCGAGGATGTGCATGTGAACATGCGCTTCATCCAGGTGAATGACCCCAGCGAAGGCGACGCCTTGCGGCATCCGCTTCCGGAAATCCCGCACAGCCAAGTCCGCCCACCGGGCGATCTCCTTCCGGTGCCTTGCCCGATCCGCCAAGAAATCCTTGGACGGCATGGGGTGTGAATGGATCTCAGTGTACAATGTCGGCGCATCGGACCGCAGGCTGCGGCTGTAGGTTTTTCCGGATTTCGCGGTCACGGTTTCCCGGATTTCGCTGCATCGCCGATCGTGCAGCGCCTGAAGATCACTGAGGGCCATCGCCCCTTGGCTCAGAACCGGCAGCGGCGCGCGCGGGTTTTCGACATGCATGGAGAAGTCCGGGTTGCGCTGCGCTTCCTCAAACACCTGACGCGCACAGTTCCACTGATCTTTGGTCCCCTTCACCTTCCTTGGCTTGCGGGAATAAGTTTCGATATGGACGAATTGGTATGCCATTTCGCGGTACTCCTTTTTTCATTGAGTACGCGACCTCGGCGAAAACGCAAAAGCGGATCCGCCCCATAACACCCTGTAAATTATCGGGTTTCTGTTGCCATATTGTTTTTCTGAGACTTGGGGCAGTATAAGATGGTGCGCCGCACGCGCCCAAATGCTCCCCATAGGGACAGACTATATGTAGCTGAAGCTACCTCGTCTGCCCCTGACGCCGGGGAGGCGCTCCAGCAGCCCTGCGGGTGCTTGCGCGGCCGGTGCCCCGGCCTTGCATTTGAAATGTATAGATTGGCTTGTTACCGCCACCTGCCGGTGTCCGGGAAGGTTGGCCTTGGTTCTCCAGACGAGCCCAAAACCTTGGGGCTTTCTTGAGACATTTCCTCGGACGCCCTCCTGACCCCGCCCTGCCGGGGGCCAAGAATGCCTTATTGTTTCTCGATAATCTGGATGAATGTAGCGCTTATCTTTTTCGAAGCAGACTATTCCTCGACGTCTATGCCGCGATCATGACACCACTGCTTAAGCATCCTCCGGATCATGGCTGGCCGTGTCGGAAGGTCTTCTTCATTTCGCCTCTGAGCATCAACAACTTCGATCATCTCGCGCGGCAATCGCAGGTTCACAGCTTCCGTATCGACCGCCGGTCTTCCTCTGGTTTTTTTTGCCATGCCAGCGAATCTCGTATTGATTTTCGGTTTTTTGGTACCATATAATAGCGAGCGTAGGCAAGGGCTCCACCCCTTGCTTACGCCCTAATCACACTGATCTCGGCTGAGGAGACCAACATGACTATCGCACCTGTTATCACGCGCTCGAGCGCGGCAAAAGACCTGCGCCCAGCATTGCCCTGCCCGATTTCCGATGAGGGTACTACCCCGATTTCCCGGACATTCGCTGAGCTGAACGACGCGGTGGATGCCGCGATCGAGCTGGAGCGCGACCTGTCGCATTCGATGAGCTGGGACCCGGCCACGTCTGGCTTTGCCGAAGCCGCCGAGAACCAATGGCAGGATTGCCTGCGGCTGGCGTCTGATGTCTTCTCAGCTCCGCCGTCCTCGTCTTGCGACCTGCCGCTGCAGCGCATGAGCATGCTGCTGCATTTTCTGATCGAGGCCACAAGCCCGGACGAGGCCCAGCATCTTCAGCATCTGATGTATGAGCATCGTGAGCTTTTCAGCACGGAAGATCCCGGTGCCCGCCAGGCGCTGAACCGGGCTGCCCGGCACGTTGACGCCATCGTGGAGATGGCCTCGACGGCGCCTGACTTCACCCCGGCCTAGCCCGGCCCCAATCTCCCCTAACGACGCCTGACTTGGCACCCGCAGCGGATCTCCCCGCCTGCGTCCGCCATGTCCTGTACCTGTCCGAATTTACCCCGGCCGGCGCTCCACGCGCCCGCCGTCCCCTGTCCCTTTGCCTGACTGGAACTTTTCATGACCCAATCCGCAAATCCGACTTTTCCGCTCACCATCCATCCCCAATGGCGCGACGCCGCCGCAAGCAAAGGCTTTGATATCCTGCAGCGCGTGAAGGACCGCTACCACCTGCTCCTGTCCTGCCAGACCTGCGGAGCAACGCACATGAGCAAGCTCTTCGTGCTGATGAACAACCAGCCCGAATGCCCGCATTGCATCGAAGCGCACTGGAGCGACGATGCCGCGGCAGCCGGGCTGCAATGGGCCGGCCGCGATCCGGAAGACCGGCACTACGGTTTGTACATTGCAGACTGCGGTCACCACCTGCGGCGGCAGCTCGAACTGATCAAGCGCGCGGCCGCGGGGATCTGCGACGTGCGCTGCGAACTCTGCCATTCCCGGAAGGAACAAGAGGAAGCCGCCGCTCAGGGCTGGGAGCTGATCGGCCCCGATCCGGACGGGGACCCGAACTATCGTCTGTACCGTCATCTGGAATGCGGGCACACCCAAAGGATCGCTCGGGTCAACATGCAAACCGGAAGGTTTGGCTGCAGCAACTGCGGTGACGACTGGCCCGCCGCGCCAAGCCATCTCTACGCCATGCAGTTCAAGCTTCCGAACGGGGCACAGCTGGTAAAATTGGGCTTTTCCCGGAACCCGGATTCCCGTCTGCGTCACCAGCTGATGAAGCACCGCGGACTGGATGCGCAGATCCTGATGACTGTCCCGATGGCGACCGGGCAACTTGCCTTGCAGACAGAGAAGCGACTGCATGCCAGGCTCAAGGACGCCTTCCCGGACAGCATCGCGCCGCCCGATCTCTATTCCGGGTCCATCAATGTCCGAAGCGAGATCTATTTCCCGGATGTGACCCGGGAGATCCTCCGGATGCTGGACGAGATCGCCACTGACAGCGCCGCCTGACACTCCTTCATCCGCCCTCTCAGCGCCGCCCCAGCCACCCCCGAGTCCGGGGAGGGCGGCGCCCCCTTGCCTGCTTTTTACCCGGAGACAACCGATGCCACAGTTCTCATCTCACCCCTCACGTCCGGCCTGGGTCTCGTTTGGCAAACAGGTCCTGCGCCGGATGATCTCAGATCAAATCAACGCGGCTGACAAACGCACCGCCGCCACCCTAGACCAACGCAAATCCAATCTCCTAAACGCACTCAACGACCTCCCCAAGACACAGCACCGGGACAGCGCAGAGCTCGATCAGCTCCGCGAGACCGGCATCGACGGCTGGGCGCTGGACGACCAGGGGCGCAGCCGCCCTGCAACCGTTCTGCCCGCGAGCCGGAGCTTGATTGCGCTGCGGCTTGCGGCCACCTTCACCTCATCCCGGAATGTCATGGACACGGTGCTGGCTCCGGGTTCCGTGACCGTGCTCTCCGGGTTCCGCACCGCGGACGCCGATCAAATCCTGGCAGTCTGCCGTTGCGGTATTCTGCCCGAAGACTGGAAGGTCACCACCCACGGAGATGAACAGCCCCACGGGCAGACACTCCGGGTACTTCAAGTTGCAACCTCAACTGGTACGTCCCGGACTGGCGATCTCTACCGGTTGGAGCGCAACTTGTGCGAAGCGCTGCAGCAGCCCTGCCCGCTAATGGTTCTACTGCCCGACGGCGAAAGCCTCCCGGACACTCTCAGTACGGTCCTACCCGACCCCGTGAAGCTGGAGCCGCTGAGCCGCGATATCCTCATCACGCAGCTGGAACACAGTCACAGCGCAACCGGCAAAATCGACAGAGAGACCGTGGGACCGGTCCTCCCTGACGACAGTGCGCTGGCCGGTTTGGGCGATCCGGATGTGCTGCTGGCGCTCCGGGCCCCGGATGCCCGCAGCGCAGCAGAGCGCCTCGCTGCGGCGGTTTCCCGGCCCCGGCGGCACGCTGGCGGGGTCCACGGGCTGTCCCTGGAGGACATTAACGGCACCTCTCCCGCGCACAGTGCGGCGGCAGATCTGGTCGCGGACCTCCACAGCTGGCAGCGCGGTGAGATCGAGTGGAGCGCCATGTCGCGCTCGCTGCTGGTCTACGGCGAACCCGGAACCGGCAAAACCGTGCTTGCCAAGGCTATCGCTGCCTCTGCCGGGGTTCCCCTGATCCAGGGCTCTTTCGGCGCCTGGCAGGCGCGGGGTCACTTGGGGGATATGTTGGCGGCAATGCTGGCGTGTTTCCAGAATGCCAAGTCCCGCAAACCTTGCGTGCTGTTCATTGATGAGGTCGACAGCTCCGGGTCTCGCGCCGACACCGGCGACCGCAATCAGGCCTACCGCCAGCAGGTCATCAACGAGTTCCTGCGGCAGATCGATTTGCTGCACCGCGAAGAGGGCATTCTGCTGATCGGCGCCACCAATTTTCCGGGAAAGATCGACCCGGCCATCCTCCGGCCAGGCCGTTTCGACCTGCATCACGAGATGCCGCTTCCGACCCGGCAGCAGATCCTGGTCATGCTTGAGAAGGCCTTTCCGGACTCCGGGCAAGATCTGTGCCTGCTGTCCCGCAAACTCGCCGGGCGAACCCCCGCCATGATCGATGCAAAAATTCGCGACGCCCGGGCGCGAGCGCGGCGCCAAGGGCGCAGCTTTGATCCCGGATTTCTTGAGCAGATCCTTAACCAAGAACAAGGATACCGAAGCCAGTTGGATGAGCGCATCGCCGTGCATGAATGCGGGCACGTCATCTCCGCCTGGCTGTACGGGGAGGAGATCAAACGTGTCTGCCTCTCTCCCACCGGAGGGCTGACCGAACGCACCGCGCCCCCGAGCGCTGGACTGGAGGCGGATTTCGACCGGCAGATGACGATCCACCTCGCAGGCCGCGCAGCGGAACGGCTCGTGTTCGGGACGATCTCCGCAGGGGCGGGCGGAGGCTCAGCCTCGGATCTCGCGAAAGCAGCGCAGCTATCCTTGGCGATGGACTATGAACTCGGCCTCGGCATTCATGGTAACGCATGGTTCGGGCCGCAGGACCCGGCCCGCCTCACGGCAAGCGAGCGCAAACGCCTGCAGGAGCGGCTTGACCATGCCGAGGACTTAGCCCGCGCCCTCCTGTATCCACACAGGCACCTGCTGCAGGAAATGGCCTCGGTTCTGATCCGGGAACGGGAGTTTGGTGCTAGCACCATAAAGTCCTGGCTGCAGGCCGTGCCCCGCAAGCCCGGCCCGAATGATGATCCGGAAGTCACCGGAGATGATAATTCAAACGAAGCCACTGCATTCAGCCCAGGTTCCGGATAACTCCCTCCCGGAAATGGTTTGCGCCCCAACGCTGTCCAAAAAGCAAACCTCCCGGCGCCGCCGCGCGGCGCCAGACAAGACCCTCGCCAGCCAGGTTATCCACATAAACCCGGCACGGGGCGGCATCTTCCCCGCTTTCACGGGGCCCGCCGCCCTCACGCTCCCGTTATGATGAAGCCAACAGCCGCCGGGGCAGTTCCCGGCCAGATCAGCAGCATCAGAAGAGCGCCCCGGGCCTGTGTCCGGGAGCGGCGGGAGACCTCGGCCAATGGCGCGGGACCAAAAGAGCTATGTCAATTGCCAGGAGACAGCCTGTCTCTCCGGTACACCTCAGACAAACGGCCAGGCCAACTGTCCGGCCTCGCTTCTGCACATCATAAGGCTCCTCGCCCGCCAGGCTGCTCACGAAGACATCGCGGCACAGAGGAGCCAACAGCCTTCGAAGGAATAAGCCATGAACACAACCCCCGGTCTCCGCGCTGCCATCTACGCCCGATACTCTACAGACAAGCAAAAAGACACATCCGTCGAAGACCAGATCCGGCTCTGCCGCCGCATGTGCGAGCAGAACAGGTGGCAGGTCACGGAGGTTTTCACCGATCACGCGCTCAGCGGAAAAAACACCCTTCGTCCGGGGTACCAGAGCCTGATCCAGGCAGCAGAATGCGGTCAGATCGACATCATTGTCGCCGAAAGCCAAAACCGCCTTTCCAGGGACATGGCGGATTCCGCAACCCTGCTGAAGCGCATGAGCTACTTCGGGGTCAGGCTCCACACAGCTGCTGAGAATGAACTGGATGACATGAAGGTCGGCGTCAGCGGACTGGTGTCCACCATGTTTCTTCGGGACCTGGCCCAGAAGACACGCCGCGGTCTGGAAGGACGCATTTCCAGGGGCAAATCCGCTGGCGGGATTGCCTACGGCTATCGGGTGAAGCGCGAGATCCTGCCCGACGGCACGGTCAGCACCGGTGACCGGGAGATCGAACCGGAGGAGGCCGCCGTCATCAAACGGATCTTCCGGGATTACGCAGACGGCCTTTCCGCGCGCTCAATCGCTGCCGCGCTGAACGCCGAAGCAGTGCCTGCTCCCCAGAGCGGCAAGGGCACCGGAGTCTGGAACCCCTCGACGATCTCCGGGAACATCAAGCGCGGCACCGGTATCCTGAACAACGAGCTGTATATCGGGCGTCTGGTCTGGAACCGGCTGACCTATGATACCAACCCGGACACCGGCAAACGCTTGTCACGCCTCAACCCGCCCGAAGACTGGAAGATCGAAGAAGTCCCACAGCTGCGTATTCTGGATGACCAGCTCTGGCACGCAGTGAAGACGCGCCAGGGAGAGGTGCGGCAGGCAATGAACCCGGCAGGCGTTCTGACGGAACGGCCGAAGCTGGAACGCGCGCGCCGGCCGACCTACCTTCTGTCGGGCCTTTTGCGCTGCGCCTGCTGCGGCGCCAGCTACACGCTGATCAACAAGACCCGCTATGGCTGCGCGGGTGCCCGCAACAAGGGGGCCGCGATCTGCACCAACCGCGCCACCATCGGCCGGGAAGAAGTGGAAGAGAGGGTTCTCTCCGGGCTGAAGCAGCGCCTGCTGGCACCGGACCTGCTGGCGCAGTTCGCGGAGGAATACCGTAAAGCCTTCAATGAAGCCGCTGCCGGAGCCACCCAGGAGCGCCAGAAGGCGGAGACCTCCCTGAAGAAGGTGGAGGGAAAGATCGCGGGCATTCTGAAGGCCATCGAAGACGGCATGTACCATGCGTCATTGAAGGCCAAGATGTCGGAACTGGAAGCGGAGAAGGCCCGCCTTGAGGCGGTCATCGCGGACAACCCGGAGCCCCCTGCCCTGCGGTTGCATCCCAGCCTTTCGCAGCGCTACCGCGAGATGGTCGAGGATCTCGCCCGGTCGCTGAACGCGCCGGAAGTGCGGCGGGAGGCGACGGCGTCGCTGCGGGCGCTGATTTCGCAGGTGCGGATGGTTCCGGACGCGGATGCGCCCGGCGGCCATCAGCTTGAACTCATAGGGGAATTGGCCGGGATCATGGCTTTGGGGAGCGCTGAATCAACAAAGCCCCCGCTGTTTGCAGGGGCTTGGTCGGAAACGATGGTTGCGGGAGCAGGATTTGAACCTGCGACCTTCAGGTTATGAGCCTGACGAGCTACCTGGCTGCTCCATCCCGCGTCAGGTTATTATTGTATCGTTGCGAGAGATTTGGATTTTACTAGGTTTGGCGGTGACCTACTCTCCCAGGGCTTGAGCCCAAGTACCATCGGCGCGGCAGTGCTTAACTTCCGGGTTCGGGAAGGGACCGGGTGTTTCACTT
>NZ_JBVVXU010000059.1:0-10904 GCF_055902035.1 Leisingera sp. SA215 | reverse complement strand
GACCCGTCTCGGTCGTGCAGCCTATGAGCGTGTCGCATAACAAACCGGGGAAAGGGGAAAATGCGGCCCGAGCGCTATTCGTGCAACGCGGTCATGAGCAACAAAGTAGGGCAGTTTTGTTCCGGACACGTGACCTGCTCCTGAGGCAACGCACGCAGCTGATCAACGCCTTGCGGGCTCATCTCGCCGAGTTTGGCCGGGTGGCACCAAAGACGACCGCAAATATCAAACGTCTGTGGGAATTCTTGGAAGATCCCGAGAACGGTCTGCCAAAAGTGGTGACAGATGTTGGATCAATCTACCTTGGCCAGATCGCACGCTAACAGAACAGATAGGCAGGCTTGAAAAGCAGGTGCGCATCGAAGCGACAAGAGACGATAACGCACGCCGTCTTCAGACCATGCCAGGCATCGGTCCGATAACTGCCATGTCCGTCGTGAAAGTGGCGGTTCACAAGGGCGCCCCTGAAGGATCTTGGCTCCAAAAGATGCTCGCACGGAAACCACGTATGGTCGTCGCTATTGCGCTCGCAAATAAGATGGCGCGCAGGTTATGGGCCATGTTGGTGAAACACGAGGATTACAGAGATCCGGCCATCGCCGCCGCGTAAGCGTTGCGGTGGGCGGTACGCCGGGAATGTGAGGAGGTCTTTGAGTGTAAGGGCAAATGATCGGAAAGACCGGGTTCAGTAAAACCAGAAATTTACAGCGGGATAATCAACCCGCCAACCTGATTTGGAACTGAACCGCGTATCTCCATACATGGTGTGATTGCGGCGGTCGCTCTCCGATGGCGAACGAGGTCCGGTATGTTGGCCTCACGAGAAAATGCCGTGAGGAGAACGACCATGAATTATTATGCCGGTTTGGACGTTTCGCTGAAGGAGATTTCGGTCTGCGTCATTGATGACACTGGGACGGCCGTTGCAAGTGGCGTGTCACCAGCGGATCCCGAGGGCGTGGAAAGCGGTGGCGCTTGTAGCTGACGTTCGGCGGGTTCATCGTTGTCAGCTATGGCCAAATCGCAACGCAAGCGATTGTGGGTAGGTTTGTGTGACAACACCGTTCAGCATGGCCGCGAGAACTCCCCCCTCCTGCGGCGTCAGCAACCTGGCAAAGCCGTTGCAGCAAAAGACGCGGCCATTCAGAGAGAATGGCCGCGCACGTTCATTCGAGCTCTAGAGTGGGGAGGGCACTTAGCCGAGTTGAACGCTTAACGGGTCGTGGGCATAGACCCACGCCGGGTCTTCCGGCTCCTTTAGCCATGTGTTCGCGTTGGAAATAGTCTGCACCCTGGTGGCCCGTTCGCGGCGGGTGTTTTCATAAATGCTGAAAGCGGTGGAGTAGTCATCGGTGCCGGTTTCCACCAGGCTGCGGGTCAGTACGGCGGCGTCTTCAATCGCCATACAGGCACCTTGGGCCATGTGCGGGCGCATCGGGTGGCAGGCATCGCCCAGAAGGCACAGGCGGCCCTGGCTCCAGAGGTTCAGCGGATCACGGTTCCAGAAGGGCCACTTGGTGACTTCCTCTGTGGCGTCGATCAACGCGTTCACCATTGGATGCGAGCCGCCGAAGATCGCTTCCATCTCCTCGCGCGAGCTGTCGACGAAACCGGCCTCATGCTCCCAGCCGTCTACCGGCACGCCGGTGACATAGTAGTATTCGGAACCGTCGCCCTTGGTCGCATAGGCCATGATATGACGGGACTGTTCCCACCACCATTTGACGCAGGGTTCGAAGTCAAGCCCGGAAGCCCGCAGTTTATTCATGTTGACCAGCGCTCGATGCCCGACCCAGCCGGAGAAGCGGGGCTTTTCGACGCCGAGCAGTTTTTCGCGGATCACGGAGTTGATGCCGTCGGCCCCGATGACCAGTTTGGCCGCAACCTTCTTGCCGTTGGCAAAGGTCAGCAGCACATCTTTGTCACGCTCGGTGATGTCGGTGAGCCGGTGGTCGAAATGCAGCCGGTCCTGCGGCAGCGCCGCAATCTGTTCGGCATGCAGGTCACCACGGTGAATGGTGATATAGGGCGCGCCATATTCCTTCTTGGCAAAGTCGCCGAGTTCAATACGGGAAAGATAGTCTCCGGTCGTCCCGTCGCGCGAAAACCAGAAGTCCGGGTGCGAACCGATGGAAGCCAGGCGGTCTTCCAGCCCAATCTTGCGGAACACCTTCATCACGTTGGGGCCGATATGGATCCCCGCACCAAGGCGGGTGAATTCCGGCGCCTGCTCGTACGTGTGTACCGAGAAGCCCGCTCCATCCAGCAGCGCCATCGCCGCAGCGCCACCGAGACCCGCGCCGATAACGGCGATGTCCACCTGTTCGATCGAGTGCATTTCAGTTCCTCTCTGTCACGGAATACATTGTTTGTGTACTAACAAATATTTCGCATCCGGTCCAGATGAATGCAATGGCAAAAATGCATCTTTAAATGCGAGCCGCCCTGTTTTTTCCAGAAAACAGGGCGGCATCGAGAGTTAGCTTATTTGTTCTTGTGCGAACAAATACATGCGGCGCGATCAATTCCAGTCCGGCAAGTCCGGAGCATAGCGGGCGCGGACATAGGCGCTGAGTGATTCGATCTGCGCCTCACTCAGTTCGCCGCCGAAGGCCGGCATGTCGCGAAGGTCGTGGCTGAGAGGTGCGGTCAGCCCGTCGCGGATCACCGTTTGCAGGGCTTCGGGCGCGGGCGCGCGCACGGCCACGGACTGGCCAAGCGGGATATGCGCTGCCGTGACCGTCCCGGTGATTGCCGGTTCGTGGCAGGTGGCACAGGCGCTTTCAAACAGGCGGTGTGTGGCATCCGGCGCTGCAGGCAGGACAGGTTCCGGGACGGGGGCCGCGGTGCCTTCGGTCAACGATGCGAGGTAGGTTGCCATGGCGCGAATATCGGTATCCGGCACCGCCGCGAGGCTTTCCACCACATCGGCCATCGGGCCGGAAGCGGCCGCGCGCCCGGGGGCAACCCCATCACGCAGATAGGTATATAAGCTGTCAACGTCCCAGCCGCGCGCACCTGCCGCTTCACCCGCGAGCGCAGGCGCGAACCAGCCTTTGATCATTGCGCCGGATAGCGCCGCCGGGCCGGTTTTTTCCGCGCCGAGCGCATTGCGCGGCGTGTGGCAGGCGCTGCAATGGCCCGTGCTTTCCACCAGATAGCGGCCCCGGTTCCACTCTTCGGATTGGGCCGGGTCGCCGGTGATTTCCGTCGGCCGGTGGTACAGCGCATTCCAGACCGCATTGGCTGGGCGCAGGTTGGCGGGGAAGATCATCTGCGCCCTTGGCGTCTCTGACTGCACCGGCAGCAGCGTCTGGAGGTAACCATACAGCGCGTACATGTCGTCACTGCTCATCCTGGCGAAGGAGGTATAGGGAAAGGCCGGGTAAAGGTTGTGTCCCTCGCGGCTGATCCCCTGGCGCATTGCCCTGTCAAAGGCGGCGAAGCTCCATTGACCGAGGCCGGTTTCTGGGTCCGGGGTCAGATTGGTTGTATAAATGGTGCCAAAGGGCGTTTCGACCGGACGGCCGCCCGCATTGGGCGTGCCCCCGTCAGCAGTGTGGCAGGTGGCGCAGTTGCCGGCGGCAAAGACCTGCGCACCGCGTTCCAGCAGTTCCGCCGAGAAGCTGGCCGCGCCAGGAGCGGAGCCTGCGGGGATCGCGCGCGCCAACGGCAGTGCGATGGCGCCGGCGGTCAGTGCGCCGCCAAGAGCTGCCGCCACGGCCAGCGCGCGCGGTTTGCGCCGTTTTCGCGCAGGGGGCTGGCAGGCCAGGGCGGGCACGGCCATATCACGCGGCGCAATTCCGAGGGCGTCACGCATTTTTTCCGGCGTAAAGGGTGCCTCGCGCATCCGCACTCCGGTGGCGTCGAAAATCGCATTTGCGATCGCGGCGGCCGAGGGCACCGCGGCGCTTTCACCCACCCCGAGGGCGGGCTCGTCCGGGCGCTCGACCAGCATGGTCTCGATCTCTGGCACCTCGGGGAAGGTCATGATCGGGTAATTGGCCCAGCTTTGCGGCGTCACCGTGATCTCGTCAAAGCTCACCTCTTCGCGCAGCACCCGGCCTGCGGTCTGGTTTACGTTGCCGTGGATCTGGTGGCGCACTCCGTCGGGATTGATAACCAGGCCCTGGTCCTGTCCGACGAAGACCCGTGTCAGGGTGACCTCGCCAGTATCCATGTCGATGGCCACGTCGCAGACCCAGGCTGCGGCTGCAGCAGCCGTGCCGGGGAAGGGCCCGTGCACGTAGGTGGCATAGGCGAAGCCGGTGCCATAGGCCATCCGCCCCTCACGGCGCAGCCGGGGTTTTTCGCGGGCATCCCAGCCGGCGGCTTCGGCGGTGCGCCGGATCAGATCGGCGGCGCGGAGGTCGTCTATGTGGCGCAGGCGGAAGGCGACCGGATCTTCGCCCGCCTCATGGGCCATTTCGTCGATGAAACTTTCGTGGGCAAAGGTGTTGGGCAGGGCGGAGACGCCGCGCATCCAGGCAGCGCGGACGATCGGTGCCATGTCGTGCACGGTGATCCGCTTGTGAGGGATGCGGTAGGGCGGCACGGTGGTACGGTCGCCCATGTCCGAGGGGCGCGGCTCGGGGGAGACGGCTCCCGTCAGGAGCAGCGCCAGGTTGGGACCGCGGTTCGACGGATACCAGGTGTCAAGGCTGTAGGCGTGCAGCGCACCATCCTTGAGACCGCCGGAAATGTCCATCAGCTGGGCTGCGCCCTTTGGCTCCCACAGATGTTCCTGAGACCGGGTTAGCTGCACCCGCACGGGCCGGCCCAGGGCGCGCGCCATCAGCAGCGCATCACCGCAGACGTCATCGGCGCAGTTGCGGCCATAGCAGCCCGCCGCCTGATATCGCCGGATTTCGATTTTTTCGGGTGCAAGGCCGGTCAGGGTCGCGAGGTCGCCGCGCAGCATATGCGGGTTCTGGCTGCCGGACCAGACGACAGGCGCGCCGTTGTTCCAGTCCGCCACCGCACAGGAAGGCCCGATGGAGCCATGCAAATGATAGGGCCAGACATAGGTGCGCGAGAGGGTGGTCTGGGCCTCTGTCATGCCCTGGTCAAAGTCGCCTGAACGGTCGAGCGCGCGGGGGGTCGCGGGCTGATTGCGGATCGCATGCCGCAAGTCGCTGAGGTCTGGTGCCGCGGGCGGTTGACGCCACTGGACCGGAAGCGCCTCGGCGATGGCCTGCGCCTGATCGGCGCGGTTGGCGACAACACCCAGGAAGTCGCCCTGCCGAATGACTGCGAGGAAACCGGGCATGTGGTGCACGGCCTCCTCGTCACAGCCGATCAGGCTGGTGCCAATAAATGGTCCGCTGTCTCTGCCTGTGTAGGGCGGGCGGACCACATGGCCGTGAACCATTCCGGGCACGTCGACATCGTGAATGTAGGTGTGCTGGCCTGTTACCTTTCCGGGCAGATCCCGCCGGGCGGTCTTCTGGCCGACAATGGTGTAGTCGCCGGGCGATTTTACTGGGGTGGAGAGATCTAGGAGGAGGGTTTCCTCGCGGCCCTCCAGCAGTGCTTCAAAGGCAACCGCCGTGTCCTTCCAGCGGATCCTGCCGTCTTGCAAGTCAACGCCTTCTTCAGGGGCGTTCAGGCGGCGCGCGCCGCGCCGGGTGAGTTCTTGCCGCAGCTGGGCCGCCGCGGCACGCAGGGGCACGGCGGTAATCTGTATGGTTTCTGATGCGATGGTCGGCCCCTGATCGGGAGTGCGGGCGGTGTCGCCAAGGATGACCTTTACGCGGGACAGCGGCAGCTCGGCTTCCTCGGCAACGATCTGTGCCAGGGCGGTCTGGATGCCGGTGCCGAGGTCCACATGCCCGTTGAAGGCAGTGAGCACGCCGGTGCTGTCGAAGGTCACGAAGATCTGGCGTCCAGAACCGGTGTCGCTGTGGATCGAAAGGCTTCCAAAGGGAGTATCAGTCATGCGGAACAGGCCTTTGCGGTCTCAGTCTCTGATGCAGGCGCCGCTTCGGGCTGTGCCGGCCTGGCGGCCATCAGCCGTGCTGCGTGCAGGACGGAAGCAATGATTTCCTTGTGGGTGCCGCACCGGCAAAGGTTGTGGGCCAGAGCTGCTCTGATGCGCGCTTCATCCGGATGAGGTTCTTGTTGCAGCAGAGCCACGGCGCTCATCACCATACCGTTGAGGCAATAGCCGCACTGCGCGCCTTCTTCCGCCACGAATCCCGCCTGAACAGGATGTAAATCGCCGGTTTTGCGGTCGGCAAGACCTTCCAAAGTGATGATCTCGCGCCTGCCAACCTTGCCTGCCCGCATTACGCAGGCCCGCGCAGGGGCGCCGTCGACCAGCACCGTGCACGCCCCGCACTGAGCCATGCCGCAGCCGTACTTCGGCCCCGTCAGGCCCAGCTCGCTGCGCAGGATGTCAAGAAGCGTTCGGTGCGGATCCAAAGACAGTTTATGGTCTGTGCCATTGACCGTCAGATGCAGTGTTTTTGACGCGCCAGCCATTCAGCGACCTCCATTGCCGTTGCAGCATTTCCCGGATCAAAGCTGCATTCCAGGTGCATTTTTGGATGTATACAAACAAATTTTTGCGCGCTGTGCAATGGCTGACTGCCTGCTTTTTTGCCCGCTTGACGCGCGTCATTCCGGAAATGGTTAAGATGTGTGCATACAGGCAGTCTGAAAATAGGGGATAATTGGCCCGCAGATATTCAGATCCGCATGGCAAGGTTGCCTCTGCGGCTGAGCCATGTAAACGGTTAGACTGGAAGAGAACATTGGAGAGACCAGCATATGGCATCCCGGAGCCACGACGAAACTTCTGAACAGAGAGAGCGTTTCGCGCCGGAATACGTGCTGGACGAGCAGATCGGTTTCTTGCTGCGTAAGGCCTATCAGCGGCATCAGACCATTTTCACGGACCGTATGATCGGGGGGCTGACCGCAACCCAGTTTTCGATGCTGTTCCGGCTGGTGCAGATGACCGGGCCAATTTCGCAGAACGCGCTGGGGCGGCTGGTGGCGATGGACGCGGCAACCACCAAGGGCGTCGTTTCGCGGCTGCAGGCACAGGGACTGGTCACTACCGAACGCGATACCGAGGACAAGCGCCGCTACATGCTGCAGTCGACCGCGAAGGGACGCGCCCTCATTCAAGAGGCATTGCCGGTGGTGATGGGAATTACCGAGGCGACACTGGCGCCGCTGACCAAACGCGAAAGCGAGACCTTTTTGCGCTTGCTGGCCAAGCTCTGCTAGGGAACTAAAGGCGAAGCGGGCCGTTGGTCGGGCTTTACGGGCGCGTGTCTCTAACTTGGTGCCGTTGACTGTTGTGGCCACGGGCGCCGTGGCGCGTGCTGGACGTGTCATTACCGTGCCGCGGCGGCGCGCATTCACCCGAAACCTTCAAGTGCAGGCGCGCAGCCAGGCTTTCTGGGCGGAGCCAGCCCGTTCACGCTAGCCGATTCGCTTCGGCTCGGCGGCCGCGAGGACAGCCGCTCCACCGCAGTGAGAAATGAGCCGCCCCCAGGCTATTTGCGGCCGTTTGCGGCTGATTTTTCACATATGTTGAATCGTTAAGTTGTTGAAAATACTTGGATTCACAAAAGATGCATTTTTTAAACTTGTTTCTATACGAACAAAAAACTACACAGGAATTAATTGGTACACAAACAGGTGCAGGACATGAAACCCTATCGGATCGGCCAGATCGTCCCCAGTTCCAACATCACGATGGAGACCGAAATTCCGGCGCTGCTGCGTGCGCGGGAGGCCATCGCACCGGAACGGTTCACCTTCCATTCGTCGCGGATGCGGATGAAACATGTGACCAAGGAAGAGCTGGCGAAGATGGATGCCGACAGCGACCGCTGCGCGCTGGAACTGTCGGATGCCAAGGTTGATGTGATGGGCTATGCCTGCCTCGTGGCAATCATGTCGATGGGCCACGGTTATCACCGCACATCGCAGGAGCGTCTGCACGGGGTGACCCGTGACAACGACGCCGAAGCCCCGGTGGTGACCTCCGCTGGTGCGCTGGTCGAGGGGATCAAGGCGATCGGCGCCAAGAAGGTCGCGGTGGTCGCGCCCTACATGAAGCCGCTGACCGAAATGGTGGTGGAGTATATCCGCAACGAAGGCATCGAAGTGGTGACCTGGCGGGCGCTGGAGATTTCCGACAACCTCGCCGTGGCGGCGCATGACCCGATGAACCTGCCCGGCATCGTGTCTGAAATGGACACCAGCGATGTGGACGCAGTTGTTCTGTCGGCCTGTGTGCAGATGCCGTCGCTGCCGGCCGTGTCCACCGTCGAGGCGCAGGTGGGCAAGCCGGTTCTGACCGCGGCCATCGCAACCACCTGGCAGATGCTGAAGGCGCTGGATCTCGACACCCGCGTTCCCGGCGGCGGCACCCTGCTGTCCGGCGCGTATTGAGGGAGCAGACCATGATCAAAGGATACAATATTCACGCCAACGGCATCCGCCAGCACCTGATCCGCTACGCCGGACCGGAAGGCGCGCCGGAACTCCTCATCATTCCGGGCATTACCTCGCCCGCGATCACCTGGGGCTTTGTCGCTGAACGGCTGGCCGAGCGGTTCGACGTTCACGTGCTGGACGTGCGCGGCCGCGGTCTGTCTGAGACGGGCGATCTCGACTACACGCTGGACGCGCTGGCCGATGATGCGCTTGCGCTGGCGCGGCAGATGAATAACCCCATTGTCATGGGCCATTCGATGGGCGCGCGGGTCGCGATCCGAGCCAATGCCCGCGATGCGGAACCCTTTGCCGGGCATATCCTGGTCGATCCGCCGATGAGCGGCCCGATGCGCCGCGCCTACCCGTCGAAATGGCCGTGGTATGGCGACAGCATCGTGATGGCCGCCAAGGGCTGTTCGGCAGAGGACATGCGCGCCTATTGCCCGACCTGGAGCGACGAGCAGCTGGCGCTGCGCGCCGAGTGGCTGCATACCTGCCACTGGGGTGCGATCCGCACCGCATTTGACGGCTTTCACACCGATGACATCCATCAGGACATCCCCAGGATCGACAAACCGGCCCGGCTGGTGATCGCGGGCGGTGCCACCGTTGTGGATGCGGATGATCAGGCCGAAGTGGCTGAGTTGAACCCGAAGATCGAACAGCGGATCGTGCCCGGCGCGGGCCACATGATCCCCTGGGACGATCTTGAGGGGTTCTTGGCTGCCGTTCTCGACTTCACCGCATAACAAAATACGACATTAGGGAGAAACATGATGGACCATCAGAGCTTTACCGAGATCTGCCTGCATCAGCTGAAAATGTCCGGCGTGCAGAAGGACGAGCGTCTGGTTGTGCTTACCCAAGGCAACGAGCGCCTGGATTATGCCGATGCCTTCATGGCCGCCGGGCGCATCCTGGGCGCCAACATGTACCACATGCGCCTGCCCGCGCCGCCGGTTGCCGGCGCCTGGGCGGTGGGCCAGACCGGACTGGCGGCGATGCCCGACGCGGTTGAGGCACTGAAGAACTGCGACATGCTGATCGACTGCATCTTCCTGCTGTTCTCGCCCGAGCAATTCGCCATTCAGGACGCGGGCACCCGCATCCTGACCGCGGTGGAACCGCCGGAGCTGCTGGCGCGGATGCTGCCCTCGCAGGAACTGCGCGAGAAGGTGGAAATCGGTGCAGAGTATCTGGCCAAGGCCAAGGTGATGCGGATCACCTCGCCGCATGGCACCGATGTGACCTACAAGCTCAACACCTATGAAACCGTGGCCGAATACGCCTGCACCGACACCCCGGGCCGCTGGGACCACTGGCCTTCGGGCTTTGTCTTCACCGGCGGCGATGATGACGGTGTCGACGGAACCATCGTGGTCGCGCCGGGCGATGTGCTGCTGCCGCAGAACATGTATGTGCGCGACCCGATCACCTATACCATCGAAAAGGGCTGGATCACCGACATCCGCGGCGGTCTCGATGCGGAGCTGGTCAAATCCTACATGGAGGCCTTCAACGATCCGCGCGGCATGGGCATGAGCCACGTGGGCTGGGGCATGAACCCCAACGCCAAATGGCACGGCATGACACCGGGCGAATTCCCCGGCGGCATGGGCATGGAGCCGCGCAGCTTCTATGGCAACGTGATGTTCTCCACCGGTCCCAACAACGAGCTGGGCGGGCCGAACGACACCGCCTGCCATCTCGACATTCCGATGCGCGGCTGTTCGCTGTTCCTCGATGACGAGCCGATCGTGATTGATGGCGATCTGGTGGTGAAGGAAATGCAAATGGAGCGCGGCTGAGGCCGGGCAGGAGGAGCGCAGCATGTCCCAGCAACAGGTTTATTCAGATGCGGGCTTTGGCCAAAAGGTCGCCCGCGGCAGCAAACCGGCCATCGTGGTAGTGGATTTCTCCTACGGGTTCACCGATACGCAATACCCGACCGCGGCCGATATGTCGGCGCAGATTGCGGCCACCCGCAGGCTGACCGACAAGGCCCGCGCGATGGGGCTGCCGGTGATCTATACCACCATCGCCTATCAGCCCTGGGAACGCGAGGCGCTGCCCTGGCTGAAAAAGGCGGCGGGCATGGCGGCGCTGCAGGCCGGCAGCCGCCTGGTGGAGATCGACACGGCCACGGGGATCACCCCCGCCGACCCGGTGATCGTGAAACACGGGGCATCGGCCTTTCACGGCACCAACCTGGCGGGGCTTCTGACCGGGGCAGGGGTGGATACTGTGGTGGTGGCGGGGGCGACGACATCCGGCTGTGTCCGGGCGACGGTGGTCGATGCGGTGCAGTCCGGCTTCAACGTTCTGGTGCCGGGGGACTGTTGCGCCGACCGCGCCCAAGCGCCGCATGACGCGAACCTCTACGACATGAACCAGAAATATGCCGACGTCACCGATGCTGATGACATCGAGAACTGGCTCGACAGCCT
>NZ_JBVVXU010000058.1:0-11077 GCF_055902035.1 Leisingera sp. SA215 | reverse complement strand
ACCTGCCGCCCGCTGTTGGCAGAATTTTTCTCGGACCAGACCGCAACGACGAAGTGAATGTGATACGCCTCTTCGTCAACATGGGCCGAGGCAAAGCGCAGTTGGTCATCCGGAAAGTGCTGCGTCAGGAATTTCATCGCGACCTCCCGGAATTCCGCAACACGTTCCGGATCCCACTTCAGGATGCCGGGCCCGCCAAACCAATTCTTGTTCGCTGTCAGGACGCCTTCACGCAGAGGTCCTTTGGCGCTTTCCTTCCAGGGATCTGAAGGCCCCTTGGCGGTTTCTCTCTCGGCTTGACTGATGCGTGATTTCGCCCGCAATGCGCGAAGGCGCTCTTCAAAATTGTGCTCACGCATCTCTGCAACTTCAGTGCAGATCCGCTCTTTCCAACCCGGCTCTCCGGCAAGAACTTCGTTCAGCCCGGACACATCCCGGTCGACATGGTCCAGGTCGCCGCCGGCGCGCTTGTCATGCAGCCGGAATTTCCAAAGCTGATGCGGGAACAGGCCGGCGAACCGAAGGACGACAGGTGCCGTACCGAGTTTGTCGGACTGGTCTTGGCGAAACTTGGCATGTACGGTCATCTGCAACCTCAGATCTGCTTGACTGATCCGAGTGTCTGCGAAGACGACGAAAATCCCGAGAGACTTGATTGGTTTTGTGAGGCTTGTACTCACTAGGCAAGTTGCAATCCCAGGCTGGACCCCGGATTTGCAACTTTCCGTTCGCGAGGGGGATACCCCCTTCGATCCCCTCCTCGTCAGCACATCTGGGCTCCGCCCAGACATGCTTCCTGCGGCCAGCAGCCTGCTGGACCCGCCCTGCCGGGGGCGGTGGATGCCTTATTTTTTCGATAATCTGGATGCGCAGGAGGCTGTCTCCCTTCCGTAGCCTAGTGTCGATCAGCTCGTTTTTGCCAGCCAATCTATCAATGCGCGCCTGATCATTTCTGGGCGTGTCGGAACGTCAGGCTCGAGCCGCCGCCTTTCGTCGATCGCATCGATGAGTTCTCGCGGCAGTCTAAGCGTTAGAGGAGCTGTGTCTTTTTTGGGAGGGGCCATTTCAATATTACCATTTTGATGTTGACATCATAATGGCATTATCGCATATTGTGCGGGCGAGGCAAGAGCTGGAACCTCTTCCCCCGCCCTCATCAATCCGATCTGCAAGGAGATCAGAATGACTACCGCACGAGTTACCACGCGCGTGAGCGCGGCGAAAGACCTGCGTCCTGCATTGAACGCCCCGGTTTCGGGCGAGACGCTCACCGCTCTCTTCCGCAAATTCACCATGCTCATCGAAGCTATGGATGAGGCCATCGAACTGGAGCGCGACCTGTCGCATGCGATGAGTTGGGATCCTGCCACCAGCGGCTTCTTCGAGGTCGCCGAAAACCAGTGGCAAGAGTGCTTGCGTCTGGCGTCCGATGTTTTTTCCGCAGCTCCGGCCTTCGCATCGGACCAGCCGCTGCAGCGCATGTCCATGCTGCTGCATTTCCTTATCGAGTCCTCAAGCGCGGATGAGGCATTGCGCTTCCAGCACTTGCTCGAAAGCAATCATGAGCTCTTCACCGCAGAAGACCCTGAACGCCAGGTCGCGCTGAGGACTGCCGCCCGCCAGGTGAACACGCTGGCGGACCTCGCCCTGTCTGCTGAGGCGCAGGATTACCTGCCCGGCTAAGCCGCCCCTTACCCCGCCTCGATTTCGCCTGACCCGCAGCGGAACTGCCCGCCTGCGCCCTGCGGGGTCTCGCACAATTCCAGAACTCCCCGGCGGATGCCTCATAACCGGCGCCTGCCCACTCCCGCTATTCCGAATGGAGATTTCAATGTGCAATAGATCAGCCACTTGCCCGCTGGACCTACATGTTCACTGGCGCGAGACCGCCAAAGCCAAGGGCTTTGATATTATCAGGCGGATCAAGGACCGGTATCACCTCCTGCTGTCGTGCCGCGCCTGCGGAGGAGCTCACGTCTGCAAACTCTTTGTAGTAATGAACAACCAGCCCAGCTGCCCTCATTGTGTAGAAGCGCGCTGGCAAGAAGATGCCGTGGCCGCTGGCCTGGAGTGGGCCGGCCGCGACCCGGAAGATCGGCACTACGGCTTCTACATTGCGGGCTGCGGGCACCGCCTGCGCCGCCAGTTCGAGATGGTGAAGCGGGCAACTGAAGGCGTCTGCGACGTCCGCTGCGAGATCTGCCATAAAGACAAAGAGCAGGCCGAAGCAGAAGAACGCGGCTGGGAACTGCTCGGGCCGGACCCTCAAGGGAACCTGAACTATCGGCTGTATCGGCACCCCGGTTGCGGACATCGTCAAAGAGTGGCCAGAGCCAATATGCAAAGCGGACGATTTCAGTGCGCCTGCTGTGGCACAGGCTGGAGCAGTGCGGGGAGCTTCCTTTATGCAATGCAGTTCAAGCTCGCCTGTGGCCTCAGGCTGATCAAGCTGGGCTATAGCCGCGACCCGCACTCTCGTCTTCGCCACCAGCTTCTGCGTAGCAAGGATACGGACGCACAGATCCTGAAGACAGTTCCCATAAGCACCGGCCATGCCGCTGTTCAAATCGAGCGGCGTCTGCATGCGCAGTTGAGAGCAGCTTCTCCCGACAGCATTGCACCGCATGTGCTCTACCGCGACGCTCTGCGGGTTCGGAGTGAGATCTACTTCCCGGACGCAACGCAGAGGATTCTCGGGATGCTGGAAGCCGTCGAGGCCGCCGCCGCCTGAGCCCGCGCAGCTGTGCTGCCAGCACGGCCAGCCCTTTCAATGCGAACCAACCGCCCGGTGCCGCCGGGCGCTCCCTCCCCTATTTCCTGACGACAGGATGTCCCATGTGCCAATCCAATCCGCAGCATGCTGCTCCGTCCCGTACCCACCGCTTTCCACGCCCTGTTTGGTTCAGTTTCGCGGAGGCCACGGCCCTGCGCATGCAAAACTATTTCAAGAGTTTGCAGGCTTCCTCAGACACCGAAGCGGATAATGAGACCGCCAACCCTGCTGGCCGCCGTAAGGACGTGACGGAATCTGCGTCAAACCCGGCCAGTATGACCAACAAAGACCGGTCCGCGCTCCTTGAGCGGCTTAGCGATCATCCGATGGTCCAGCATTTGCCACCTGATTTGTGGGAGACGCTGGCAGCTGAAGACGCTGATCCATTTGCCTGCGATGAAAGCGGCCGGAACATCCCCGATACACACATCTCCACGCGGCACTTGCTGCTTGCGCTCCGGCTGGCTGCAGGTTTCGGGAACCCCAAAGCCGTCGAAGCCCAGCTTCAGCACGGAGCCGTGACCATCTTGCGCGGGATCGCTCCAGCTGATTATGAGATCCTCGGGCGCGTGCTCACCCAAGCCATCCTGCCGGAGGGCTGGAGCAGCACCGATCCCCGGCGCATGGTGAGGCAGCAAAATCGCGTGGCACTGGTGCAGCCGCGCGCACATGGCGCGGAGCCCGCTCCGCGCCACCTTGAAGAGTTGCAAGACCTAGTCAGCGCAGGCCTCATGCTAGGTCAGCCATTGTGGGTGGTCCTGCCAAACGAAGCGGACCTCCCGGAACCGCTTCTCGCAGAGTATTGCACTGAACTGTGCTTTCCCGCCCCGGAAACGGATTTGCTGATCGCGTTCCTGCGCGCCAGCCACTCCCGTACCGGACGGATCGACGAAGTTGCCACCCGCGCCGCACTGCCGCCGGCAAAGCACCTGCGGGAACTGCCCGCCGCCACGCTTGCTTTTGCGCTCCGGGCACCGACCGCAGTTCAGGTCGCGCAACGTCTGGCTCAAAGCCTCGCGGCCCCGGAGGCCGCCCCCACCAAGACGGCACAAGAGGAACCAGCGGAGATCACTGGCATTGGCCCGGCCTATGACACCGCCCGTTGCCTCGTCGCGGACTTGCGGCTCTGGAGCGAAGGCGGCACTGCCTGGAACGAGATCCCCCACTCATTGCTGTTACACGGCGTACCTGGGACAGGCAAAAGCCACCTCGCCCGCGCGATGGGCCGGAGCGCCCAGGTGAATTGCGTCGAGACCAGCTGCGCCGAATGGCAAAGCGCGGGGCATCTTGGCAACCTCCTGCACGCTATGCGCAAGAGCTTCGATGAAGCCCTGAGGCAAGTGCCTTGCATTCTTTTCTTGGACGAGATTGATGCAATCGGCTCCCGCAGCAGCGGCGACAGGCACGGCGCAAGCTACAGGCAGCAAGTGATCGCCGGCTTACTGGAGCAGATGGACCGGATCAGCCGGGAGGAAGGCGTGGTGGTCGTTGGCGCCTGCAACTACCCCGAACGTATCGATTCCGCGGTGCTGAGAGCCGGGCGGTTTGACATCAAGATCGAAATGCCACTGCCAAGCAAGGCTATGCTGCAGCATCTCCTCGCTGAGCGGCTTCAGAACGCATTCCCTGACGATGCACTGCAGCAGCTGGCGCGGGATTGCATCGGCAAGACCGCCGCCGATATCGACGCCGCGGTCCGGACCGCCCGCAGCGAGGCCCGGCACACTGGCTGCCCGCTCGATTTGCAGCTTCTGCAACGCCATCTTGCGGTCATGAAGCAGGAGGAGAACCACGGCCTTTGGTACCGCATTGCTGTGCATGAGAGCGGCCACGCAATTACTTCGTGGATCTTCGGTGAGCAGGTTCGGCGGATCCGCCTGTCTCCTGCCGGCGGAACTGTCGAACGCAATGTGCCCCGGAATGCGGGTCTGGATACAGACTTCGACCGCCAGATGTACATCCACTTGGCCGGCCGCGCTGCGGAACGCCTCTTGCTCGGCAACGTCTCAGCCGGAGCTGGTGGAAGCGCGGCCTCGGATCTGGCTCAGGCCGCGCAGCTCTGTCTGGCAATGGATTATGAGCTTGGCCTCGGCATCCACGGCAACGCTTGGCTTGGGCCGCCAGATCCGGCCCGTTTGACAGCAGGAGAGCGTAAACGCATCCGGGAGCGTCTCGACTCTGCTGAAGACCACGCCCGTGCGATGCTGTCCCCCTATAAGAAATTGCTGCGGGATATGGCTCAGGCCCTGGTAAATGAGCGAGAGTTCGATGCTGAAGCGGTTCGATCCTGGCTGGCCGACGTGCCGCAGAAGGGGGCCCCGGAACAGTTTCTGGACCGGTAGATGCACCGTTCTCCTGCATTCACATGCAAGCTAACGCCCGCTAAACAAGCGGCCTGACCGCCGGATTTGCGCAATTCATTTGCGCAAATCCGGCGGTCAGGCTCCGATTGGTGCAATATCCGGACCTTTCCTTCGTGGAAATATTTCTTCCCAAAGCCCCGCCGGGGCGGTCTATGCCCGCATCCCTTCCCAGCTCCCTCTGCAGAGGGAAAGTTCCGTATTTCCAGGCCCTTGTCCACAACTTCCGTCTCCGCAGGGTTACAACCCGGGTCGCTCCAATCCAGTCCGGCGCAGTAAACTGTCTCCATCAGCACACGCGGGCGGTCACCGCCCACCGGAAACAGGAGACCTCGGCCTATGGCACGGGACCGGAAGAGACATGCCGAATGCCAGCAGGCGCCGGAAACACCCGGCCGCCCGCAAAACGGCTCCTGCCGGCAGGTCCCCAGTACCCGCGCGTCACTTCACGAACTCCTGCGCGCCCTCGCCCGCGAGGCAGCCCGCGCCGATCACCGGGACGGCAAAACTCCCGGTTAACATCAAACCACCGGAGAACCGCCATGTCCCAGCCCAAGCTCAGAGCAGCCATCTACGCCCGCTACTCGACAGACATGCAGCGGGACGCATCTGTCGAAGACCAGATCCGAGACTGCACGGATTACGCCAAGGCGCAGGGGCTTGAAGTCGTTGCCACCTACTCCGACCGCGCTATCTCGGGCGCCAGCCTGATGCGCAGCGGCATGCAGGCGCTGCTGCGCGATGCGCGCGGCGGCACCTTCGATGTACTGGTCTCGGAGGCGCTCGACCGGCTGAGCCGCAATCAAGCTGACATTGCCCATATCTACCAGGAGTTCTGCTTCAACGGCCTCCCGATCGAGACCCTGGCCGAGGGTGTGATTTCCGAGATTCATATTGGGCTGAAGGGGACGATGAATGCGCTGCAGCTCAAGGACATCGCGATGAAGACCCACCGCGGTCTCAAGGGGCGCGCACTGGAGGGCAAATCCGCCGGCGGCAAAGCATACGGCTACCGAATGAAGCCGCAGCTCACGGCCAGCGGCGACTTAATCCGCGGCGAGCGGGAGATCCACCCGGAAGAGGCAGACATCGTGCGCCGGATCTTCGCGGATTATGCCCGCGGCCTGTCCCCGAAGAAGATCGCCGAAGCCCTCAACCAAGAAGGTGTTCCCGCCCCGTCCAGCCGCTATTGGGGCGCTTCCACCATTCATGGCAACCGCCAGCGCGGCACCGGGATCCTAAACAATGAGCTCTACATCGGCCGGCAGGTCTGGAACCGGCTGCGCTACGTGAAGGATCCGCAGACCGGCAAGCGCATCTCGCGCCTGAACCCGGAAAGCGAGTGGACTATCACAGAAGTCCCGCATCTGCGGATTGTCGAACAGGAACTCTGGGATTCGGTCCGGGCCCGCCAGGGCGAACTGAAGACCGCGGGCACCAATGTGCCGGTCTGGGACCGGCGCCGCCCCAAGACCTTGTTTTCCGGCCTGATGGCCTGCGGCTGCTGCGGCGGCGGGTTTGCCAAGATCTCCAGGGACAGCTTCGGCTGCTCCCCGGCCCGGAACAAGGGGGCCGCGGTCTGCAGCAACAAGCGCACGATCAAGCAGGCTGATCTGGAAGCCCGGGTGCTGGATGCGCTGGAGAACCACCTGATGGATCCGACAGCCGTGCAGGTCTTCTGCGAAGAATACACTGCCGAACGCAACCGGCTGCAGGCCGCAGCCGCCGGGAACCGCAAGGAAAAGGAACAGGCGCTCGCCCGCGCCAAACGCGACCACCAGAAGCTGGTGGATGCGATCATTGCAGGCATTCCCGCAGACCAGGTGAAGGACCGGTTGATCGAGCTCGACGCGCGGCGCCAGCAGCTGGAACGGGAGCTGGCGTACACCCCTGCCCCGGACCCGGTGGTGTTTCACCCGTCGATGGCGGAGGCCTACCGGGACCGGGTGTCGCGGCTGATCAAGGGCCTTGGCTCCGCCGAAGGCATGGAAGACGCCAAGGAGGCGCTGCGGGCTCTGGTGGAGCGGATCGTGCTGACGCCCGCGGCGGGGGGCGGTGGCCTGGATCTGACACTGGAGGGGGATCTGGCCGGGCTGCTGCGGCTGGCGGCGGGTGCGGCGGGTGCAAACGCAGGAAAGGCTCCGGGCGGTGCGCCAGAAGCCTTTGATATGTCTGAGGAAATTGTGTTGGTTGCGGGAGCAGGCAACCGCCGTATCCTACCTGCTCTCTCCGCAATCATATAAACGTATGATAGCGCACAGCTAACGGCATGTCTGCGCAGAGAGCGGACTTTGCAAAGTCATGATCACGGCACCTCCAGCATCTACAGGACAGGCCCATTGCTACCATTAAAAGGTTGGCGCTGGTTTGTGTGCAGCATCGGGCTTCCTGCCTCTCACTTATCACACCCCATGTCTGCGCAGTTAAAGCCGGTTTAACTTCCGCAGGCCGTCGGATAGGCTGAAGAACAGATATTAGAGCAGCATCTATTGGATCAACACAGTATGACGACCATTTCCAAGCAAGGTTCCCTTTGGCGAAGATGGGATCTTCATCTCCATACGCCCGAAACAAAGCTCGCTAATGATTATGAGGTCGCGGTGGGGGATGTATGGGACACCTATCTGGACGCCCTTGAAGCTTCGAATGTCCAAGTCTTTGGCCTCACCGACTATTTTAGCTGCGACAACTACTTTCTTGCCGTCGAGAAGTATAAAGCACGCTTCCAAGATGGCAAAAAGGTGTTCTTCCCCAACATTGAACTCCGTCTATCTGACGCTATTGGTAAGGACGGCAACAGCCCGGACATGCACGTTGTTTTTGACAATGATCCCGACGTTTGCCCTCAGGAAAAAATCACTACCTTTCTTCGAAATCTAAAAACTCATCTCTATGATGAGCATGGTGTTGAGGTTTCTTGTGCTGATCTTGCTAACAAGGGAAACTACGATCAGGCGACAGTGAGCCTCAAAGGTATTCGGGACGCACTGACAAAGACCTTTGGTGACGCGAAACCCTACCTCCTGATATTTCCGGCAAAGAATGACGGGATGAAGTCGCAGGATACGGGTTCACCGCGAAAAATCAGCATTGCTGAAGAAATCGATAAGGCAGCGCATGCGTTCTTCGGTGGTAGCGACAGCACCGAATATTTTTTGAATACTGAGCGATACGAGGAAGGCGAGGCAAAGAAGAAGCCCGTTTTTGATGCTAGTGATGCTCACAGCTTTGATGACTTAGAGCGCCTCAGCGGTGATGTTACTGGCTTTGAAGCAACTTGGATTAAGGCGAACCCCACCTTCGAAGGCCTCAAGCAAACGCTCTTCGAGCCGGAAGCAAGAGTGTTCATCGGAGAGGAGCCTCCTGTTCTTCAGCGCAGGAGTTCAGAGGCAACCAAGTTCATTGACCATTTGAATATTCAGAAAGTTCCGACCTACGGAAACGAAAATGGATTGTGGTTCAAGAAGGTCGATGTGCCGTTTAATCCTGAGCTCACTGCGATCATTGGGAACAAAGGGAGTGGGAAAAGCGCCCTAGCAGACATCCTCGGGCTTCTTGGGGATTCTCGTGCGGAGGAAAGCTTTTCATTCCTTGCGAACTCTCGAGGGAACGTGAAATTCAAGCAGAGAGGCTACGCTGAAAACTTCGTAGCCACCCTTACGTGGGCTGATGGCAACTCAGCATCAAAGAACCTCAGCGAAGGAGTTCGGTTCACTGAGCCTGAAAAGGTCAAATACCTCCCTCAGAACTATTTTGAGACACTGACCAACGAGATTCAGGAGGTTCGCCAGTTTCAAACCGAAATCGAAAACGTAGTGTTTTCGCACGTTGAAGAAACTGACCGCCTAAATCAGAGTGGTTTCAAGGAACTCGAAGAGCTCAAAACCCAAGAAAGCCGAGAAAAGGTGAGTGACCTGAAGCAGAAACTTCGCGAGCTCCACCATAGGCTTGACGATTTGAAGGACAGAAGTCAGCCTGAGTTCAAGGACACTTTAAAAAGGGAGCTTGATAAGCTTAAGGCGGAACTTAAAGCTCTCGAAGCTTCGGCACCGGCCGAAATCCAGAAGCCTTCAGAGGAAAGTCCTGAACAGAAAGCTATCAGCAAAGAGATTGAAGCGTTGAGCGCGTTGCTTGTTGGCCTTGAAGCGCGAAGAAAGGAACTGACCGGTTTGCTTGCAAATGCGAAGGAGCGGTCAGAAAAACTCAAACGCCTCACCAGCAAGCTCACTGAGCTTGGAGATTATGTACAAGTTGATAAAGAGAGAATAGCAGCCCTCTGCAAGGAACTTGGTCTTAACGCAGATGACATTGTCACGCTCAGCATCGACACTTCATCACTCATTCAGCTCAACAGTTCGATAAAGGGTGAAATTGCTGCGTTGACGGTAGATGGTAAGCTAAAGTTCGCCGAGGAACAAGAGTTTGGAAAAGCGAGTGATTACTGCAGCCTCCCAGACGTTGACGCGGTGATAGAGGCGCTGAAACAGAAGGTTTCTTCCTTGAGAGAGCAACTGAGTGCTCCGGGTAAGAGGTATCAGTCTTATCTCCACAAGATGGCTGAATTAGATAAGCAGAAGACCTCTCTCCTCGGGGACGAAGAACAACCGGCTCCTAAGACGATCCGCCACACTGAAAACCAGATCGCATACATCGAGCAAAATCTCGAAACTGAGATTGCCGCGTTAGAGGCAGAGCGCAAGAGAATCTCTAAGAGCATCTTTCAAGCAAAAGAGCTGGTTCTTTCCTTCTATACGGAGCTTAAACAAAGCGTCGAAGACAAACTTAGCATCTTTAAGGAGGACAATTTTAACGTGAGCATTGAAGCGTCCTTTGTTCTTGATTCAAATTTTTCCGACCGATTTTTTGAATTTATCAGCAAGTCAGCTCGTGGCCCATTCCAGGGAGATGGCGAAAAGGCTCTTCGAGACTTCGTTTCTGAGGTGGACTTCGGAGATTTTGCATCTGTCTATGGATTTTGTGAGACGATCCTCCAAGAAATCAATAACCACGACGTTTCCAGACAAATCAGGCGGAACAAGACCGTAAAGGAGTTCTGTGACTTCCTGTTCTCCCTTGACTTTATCCAGACGATGTATGAACTGCGGCTTGGAGATAAGAACCTCACCCAGCTATCTCCGGGTGAGAAGGGGCTTCTTCTCCTTGTTTTTTATCTACATTTGGACATGGAAAACACGCCTCTCATTATTGATCAGGCAGAAGACAATTTGGATAACGACAGTATCTTCTCAGTCCTTGCTAAGTGCATACGTAGCGCAAAGAAGAATCGTCAGGTTGTCCTAGTGACACATAATCCCAACTTGGCTATTGGGGCGGACGCCGAACAGATCATTTATGTAAAGCTCGAAAAGCATAAGAACTACAAATTCTCTTACGAATGCGGGGCTATCGAAGAAGCTCGCACCAATGCCAATGTGGTGAAAGTTCTTGAAGGGACCAGGCCTGCCTTCGTACAGCGACGGCTCAAATACCAAATCTAGCAAGCATCGATTTAATGTCCGCAGGAGATTTATTCTGCACCTGCGGCGAACGGTCACCTCTCGCCCTCACTCCGGGAAGGCTCTGGTGCTGCGGCTGCACAAGTCGTGTCCGCTTCGGGCTGGCTTGAGCCGATCACAACTGGCCTGGGGCAGGCTGGTGCTGGTTTCTCGGTGCTGTACTGCCGCATGGCGGCAGTGAGCCCACTGCTGCCGCTCCCAGGCCAGCCGGCCTTGCTTCCGCAGCATGTTAATCACAGCCCGAAGCGGTCCTTGGCGGGGGCGCCATGCAAAAGATGCTGCCGCAGCAAAAATCCTGGCCGTGAACTTCGTTCCTGTTCCCGGACACCGGGGTAAAGTACCCCTGTCCAAGAAAGGAACATGGAATGGGACACTCGAGGCGGACGTTCACAGACGAGTTTAAAGCCGCAGCTGTTGGTCGGCTTTAT
>NZ_JBVVXU010000057.1:0-11498 GCF_055902035.1 Leisingera sp. SA215 | reverse complement strand
GGACCGAGGCTATGACGCCGACTGGTTCCGAGAGGCGTTACAAGACAAAGGGATACGCGCCTGTATCCCCGGCCGAAAGCAACGCAAGATCCCGGTCAAATTCGACAAGCGCCGGTATAAGCGGCGAAATCGCATCGAGATCATGTTCGGAAGGCTGAAGGACTGGCGGCGCGTGGCAACCCGCTATGACCGCTGTCCGAAAGTCTTCCTCTCAGCCATCGCCCTCGCTGCAACCGTCATCTTCTGGTTATGAATCCTGACCCTAACTCATTCATGTATGAACCGATACTCGACATGTCTGCCGAACACTTGAAGATCCTGCTCAGGGATGTCCAAGCTCTATAATTGCGTGCAAATTCCCTGTGTCTTGAAGGCTTTCGAAACAATTCAATCTTGGCGTTTGGCTGACAATCATCCTTGGGGGGAAATTGTTCCCAATGCATTGCAAGGTCGAACTTGGCTATAGTCTCGTAGATCTTTCAGTTTGGCATTTCCACGAAAGCCACCCCTTCGATACAGTCTCTCGCCAGCTCAACCAGATGGGCGTGATGCGTAAAGAGGATAGCTTGCCCGTTCGCCCCGATCTCGGCGCAAAGCTGCAGGGCCGCACGTGCGCGCGTATCGTCAAAGGTTTCCATGATGTCGTCCAGGATCATAGGCAGTGGACCAGGTTCCCGCGAAAAGCTGCGATATCCAGCAAGGCGTAACGCAAAATACAACTGGCCCATCGTACCCGTCGACATTTGCTGCACTGGAACGGTGCTACCATCAGGTTGAATACCTACGAGCTTTTCACCTTCCGCCTCGGTCCAGACGTCAACGCCGCTCCAAGCGGGCATGGTCATAGCGACAAAGGCATCTTCAACGTCACTCAGCATGCTGCTGCGCCGCTCTGCCGCAAGGCGACGTAATGCCCCTCGTGCCGCCAGCACTCCAAGCCGAGCCACCGCCGCCTGGCGTGCCCCGTTCCGCAATTCTTCCAGCAGTGTCGCCTGTTCGGTCGCAAGATCACTGCGGTCGGCGGCCTCAAAGGCTTCGCGGTACAAACGATCCGCCTCGCGCTGTGCGTCGCGAGCGGCGTCGCGGCTGAGCTGTTCGTCTTTCAGCGCCTGTTCCAGTTCGCCCGCGCGCGTGGCGTCAGGCATCCGGGCCAGTTCCTCGATAAAGAGGTCAGCGTCCACGCCAGCGCGGGCCTTTTGACGTTCACGTTCCGCCATTGCCATTTTCGCGCGCATGCGATCACGTTCAGCCAACTTTGCGACACGATCGCCCGGCGCAAAGTCCTGACCACCTTGCCCTTCAAAACAAGCGTCTAGATCGGCCTTAGCGTCCTGACGCTCGGTCTCTGCGCGACGTTTGGAACGGTCAAGTTCACCCCGTCGCAATACGGCCTCTGTACGTTTTTCGTCCGCCCGGGCGGCCTGAGATACACGCGATCGCGCACCGTCGATGATTTGCATGGAGTCGGTAGTTAGTTCGACTTCAGGACCATCCATGATTTGGGCCAAACGCTGCGCGCCATCTGAAAGCGCGGCAATCGCCTGCTCCAAGGCCTCAACCCGAACCGAAAGCCTTTGATGCTCGCTATGGAGTTGATGCAAGCTGCGCAGATGCGGCAAGGCGGAACGTATTGCTTTGAGCGAGCGATCTGGCAGAGGCAGCGCCGCAGTCAAGCGCTCAAGCTGCCGCTGTGCCTTTTCGAAGTCACTACGACATTGCTCTGCCTTGCTGTCCAGCTCGGCAACAGTCCGTTTGCCTTCCTGCCATTTGGCCCATGCCTTGCGGTCGCTTTCTTCCAACGTGAGCGCACGGTGAACCTGTGTAGGCAGATCGCCTTGCGCCGGGCCAAGCCCGAGGGGAAGCGCCGCGTCAGTCAACGCATCGCGAGCCGCTTGCTGATAAGCAAGAAGGTCCTTCAAGGCTTTTTCAGCATTGGAAAGGTCGGCCGCAGCATCGGCGGCAGTCATCAGAGCCTGTTGGCGCGAGCTGAAGGCCGACGCGGGCGCGTCATCCTCCAATCCGAAGGCGCGCGCCAATCTGGAACAACGCTCCGACAGGCGGTCACGCTGCGCAACCAAATCACCGTGACGCGTCTTTGCTGTTTCATGCCGGGCTTGGGCACTCTGCACCTGTCCTTGTGCTGCCAGCAGCCGCTGGCGCGCCTCGGCTCCCATCAGGTAATGTGCGCGAGCGCCGTCATCAGCGTACATCGCCGCCTCGAACTGATCAGCCGTCTCGGCCGAGAGATCGCCCCGATGCTGCTGCCATATGATGTCACGCAGACGCCGTGTCTCTTCTATCTTGACGATGTCAACGGCGTCAGGTGCGGCCGCCTGCGCAGATAGATCTGCCCGCGCCTCGGCCAGTTCTGCTGCGCGGGCCTCGACGTCTTTGTGAGCCGACGCAAGATCGGCGGTCAGGGTCGTCCAATCCCGACTGACTTCGTCGAGCGTTTCAGGCGCAGGCAGGCCTGCGGCAACAAGGTCTTTCCAGGACTTCCGTAGGCCAGCTGTGACCTTGGTCAGCCGCGCCAAAGCCTGGGTTTGGTTCGTCTCGACCGCGGACATATCCGCCACGGCCTTCCAATTGTCGAAGGCGACTCTCAGAGCCGTTAAATCTTGCGGTTCAATGGGCGCTTCGCCTTGTTGGGCGCGGGCTGCGTCAACGGCCTCCCATGCGGCGTCGGCTGAAAGACTGGTGGTCAAACACTCCTGCACTGCGGTCGCAAGCTCCTCCAGATCGCTCGCCTTCAAGGCAAGCGTGGATACTCGCGCGTTTGGGATCCCGAGAAGCCCTATCGCTTCGTCTATTTGCCTTTTTAAACTGTCCCGGTCTCCGCGGCGTCGGTCCAGATCGGCCCGTGCGGTGCTGGCCCGCCCCATCAGCGATGCTCCATCGACCTTCAGTTGATCAAGCCGATCCAACTCTGCCGTCAAAGGCTCGGCCAGCTTGTCGACCGGGTGGTCTACGATGATCTGGTCTTGTTTGACAATTTCGTCTTCCGCTTCAGTGATCCGGATCGACTGAGCCGCGATTTTCTCGACAAGGCCTGCCACACGCTCTGCCGCATCGGGAGAGAGGTCGGGACCTTCGGGGAAATCGACCAGGGCTTTGGTCAGCTGCCCTATCTCCTCGGTCTGATCGTACCAGACATCCGCAGCCTTCGACGCCGCTAATCCTTGATAGGCCTGTCGGAGTTTGGCATCGGCAGTTTCGAATTCGGCTAATGTCTGGTTACGATCATGACGCAGCTTGCGCTCGCGTTCTGCTGTCAGGCGATCCGCTCGCAATTCGCGACCAATCTCCTTCAGCCGATCGCTACCGGTCTTCAACACCGTGCCCCGGCCACGTTTCTTACAAAATTTGTCGGCCCGCTCGGCCAACAAATCCAGCGTTTGAGCCATGCCCGTCAGGCCGGAGAGACCCGCATACAGGAGTTGGCCGAGATCCCCATGCGCTCCGGCAATCCGCTCGCCGCCTTCGCGCAAACCTTTCTCATTGAGTGAAAACCGTTCCTCATAGGTTTCTCGGTTTAGGCCGTGCAGAGCGCCTGACAGGAGCGCCTCGTTGATCGGGCGGTCATTCGCGTCCAAGAGCGATTGGGTCCGTTTGCTGTTGCGACGCAAGACCACGGTTCCGCGCCCGGGCAGATCAAGTTCTGCACCCACCACAAGATCACTTCGATCGAACCGGAAGGCATAAGGATGCGCCCCGCCCTTGAACCCGAAGAGCAACTCCAGGAACCCGTTGAAGGCAGTAGACTTGCCAGCCTCGTTCTCACCAAAGATCACCGTGACGTCGGGCATGCCTTCGGAAGGTTTTGGAAAAACAATGTGGGCGTCCTTGAAACGGCCGTAGCGGATCAGATCGAACCGGTTCAGCCTCACCTTGAGGCCCCCGCGTGCAATGTCAGAGTGACTTCGGCAATCGCTTCCTCGAGAAGCGCATCCAGACTGTCTTTATCAAGCTCATCCATGATTTCTGACGGCATCGATAGACGCAATTCTTCGAGCTGTTGCAGAGCTGCCTGTCGAAAGCCTTCTTCGACCAATTCCTCCCGCATCAGACGAACCAGATCATCCGTCTCGGCACCGGGTTGCCGTGGCGGCGGGACAGATTTGACTTTATCGAGAAATACGCTGTCGATGCTGTCCAGCACTTCTGTCGCCAGTTCTGTTACAAGGTCCGCCCCATGTCGATCCGAGGTGACGTGCAGGCGCACCGCCACATCGCGGCCTGGCACTTGCGCGGCGAACAACGCATCCCGCAAGCTGCGCAAGACCTGCTGTTGGTCAGAACAATTGCTCAAGTCCAACACGCATTCGAAAAAGCCAAGGCGTCCAACGGCGCGGCGTTCGAACTCAGGCAAACCCTCCCCTAGCGTCACGAAGGTTACCGTGCCACCCTTGCGCTCACCAAAATGACGCGGTTGTGGAATTCCAGGCATTACCGCCAGAACCGGTCCATCGGCTCGCTCAAAAGGTGCATGAATGTGCCCAAGGCACCAGAGGTCGTACCCATGCGCCATCAGGTCCCCTTCAGCGCAGGGCGCATAAGGATCATGCCCTTGCGCACCATCAAGAGAGGTATGCATGAGCCCGACGTTTCGCTTGCCGGGCACCGGTCCGTGATAGTCAGGCAGGAAGCTCGTCGCCACATGCGCCGCGTCGAAGGAGAGACCATGGAATACCGCGTCACCGATTTCGACCGTCGGTGCGCCCTTGTGTAACAGGTGGATGTTTGGCCCCAAGTCTCCATGTGCATGGTGGTCGAGTAACGCATCGTGGTTGCCCCTGATCAGCACCGAGGGCACACCCGCACTCGAGGCTCGCGCCAACTGTGCAATAAGGAAGGCGCGGGATTTCAGGTCCGGGTAACCATTGTCAAAGATGTCACCTGCCAGCACCAACGCATCGACCTGCTCCGATATCGCCAAATCCACAATTTCTACAAATGTATCGCGGCTGGCCTGCTTCAGCCGATCACCTAGATCGGGGTTGCGCAACGCAACAGATCGAACTGGTGAACCAAGGTGAATGTCAGCTGAAACGAGTAGCCGCATCATGTTCTCACGCTATCGCTCAATGTCCGAACCCCTTCTCTCACCTATTCAACGTTTTTGAAAGGTAGAGGTATTTAGTCATCACCAATCATCATGAAATATCTTACACGCCGCGACGCTCCGAATATTCGTTGAAACAGACTGAGGTAGCAAACTTTTATTGTCTTCCGTATTGGTGAGGTCAGATTTCCGTCAAGAGCCGGAACCCGTATGCAGAAACTGCTCGGGATGACAGAGTGCACGCGGTCGAGCCGTGACGTTGATTTCATTGAATTTTTGTTGTGCGACTCGCCAAACGTTGACGTGGCGTTGACATGGAATGCGGACAAGCAAAAAGCCCCGCGTGATGCGAGGCCTAAGTGTTTTGTATTATTTGGTATTTTTGGTTGCGGGAGCAGGATTTGAACCTGCGACCTTCAGGTTATGAGCCTGACGAGCTACCTGGCTGCTCCATCCCGCGTCAGGTTATTATTGCATCGTTGCGAGAGATTTGGATTTTACTAGGTTTGGCGGTGACCTACTCTCCCAGGGCTTGAGCCCAAGTACCATCGGCGCGGCAGTGCTTAACTTCCGGGTTCGGGAAGGGACCGGGTGTTTCACTTGCGCTGTAGCCACCAAACCGAGAAAAATCCAACAAGCCTGCGGCTTGTGGATGTTTCTCGGTCAGCGGCAGGCAGCGTGTTTGCGAAGCAAACATGCGTTGCCGCACCTGAGCTATGTCACATGACATATCCACAAGGGCAGGCGTTACAATCAAGGTTGTCCAAGTGTTTGTTATTTGGGATGTGTTTGCTTGTTTGGTGTTTCCGTAACACTGTCTGTTACTGGATCAAATCAAGCCTATCGGGCGATTAGTACCGGTCAACTGAATGCATTGCTGCACTTACATCTCCGGCCTATCGGCGTGGTGGTCTTCCACGGCCCTCAGGGATACCTTGTTTTGAGGGGGGCTTCCCGCTTAGATGCCTTCAGCGGTTATCCTGTCCGAACATAGCTACCCTGCACTGCTGCTGGCGCAACAACAGGTCCACCAGTGGTTCGTTCACCCCGGTCCTCTCGTACTAGGGGCAACTCCTCTCAAGTATCCTACACCCACGGCAGATAGGGACCGAACTGTCTCACGACGTTCTAAACCCAGCTCACGTACCTCTTTAAACGGCGAACAGCCGTACCCTTGGGACCTGCTCCAGCCCCAGGATGAGATGAGCCGACATCGAGGTGCCAAACACTGCCGTCGATATGGACTCTTGGGCAGTATCAGCCTGTTATCCCCGGCGTACCTTTTATCCGTTGAGCGATGGCCCTTCCACTCGGGACCACCGGATCACTATGGCCGACTTTCGTCTCTGCTCGACTTGTCAGTCTCGCAGTCAGGCTGGCTTCTGCCATTGCACTCAACGAGCGATTTCCGACCGCTCTGAGCCAACCTTCGCGCGCCTCCGTTACTCTTTAGGAGGCGACCGCCCCAGTCAAACTACCCGCCACGCAGGGTCCCGGATCCGGATAACGGACCGCGGTTAGATATCAAGAGTGCGAAGGGTGGTATCTCAAGGGAGGCTCCGCCGCGACTTGCGTCACGGTTTCGATGCCTACCACCTATCCTGCACATCACAATCCTGATACCAGTGCGAAGCTGTAGTAAAGGTGCACGGGGTCTTTCCGTCTAACCGCGGGAAGCCTGCATCTTGACAGGCAATTCAATTTCGCTGAGTCGATGTTGGAGACAGCGGGGAAGTCGTTACGCCATTCGTGCAGGTCGGAACTTACCCGACAAGGAATTTCGCTACCTTAGGACCGTTATAGTTACGGCCGCCGTTTACCTGGGCTTCAATTCGGAGCTCTCACCCCTCCTTTTAACCTTCAGGCACCGGGCAGGCGTCAGACCCTATACGTCGCCTTGCGGCTTCGCAGAGCCCTGTGTTTTTAATAAACAGTCGCCACCCCCTGGTTTGTGCCCCCGGATTCCACTTGCGTAGGACCCGGGCCTCCTTCTCGCGAACTTACGGAGGTATTTTGCCGAGTTCCTTCAACATCGTTCTCTCAAGCGCCTTGGTATTCTCTACCAGTCCACCTGTGTCGGTTTAGGGTACGGTCTGACGGAGGGCTATTTCCAGGGACTGATCAGCAGCCCATTCAATCCGATAAGGATGAACTACCTTCACAATCCGTCACATCCTCCTGGCCCACGAATATTAACGTGGTTCCCATCGCCTACGCCTTTCGGCCTCGGCTTAGGGGCCGGCTTACCCTGCTCAGATTAGCTTTAAGCAGGAACCCTTGGACTTTCGGCGAGAGTGTCTCTCACACTCTTTGTCGCTACTCATGTCATCATTCTCACTAGTGATCTCTCCACGGGATCGCTCACGCGCCCGCTTCATCGAAAGCCTCTCTCCTCCAATGCTCCCGAAGGAACTAAGGAGGAATGAGACTATGTCACACTACGCTCTGCTACCATGCACGATGTGCATCCTCGGCTTCGGCTCATGGCTTGAGCCCCGTTACATCTTCGCCGCAAGACATCTTGATTAGACCAGTGAGCTGTTACGCTATCTTTAAAGGATGGCTGCTTCTAAGCCAACCTCCTGGTTGTTTTGGACGTCTCACCTGCTTTCCCACTTAGCCATGAATTGGGGGCCTTAGCCGGAGGTCAGGGTTGTTTCCCTCTCCACGACGGACGTTAGCATCCGCCGTGTGTCTGCCATCCAGTACTCCCGGGTATTCGGAGTTTGGTTAGGATCAGTAAGCCTGTGGGGCCCCATTACCCATCCAGTGCTCTACCCCCCGGGGTATTCGGATGACGCTCTACCTAAATAGATTTCGCAGAGAACCAGCTATCTCCGAGTTTGATTGGCCTTTCACCCCTAGGCACAGCTCATCCCGATCCTTTTCAACGGATGTGGGTTCGGTCCTCCAGTGCGTGTTACCGCACCTTCAACCTGGCCATGCCTAGATCACTCGGTTTCGGGTCTGATCCCACGAACTCATGCGCCCTATTAAGACTCGCTTTCGCTGCGCCTACACCTAACGGTTTAAGCTTGCTCGTGAGACCAAGTCGATGACCCATTATACAAAAGGTACGCTGTCAGCCCTCAAGGGGCCTCCAACTGATTGTAGGCGTTCGGTTTCAGGTACTGTTTCACTCCCCTCGCCGGGGTGCTTTTCACCTTTCCCTCACGGTACTGGTTCGCTATCGGTCAGTAAGGAGTACTTAGCCTTCGGAGGTGGTCCTCCGATCTTCGAACAGGATTTCACGTGTCCCGCCCTACTTAATACGTCCCTCAGAGCTTAGAATACGGGGCTGTCACCCGCTATGGCCATGGTTCCCAACATGTTCTTCTCACTCATCAGGCTCGGCTGGTCCGCGTTCGCTCGCCGCTACTAACGGAGTCTCTATTGATGTCCTTTCCTCCGGGTACTTAGATGTTTCAGTTCCCCGGGTTTGCTCTTATAGACCTATGTATTCAGTCCATAAGTACCTGGTTAAGCCCATTATAAGCAGCCATCCGGAATGAACCGGCGGCTATTATAACAAACTTTCAGGTGGGTTCCCCCATTCAGAGATCTTGGGATCAAAGCCTATTCCCGGCTCCCCCAAGCTTATCGCAGGGTATCACGTCTTTCATCGCCTCTTACTGCCAAGGCATCCACCAAACGCCCTTCTCGCGCTTGATTTGATCCAGAAAGAGAAAGTGTTACCTTTCAGGGCACCGGAAGCTGGTAACGAACCGGCGCCGCTATTTCTGAACCAAAAAGCAAACTATCCCGCTCCCGGCCACTGATGCGACCAGGAACTTGTTGCATGATCCTCGGATCATGCGGGTTAGTGTACTTGACTTGGACAACACTGTCTTTTCAATCAGGCAGACTTCAGGACGTCTGAGGAAACATGACGTATTCTGAAGCTCGCATCCCGTCCCGAAGGACAGTCAGCACCTGACTGAGACCGGTCCCTCACTCGGGCGGCCAACAGTCTTGTTGATTGTATCTCTCTTTACGATGTCAATTTTCGTCTGAAGAACAGACGTTCAAACAGTCATCAACTGCTTGAAGATATGTTCTTCCTTGCGGCGCCCCCGCGGGCGGTGGTGGAGCCTAGGAGGATCGAACTCCTGACCTCCTGAATGCAAATCAGGCGCTCTCCCAGCTGAGCTAAGGCCCCAAATATACCCCGAGGGATAATGGTGGGTCGAGGAGGACTTGAACCTCCGACCTCACGCTTATCAGGCGTGCGCTCTAACCACCTGAGCTACCGACCCAGGTTTTCGTTTCGCTCTGCAAAACAAAACCGGTGTGCGACAGGGTATTGCAAGGCAATGCCCGAGAGCAGCACTCAGTGGTTATGTCACCGGACAGCTGCCAGTAACGGCTGCTGCCGCGTGTGTTCCTGAAGAGATATGAGGACGGTCCGGTCCGGAGGGCATCTTGCGATGCCCCGATGCGGGCAGCTTTGATTGCTGCCCATGCTAAGTGATGCACGATCAGGAGCAAGCTCCATGATGCCAGCATCATCCTTAGAAAGGAGGTGATCCAGCCGCAGGTTCCCCTACGGCTACCTTGTTACGACTTCACCCCAGTCGCTGATCCTACCGTGGCCGCCTGCCTCCCCGAAGGGTTAGCGCAGCGTCGTCGGGTAGAACCAACTCCCATGGTGTGACGGGCGGTGTGTACAAGGCCCGGGAACGTATTCACCGCGTCATGCTGTTACGCGATTACTAGCGATTCCGACTTCATGGGGTCGAGTTGCAGACCCCAATCCGAACTGAGACAGTTTTTTGGGATTAACCCATTGTCACTGCCATTGTAGCACGTGTGTAGCCCAACCCGTAAGGGCCATGAGGACTTGACGTCATCCACACCTTCCTCCCGCTTATCACGGGCAGTTTCCCTAGAGTGCCCAGCTTGACCTGCTGGCAACTAAGGATGTGGGTTGCGCTCGTTGCCGGACTTAACCGAACATCTCACGACACGAGCTGACGACAGCCATGCAGCACCTGTCACTCGGTCACCGAAGTGAAAACCAGATCTCTCTGGCGGGCCGAGGATGTCAAGGGTTGGTAAGGTTCTGCGCGTTGCTTCGAATTAAACCACATGCTCCACCGCTTGTGCGGGCCCCCGTCAATTCCTTTGAGTTTTAATCTTGCGACCGTACTCCCCAGGCGGAATGCTTAATCCGTTAGGTGTGTCACCGAATAGCATGCTACCCGACGACTGGCATTCATCGTTTACGGTGTGGACTACCAGGGTATCTAATCCTGTTTGCTCCCCACACTTTCGCACCTCAGCGTCAGTATCGAGCCAGTGAGCCGCCTTCGCCACTGGTGTTCCTCCGAATATCTACGAATTTCACCTCTACACTCGGAATTCCACTCACCTCTCTCGAACTCAAGACCAGGAGTTTAAGAGGCAGTTCCAGGGTTGAGCCCTGGGATTTCACCCCTTACTTTCTGGTCCGCCTACGCGCGCTTTACGCCCAGTAATTCCGAACAACGCTAACCCCCTCCGTATTACCGCGGCTGCTGGCACGGAGTTAGCCGGGGTTTCTTTACCAGATACTGTCATTATCATCTCTGGCGAAAGAGCTTTACGACCCTAAGGCCTTCATCACTCACGCGGCATGGCTGGATCAGGCTTGCGCCCATTGTCCAAGATTCCCCACTGCTGCCTCCCGTAGGAGTCTGGGCCGTGTCTCAGTCCCAGTGTTGCTGATCATCCTCTAAAACCAGCTATAGATCGTAGACTTGGTAGGCCGTTACCCCACCAACTATCTAATCTAACGCGGGCCGATCCTTCTCCGATAAATCTTTCCCCCGAAGGGCGTATAAGGTATTACTCACCGTTTCCAGTGGCTATTCCTTAGAGAAGGGCACGTTCCCACGCGTTACTAACCCGTCCGCCGCTCACCCCGAAGGGCGCGCTCGACTTGCATGTGTTAGGCCTGCCGCCAGCGTTCGTTCTGAGCCAGGATCAAACTCTCAAGTTGAAACGCCGTTGCCAGCGTATCCTTGACGTTCGAACCTCTGCACATCACTGGTTGCTTTAACAAAGCCGCCAAACACGGGGGTTTGACACGCCTTGCGATCCGACCCGGCTAGGAACCGGAACTGCAACCAATCATTCTCTGTCTGTTGTGCTTGGTTTCAAAAGAAACCGAAGCCGAACAAGACAGTGAAGCTGACACTCAATCATCGGAAGCGAACCCCCTATGAGCGTTGACATACAGACGCTGATCCATCGAAATGAACCAAACCGCCCGCATATCTCTTCAGTTATCCATCAATGTCAAAGAGCAAACATCCCGAGGTCAAAAACAGGACCGATGCGCCAGTTCCCCAGCGCGCCCGCCTGCCATATCCTGCAAAATGCCCCGGTCTCTCCCGGGTGTCCTGCCGTCTCTCCGGCCCGTCCCGGCGTCTCTCCGCCGTGTCTCCCGTCCGTT
>NZ_JBVVXU010000056.1:0-12807 GCF_055902035.1 Leisingera sp. SA215 | reverse complement strand
GCGCAGGGTCAAGCAGGTCTCGATCGCCAGATCAGAATATCGTTGTTGACCACCGCGCTTGCCGGAGCGCGTTGCGCCCCACCGAGACACCGCGTCTTCGCTGAACCAGACCGTTACGTCACCACGCTGGCGGAGCACCTCGTTGTATTCCGCCCAGTTCGTCACACGGTACTTTGCCTTCGCAAACTTATCCCGCCGCGACGCGTTGAATTTGAAAGGCATCCCAGCATCCCGCAGTCAAATCGAAGGACCAGCTACGCATCGGAAACGATTTGTGCAACACGCTCATGCCGATGCTCGACCTCATGCAGACCGTGCCCGCCTTTGCCTATCTCATACCGATCCTGCTGCTCTTCGGGTTCGGCCCTGTCGTCGGCCTCATTGCGAGCGTGGTCTTCGCCATCCCGCCGATGGTGCGAAACACGATCCTCGGAATGCAGAGCATCCCGGAAGCGGTGATGGAAAGCGCCCGGATGTCCGGCTGCTCGCGGCGCCAGCAATTCGCCTGGGTCGAGCTTCCGGCCGCCATGCCCCAGATGCTGGTCGGCGTGAACCAGACCACTATGGCGGTGCTTTCAATGGTCATCATCGCTGCCATCATCGGCGGGTTCGAAGATATCGGCTGGGCCGTTCTCTCGGCAATGCGCAAGGCCCAGTTCGGCCAGAGCCTGCTCTCCGGCGTCGTGATCGTGATCCTCGCGATCTTGCTCGACCGGATCAGCGCTGCCTACGCCGCGCGCCAGCTTCCGACCTCAAGCCACAGCGGCCTGCCGCTACGCCGGTTTGTCCCTCTTCTGGCGTTGGTCATGGGCGCTGCCTTTCTCGGTGGCCACCTGCTTCCCCCGCTCGATGACTGGCCCCACGGCCTGACTTATTTCCCGGCTCAGGCCATCAACCGGGCAACCTCTGATTTCGTCGTCGCCTATGGCGGGATCATGGCCGCGTTCAAGAACGCGATTCAGTTCATCGTCCTGTTGCCGGTCAAGCTCGGCTTCGAACGGGCCATCGTGCCCTTCACCTGGGGAATAAAGGTTGGGAGCAACTCGGGCTCAACAGAACCGCAACCACCATCTTGGCTGGCACCACGGCACCGAACTTTTCAAGACCTCTTTCAGCCGTCACGCCCACGACGGGCGGTGCCATCGGGGCAATTGCGGAAGGCGCCGGGAGATACATCTGCCTCGGCGAGAACATGGTTTTGCCAGCAGGCCCGCTCTCCCTCATGAACCCGGAGGAGCCGCATAACGCAATCGCAAAAAGCGTGGCCCAGCAAGAAAGGGTAACCGGCCAGTGATCCGCAGCACCTCCCCGCCATTGCGACAGGAGGTCATTTTATCATGCGGAAAGGTGCTTGACGATCCCGCCCCATTACGGAAGGGCGCTTCCTGCGCTTCGCTGCCGCACGGGCGACCTGGACTGCACATACGGCGCAAAGTGTCTCAATTTCCCTCCGAGGCAGAAAAAAGGTCACGAACCGGCCTTTCAGCCCTCCTGATGGTGGACCTGGCTCCTGTGACCGCCACCGCGGGAGACTGGCCCAGCCCCGGCAGCTGCAACCTGAAAGAGACGGCGGAGATCCGGGAAGGCAGCCCCCTGCCCCGCCAACTATAGAAAAGACTTGCACGAATCCCGTTCCTTGGCCAATAGTCACGGAAAAGAGGCAGTAAACGCCAAATTCCGTGAACACGCCTGACGGCAAAGACACGGGCAAAAGGCAGAGCGGCAAACAGCAGGCACATAGGGCAGATGGATCATACATACACACCTGAGGATCTCAATGCGGTGATCCGCCAGCATTCCGAATGGATTGCGGCGCAGCTGCATGCGCAGCGCGAAAGCCTGTTCCCGCCGAACGCTTCCAAGACGATGCGCAAATTCACCTCCGGCGAGGCCGCGGCCCTGCTCGGGGTCAATGATTCCTACCTGCGCAAGCTGCATCTGGACGGCAAGGGCCCCTCGCCCGAGCTGACCGCCGGCAACCGCCGCCAGTATTCCGCCGAAGACATCCAGGAACTGCGCGTGCTGCTGGAAAAAACCACCCGCAAACCCGGCGACTACCTGCCCGGCCGGCGCCGCGCCGAAAATGGCGAAGGCTACAGCGACCACATGCAGGTGATCGGCGTGATGAACTTCAAGGGCGGCTCCGGCAAGACCACCACCTCCGCCCATCTGGCGCAGCGCCTGGCGCTCAAGGGCTACCGGGTGCTCGCGATCGACCTCGACCCGCAGGCCTCCTTGACCGCATTGCACGGGGTGCAGCCGGAGTTCGACCTCAAGGACGGCGGCACCCTTTACGACGCCATCCGCTATGACGACCCGGCGCCGATCCGGTCAGTGATCCGGCAGACCTATATCCCCAATCTCGACCTGATCCCCGGCAACCTCGAACTGATGGAGTTCGAGCATGACACCCCCCGCGCCCTGGCCCAGGGCAGCGCCGGGCTGTTCTTCTTCCGGGTCAAAGAGGCTCTGTCGCAGGTCGATTCCGACTATGACGTGGTGGTGATCGACTGCCCGCCGCAGCTCGGCTTCCTGACCATGTCGGCGCTTTCCGCCGCCACCGGCGTGCTGGTGACGATCCACCCCGAAATGCTCGACGTGATGTCGATGTCGCAGTTCCTGCGCATGACCGCCGACCTGATGGACGTGATCGCCCAGTCCGGCGCCGACATGAGCCACGACTGGATGCGCTACCTGCTGACCCGGTACGAACCCTCGGACGCGCCGCAGAACCGTATTGTCGCCTTCCTGCGCACCATGTACGGCGACAAGGTATTGAACGCGCCGATGCTGAAATCCACCGCGATTTCCGACGCCGGCCTCACAAAACAGACTCTATACGAGGTCGAACGCAGCGCTTTCACCCGCTCCACCTATGACCGCGCGGTCGAAAGCCTGAACGCGGTCAACGACGAAATCAGCCAGCTCATTCAGGAAACCTGGGGGCGCACATGACCAGCAGCAAGAAATCCCGTCTCTCGATGCTCGACAGCCTGGCCGCGGCCGGCGCGCCGGTGGCCTCCCCTGCCCCGGCGGCTTCGATGATGTCCAGCAACCGCGCCCTGCGCTCCGCCCGCGACGCAGTGGATTCGCACCGGGTCTGGGATCTGGAACCGCATCAGATCGAGGACACCCGCGTCCACGACCGGCTCGACCCGAACGACATCCTCGACCTGCGCGACGCGATTGAGGCAAACGGCCAGACCGTGCCGATCCTGGTGCGCCGCCACCCCTCTGAGGCCGACCGCTACCTGCTGGTCTACGGCCGCCGCCGGCTGGAGGCGATCCGCTCATCTGACAAGGTCGCCAAGGTCCGGGCGCTGGTCGCCAGTATGGATGATGACGCCGCGGTGCGCGCCCAGATTTCCGAGAACATGGCCCGGCGCGACCTCTCCTTTATCGAAAAGGCGCTGTTTGCGCAGGAACTTGTCGAAAACGGCTTCGGCAACCAGTCGCAGGTCGCCGAGGTGCTGACCGTCACCAAATCCTCCGTCTCCATGGCCATCGCCATTGCCGAGGCGATAGGCGGCGATCTGATCCGCGCCATCGGCCCGGCCCAGGGCATTGGCCGCCCCCGCTGGGACGCGCTGGCCAAGGCAATCTCGGACACCGGCACCGACCGCTCCGCGCTCATCCGTATCGCCGAGCAGGAATACACCGATTTCACCGTCGATGCGGTGACAGAAGGCACTGATGCCGCGCCCGGCGACCCCTCGGTTCTGGCGTTTGAGGCGGTGTTCAAGGCCGCGGTCCCCTCCCCTGCCCCGCAGGACGCCAAACCCGCAAAGAAGAGCCGGACGCTCTCGCAGCCACTCACCGTCGATGGCCGCCGCAGCGCCACCCTGCGCCGCACCGCCAAGGGCGTCAGCCTGGAGCTGCCCGGCGGCGGCTTTGCCGACTGGCTGGAGGATGAGGCGCAGACACTGATTGAAGAGCTTCACGCGCGCTGGCAGTCGCGCTGCGAAGAGTAAGATATAACAATAACTTAGGAGGCACAGAGCAGACAAAAAGAAGGCCCCGCAAAACCGAAGCTCCACGAGACCAACTTGTTTCTAGCACCTTCAAGTTAGTGGCCGGAGCCTTTGACCGCAAGTCCAAAGCGATTCGCGGGCCGCTATTTTTTTGTCTTTCGTGATGATGACATGGGATATATGCCGATCACGCCTTTCGGGCGAACGGTTGATGCTGTCCTGCTGAAACAGCAGGCAGCAGCCGAAAAGGCACATCTGCAGCCTGCAGCAAACAAATGGGACGCGCTGCGTGAGCTGGCCGCCGCCCGCAAGACATACGGGCTGAGCGACCGGGACATATCGGTCCTGCAGGCGCTTCTCAGCTTTCTGCCCGGCAAGATGCTGGACGGTCAGAACAGCAGCCTGGTGATCCACCCCTCCAACAAGGTGATCTGCGAGCGCCTGAACGGGATGCCCTGCTCCACCATGCGCCGCCATGTGGCCAAGCTGGTCGGGGCCGGCATCCTGATCCGCCGCGACAGCCCGAACGGCAAACGCTACGTGCGCCGTTACCAGGGTGAACGGATGGCCTTCGGGTTTGACCTCTCCCCTCTTGCTGTCCGGTTTGCCGAATTCAGTGACGCAGCTGAGACAGAACGGGCCGCGCAAATGCACCTTAGACAGCTGCGGGAAACCGTGAGCCTGATGCGCCGCGACCTCGCCAGTCTCGCGCTCTGCGGCGAAGCGGAGCGCCCTGACCTGAATGTCTGGGACCAGTTCCACGATATGGCCCGGCTCACAGCTCGCGCACTCCGCCGCAAGCTGGGGTTTGAGGAGCTCCAGAAAATCCAACACCAGCTTGCCGCCGGACTTAAGGAAGCAAGCGCCCAGCTCGAACCGGATCAGGCAGAAGAAATGAGCACCAGTGACGCCCAAAATGAGCAGCACTATCAGAATTCAACTAAAGACTCTTATGAATCTGAACAGGCGGCAGCTCAAATCAGCACAGAAGAGCCAAGAGCTGCCAAAAGCAGCAACAAAGCTGACACTACAGAGACAGCACCGGTCCCGGATAATCAACAAAGGCAAGCCTCCCGGAATATGCCCAAACTGCCGCTTAGGCTCATTCTGTCAGCCTGCGGCGAAATCAAAACCTATGCGGATGGAGCTATCTGCCATTGGCACGATCTGGTCAAAGCTGCCAATACCATCAGGCCAATGATGGGCATTTCCTCCGCAGTCTGGGAAGAAGCGAAACACGCCATGGGCGCTGCCGAGGCATCTGTCGTGATTTCTGCCATGCTTGAGCGTTTTGGTGAAATCCGTTCTCCCGGCGCCTATCTGCGGCACCTCAGCGCAAAAGCTACTTCAGGGCATTTTTCCAGCGGACCCATGGTCATGGCTTTGGTCCGCCAGGAAGCGGCATAGAGAGTTCACAGCTGTGAACTCTCTCCGGAATGCGAAACCGTTCCAGATGACTATGAGAAAATGGGGCTTCATCTTGGCTATTGATTATTCAACCCTTCACCCGGATGCCAACCTGGCAGCGCCGATAGGCATCCGGCATCTTTCAGAAAAATAGTTAAGATGGCTATGAACATCATACTCACCGGCTTCAGCACCCCCAGCGGTGCGCGAGTTGCGGTAAACAGCACGATCAACTGCAATGCGGGGCAGGGTGCTGGGAATGATAAGCACCCTAATGCCAGGCGTTTCACTTGTTCGGAATGACTGCATTTGATAGAGGATGCAGAGCAGGTTACGGTCAGCAAGGTCCAGCTCAGGCCGGCATCCGGTGTTTTCGAACCGCTTTCTTAAGAACGATCACGCTCCAGCAGGCCCCGTTCTCCGGCGCGGTCCATCAGCATCTTGACGGACCACACAGACCATTTTATCCGCCCGCGCTTGGCGCGCTCCAGAATCCGGCCTTCCAGTAAACCTTCCCGGATCAGGGCGCGTTCCAGTTCGGCAGCGGCACCCAGTCCTGAAGGGTGAATTTCCCCTGCGGGCTGGAGGTGTCGACTGGATCGCGCAGGGACTTGAACTGGGCGCCCTTGGCCTCTACCCCCGCGATCACCTCCAGCAGATGCGAGAGCGAACGTGCAAGCCGGTCCAGCCGGATGACAACCAAAGTGCCACCCGGGCCAAGCCTGTCAAAGAGCCGTTTCAGGACGGAACGTGCCCGGTCGCCGCCGGAAGCTTGTTCCTCATGCACCTGGACACAGCCCGGCGCCCGCAGCTCCTCGGTCTGGGCTGCGGAGGATTGGTCATCCGAGAAGACACGGGCATAGCCGATGAAGCGCATGGCTGGGCCTTTGGCGGGATTATAGCAGGCGGTCTGCCGCACCTTCGCCCGCTCCGAGCGCATTTTCAATTTAATATGTCAGTATCAATCGATCGTTTGAAAACGCTTGCAAGGGCGGTTCTCTCTCGCCGACCAAAGGCACGGCCGGCGCCCGCAAGGGCGATGAGCCCTATGAAATAAGGCTGCCAGGCAAATGAGGCGCCTGTTCCGGGGTGTCTTTGAGGTTTCAAGCGCCTATCCGGCAGGGGAGGGAAGGCGGCCACCGCGCGGAATGCTCTGAAATTCGATGAGCCAATGGAATGAAATGTTGATTTACGTTCCATAAGAGCGGATAACCAACACAAATAGTTGAAATAATTTAGTGAGGATAGATGGCTGCCGGGAGCCCTTTCGATCTGGTTTTAGCCGCCGAAGTCAGGGCTTCCCGCATCGAGGGCCACCTGGCGGCGGATCCGGTGATTGCTGCGCAGTGGCGCAGCGAGGCCGCGGTGGCCGAAGCGGCCGCATCGATTGGACTGGAGGATTTGCGCCTGTCGGAAACCGATCTCCTCGTGCGGGTCAGCGAAAACCCGGAAACCCATGCGGATGTCAGGGCGATCGAGGATGCGCTTTCGGTCCTGCGGTTTTTGCGGGCGCCGGGCGACCCGGCCAATGAGCCGCTGTCGGTGCTCGACCGGATCGCCAGGCTCTCAGCGCGTGCAGAGACCCATGAGCCGCTGCCGGAGGTGGATGGCGAGATGGTGCAGGTGTTTGCGCAGTGCCGCGGCCGCGCGCCTCTGCTGGAAGCCATCCGCGCCAGCGCCCACTATGCGGCACTGACCGAACGGCGCAGCCCGGTTGCGGAGCGGCTGGTGTTTGCGGCCGCCGAGCATTTGTCGCGCAGCCGTGTTCTTGGCGGCGCATCACGGGCCCGCCACATGGATGATCCGCTGCGGGGCCTCGGCGGGCGCGTCGATGCATCCTGGGTCATCCTGCCCTCGCTTGCGCTGACGCGGATGCGGTTCCGGATCTGGTCTCCACTGAATCCCAAAGCGGTTCAGGAATTGCTTCAAGGGATCGGGGGCATCCTCGACCAGGAGCTGGGCCGGGTGATCACCATTCGGGCGTGGCGGGAAAAGGCCGCCATGGCCGCGCGGGGCAAGAGCCGCCGCTCCCGCTTGCCGGATGCGGTCGATGCCTTCGGCATTGAACCGGTCATGACCTCGCAGGCGCTGGCGGACCGCCTTGGCATCACGCAGCGCGGCGCGATCAAACTGCTGGGGGAGCTGGTCGAGCAAGGGCTTCTTGTCGAGATGACGCGGCGGCGTTCGGCCCGGATCTGGGCCACGCCGGGTCTGGCCGCATTGCTGGGCAGGCGGGCGGAGCCTGCCGGACGTGCGGCGCCCGCCGCAGGTATTGCGGCCCGCGGCAGTCCTGGCCTGCCTCAAACGGAGCAGAGCAGGGCCGGGGAGGCGCGCCGCATCAAAGAGGAGAACAAGGCCGCGGTGGAGCGGGCGCTTGCGGACTTCGATGCGGTGCTGGAACAGGTTGATGGAATTCTGGGCAAGCGGGGGGTGTAGGCTAGTCGACTTCTCAGATGTGCATGTGGTGAACCCGCCGATGTGTCAAACGCCTGCTGGCCAGTTCCATGTGAACCCGGAACAGGCCAGCAGGCGTTTGGGGAGCATATTTTTGCGTTGGCTCCAAAAACCGTTTCCAAGCACAGCTGGAACCTGATTTTCGATGCTGACTGGGCGAAAGGTCATTTCCATGATTTGGTTCAAGGACGGTTCGCCCTGGATCCGCGGCTGCATCGGTAAAGGAATGATCAGCTCGGCCCGTCAAAAGTGCCCGGCCAGCCATGAGATACACCACGCTATGGCGGATGATCCGGCCGTTCGCCTTTACCTCAACCACCGCAGCAGCCACATTGACGATGTTTCCGGTGTGACAGGCCCAGTATAGCCGGAAACCCGCATCCTGACGAATCGTTATCCCGGTAAGCGGTCGGACATTCCGACTCAGGCGTGCGGCGGAAGCGAAGGGGATGCCCCTGATACACTCTTCCAGCGACTGCGGAACGCGAAGGCGGCATGGCGGTCTTTATCCCGGCCGATTGCCCTGTGTCTTGAGCTGCCAGAACCTGATGGAGCAGTTCAAGCTGCCTAAGCAGGCATAGGGGTTTCTGGCAGCCCAAGACCAGATAAACACTATCTTCCGCCCCGGCCGCTAGCAGCGGTTCCCCGTCTCTTGCCAGTCCGGCAGGGCCGAGGCTTTCGACCTCTGGAACGGTTATGCTGCTGAAAGGACGCCTGGCAGGCCGCCTTCTCGCCCTCCTAAAACACGCGGAAACACCCTGGCAATCCCGTTTGAGGGCGCGCCCCGGAATTAATGTAACCCATGCGGGCGGCGGTTTGTCATGTTTATCGCCACCTCAACCACTGCCATTGCCAGCATAGACAAACCCACTAGCGGGAAGAAAACCCCCAGGGTGACGGCGATCAGCAGTAGGGTGCGCGGAATGCGCCAGTTAGCGGGCACTTGGGGCACGCCGAACGCGCCGGCAGGGCGGCGTTTCCACCACATTACCGCAGCCGAGATGCAGAGCATGATCATTGCCAGGCATGCCGTTAGCAGGACAATCTGATTCACCAGCCCAAACTCCTGCCCCGTGTGAACACTGATCCCCCATTCCGACCAGCGTCCCAGTGTGCCGAGATCAGCCAGGCCAGCGTCATACAGCACCTCACCAGTGTACTGATCCAGGTGGATTACCCGCTCAAAAGTGATGTCGTCAGGGTAGACGGATGCGGTGAAAACTCCGGTCGGTCCGGCGGGGGTAGTTACGGTATAGCCTGGGGCGATGCCCATCTCCTCGACCGTGGAGACCACGGCATCGATTGTCCTGGGCAGGCCCATGCCGGCCCCCGATAGCGGCAGCGGCTGTTTTTGCATAATCCAGGGGACGTGATCAACAGCATCCGACACCGGTTGCGATGACACCGGCAGATCCGACCAGTAGCCATCGGGTATACCCAGCCCGAAGGAATAGGCGTAGTCGTAAAATTTTCCGCCCCACACCGCTGACCAGGGCAGCCCTGTCATAGCCATAAAGACAATCACAGAGCCGGTATAAAGCCCGGTCACCGCGTGCATGTCGCGCCACCACGGGCGGCCCTGCGTTGCCTTTATCGAGACGGTACCGACCTTCCGGCCGCGCGGCCACCACAGGTAAATTCCGGTGATCACCAGTACCACCATCCAGCCTGCCGCCGCCTCGATCATCCGGTTGCCTATCCAGCCAGCATAATCCAGTGAATGCAGCTTGCGCACCACGTACATTGCAGGGCTGCCTGCGGGCCCGCCATCCCACAGACTTCCCAATACTGTGCCGCTGTAGGGGTCGACGTAGACTGTATCTTTCAACCCATTTTCACCAAGGATATCCACTTCGGCGCTGCGGTCCCGGGCTGCCGGTGCGGTGTAGGCCTTCACCTCACCCGGGTGGGCCGCGATCGCGGCGCTGGTGATCTGCGAGGGCGGCAATGCGTGAGACCCGGCTGGAGCGACAAAGCGCAGATCGCTATGGGCAAAGTCGTTGATTTCATCCTTGAACAGGTAGATGGCGCCGGTTGAGGCCAAAAGCAGGATGAAGGGCAGGATCATGAGACCGGCAATGAAATGCCAGCGCCAGATTGCGCGGTAGAGTGCGGAACTGCCCCCACCCCGGATGTCATTTTGCATAATTTCTTTCCTTTCATGGGGCCGGGGGAGGGTTGCTCGCTGCCGGGCTGTGCAAGGGAGGGCCTGCCATTCGATCCCTAAGACACATCGTCAAGTGCCCGATGCCACCTAAGCAGGGTGTGACAGCGTCCCGAACAATTGCGGGTCAAGGCTGGCCGAGACAAAACTTTCGCCAGCAGTCAGAACGCTCACTGCGTCATGGCTGTGCAGGCTTTCCTGGTGGTTGGCAATGATGCGGAAATCACCAATCCTTGGATCATTTTGAAACTGTTCGCAGAAGAGCCGCGCCGCATCCTCGACAAAGATCGGATTGGCGGCGTTGAGTTCGGCAAAGGCCTGTTCGTCTTCACGCTTGACCATGACCTGCGTTTCTGTCGGCACCGCCTTGCGGGCCATGTCGATCAGATCCTCAAACCACAGGCGCCTGCTGCCGGCCACTTCGACCGATAGCCTGGCAACCGAACGCTGCGAATGCGGTGTCGCCAATTGTCCGCGCACCTGTCGAGCATGTTCGCTCAGTTCCAGTGAACATGGACACGTTGAGGAATAGACATAGTCGAGATGCACGAACCGTTGACGCTTGGCCTGCAATTCCGCCAATTCCATGGCGATCTCGTAATATTGGTATCCTTCCAGCCCGGATCTCAAGGACGGCAGCCTGAGCGGATAGGAAAATCGAAGCTGCAGCCTCGCGTCCCCGGTTTCCAGGTCGAATAGATAGTCGTCTAGCACCGCCTCCATTGCGTCAAAGTCGAAGAGCCTATCTTTATGGTGGTAGAAACTGCGCATGATGCGGGACATATTGATGCCCTTCTTGCAGGCCTCCAGACTGACGGTACCGCTTACCGAGACCTGCACCGTCACTTCGGTTTTGTCACGGCACTTTAAACGCAGCGGCAGGCGAAAATTGGAAATGCCCACATGCTGCAGCTTGCGGCGCGCCCCACTGATCAACGCGGCTGGGCCGTTCTGCAGATCAGGCATTGAGGATAGATAGGTTTCATCCGGGTGGAAATTTTTTGGGTAGTCTCGATTTAGTACAGGATATTCCTGTCCTTCGGCTTTGATATCGATCACTTCGCTTGCGTCCTCATTGAGCGTGGGCGATACAGGCTGTAGTGCCACCATTTCAGAGCACCTCGCCAGCAATTGACGTGTCAATGCTTCTGCCAGCCATTTGATCGCAACATATGCCACCGAAGGTGGATATCGCCGCGGACCCGCACCGGAGCTGCAATTGCAACGCAGGCCGCAACTGGGTCTGCACGCAAGGGTACTGCGGCTTCAGCCGAAGGATCCCTTCTTGCATGCCCCGGTCCCGGCCTGCAGAAGTTGTGGACCCCCGCTCGCCTTCGGGGACGGATGGAGCCAAGATTGCTCGGTTCTTGCGGACGGCCGACGCGCACAGTTTTCGCTGGTACAATTCCGAATTCCTCATTGTTGCTGCATCAGGTGAGGTTTGCCGACACCTGCTCATTAGGTGCAATAAAGCGCAAAAGGTTCCCGGAAATCGCTTGCCGGGAAATCTTTGCACGGAATGCGCCTTGGCGGTTAATGGGCGCGCAGCCGCAGGGGATGTCGGGCTGATGCCGCTCATGGGGGATTGGCGTGTTGATTTCCGCATCTCTATTTGGTTGGTTCAAGTCAAGCGTCATTGAGGAAGTTCCGAGACGGTAATCTTTGACTTCCGCGGGGGCTCGCTTCTCTTCGAGATCGGCACACGGGACCTCCCATGATGGGATAAGAGGCACCTTGTTGCAGCGGTCGCGGATTTCGTTCAGGAAGCACGCTCTCTTATCGTGAAGGTTGCCCCTTATGCCGCACAAGTTCAATGCCGGGCGCCGGGGCCAGTTTCCGGCATCGAAGTTCTGCGTGACGAACTGGCCCGAGTATAACGAGGCGCTGCGCGGTCGCGGCGATCTGACGGTTTGGTTTGAGACGGGCGCTGCCGGGCAGTGGCGCGCGCCGAAGCGGAAAAGCCGCGGCGGTCAGGCGAAGTATTCCGATTTCTCGATTGAGACCTGCCTGACCTTGGGGTTGATCTTTCACCAGCCGCTTCGGCAGACGCAGGGCTTTGTCCGCGCGCTTCTGAAGCTGATGGGACTGGAACTGCCGGTGCCGGATTTCTCGACGCTGTCGCGACGGGCCAAGGGGCTTGCTGTAGAAGACGCCAGGCCGAAATCGAACGGGCCGGTCACGCTGATCGTGGACAGCACCGGGCTGAAGATGCACCGTGGCTCGGGTTGGCAGGAAGCCAAACATGGGACGGGAAAGACGCGCAAATCCTGGCGGAAACTCCATATCGGGTACGATCCGGGCAGTGGCGAGACCGTCGCCTCGCTTCTGACCACCGAACATGTTGGTGACGAGACCGCTTTGCTGGAACTGATCGACGGCCTTGATCTGCCGGTGGCTCGCGTGCTCGCCGATGGCGCCTATGACGGTACGGGTGTTCTGGATTGTCTCACCGAGGCCTTCGGGTCCAATGTCGAGATCATCATCCCGCCGCCAAAGACCGCCGTCTTGGGACGCAACGACCAGCGCGACGCTCATATCGAGCATATCGCCATACATGGCCGGATGGCATGGCAATCCGAGACGGGCTACAACAGCCGCGCCCTCGTCGAGGCCCAGATCGGGCGCCGCAAATCCGTCATCGGCCCCGGCCTGAAGTCAAGGGAATTTGACCGACAAGTCACCGAAAGCATGATCGCGACCAAGGCCCTGAACCGCATGACCGCCCTCGGACGTGCGGTCTTCGAACGTGTCGCATAAACCGTCGGGGAAAGGGGTGCCTATATCCAGATTTTGAACCATGCAACAACGTGG
>NZ_JBVVXU010000055.1:0-12882 GCF_055902035.1 Leisingera sp. SA215 | reverse complement strand
TCGTCGCGGATGCGGATGAAACATGTGACCAAGGAAGAGCTGGCGAAGATGGATGCCGACAGCGACCGCTGCGCGCTGGAACTGTCGGATGCCAAGGTTGATGTGATGGGCTATGCCTGCCTCGTGGCAATCATGTCGATGGGCCACGGTTATCACCGCACATCGCAGGAGCGTCTGCACGGGGTGACCCGTGACAACGACGCCGAAGCCCCGGTGGTGACCTCCGCTGGTGCGCTGGTCGAGGGGATCAAGGCGATCGGCGCCAAGAAGGTCGCGGTGGTCGCGCCCTACATGAAGCCGCTGACCGAAATGGTGGTGGAGTATATCCGCAACGAAGGCATCGAAGTGGTGACCTGGCGGGCGCTGGAGATTTCCGACAACCTCGCCGTGGCGGCGCATGACCCGATGAACCTGCCCGGCATCGTGTCTGAAATGGACACCAGCGATGTGGACGCAGTTGTTCTGTCGGCCTGTGTGCAGATGCCGTCGCTGCCGGCCGTGTCCACCGTCGAGGCGCAGGTGGGCAAGCCGGTTCTGACCGCGGCCATCGCAACCACCTGGCAGATGCTGAAGGCGCTGGATCTCGACACCCGCGTTCCCGGCGGCGGCACCCTGCTGTCCGGCGCGTATTGAGGGAGCAGACCATGATCAAAGGATACAATATTCACGCCAACGGCATCCGCCAGCACCTGATCCGCTACGCCGGACCGGAAGGCGCGCCGGAACTCCTCATCATTCCGGGCATTACCTCGCCCGCGATCACCTGGGGCTTTGTCGCTGAACGGCTGGCCGAGCGGTTCGACGTTCACGTGCTGGACGTGCGCGGCCGCGGTCTGTCTGAGACGGGCGATCTCGACTACACGCTGGACGCGCTGGCCGATGATGCGCTTGCGCTGGCGCGGCAGATGAATAACCCCATTGTCATGGGCCATTCGATGGGCGCGCGGGTCGCGATCCGAGCCAATGCCCGCGATGCGGAACCCTTTGCCGGGCATATCCTGGTCGATCCGCCGATGAGCGGCCCGATGCGCCGCGCCTACCCGTCGAAATGGCCGTGGTATGGCGACAGCATCGTGATGGCCGCCAAGGGCTGTTCGGCAGAGGACATGCGCGCCTATTGCCCGACCTGGAGCGACGAGCAGCTGGCGCTGCGCGCCGAGTGGCTGCATACCTGCCACTGGGGTGCGATCCGCACCGCATTTGACGGCTTTCACACCGATGACATCCATCAGGACATCCCCAGGATCGACAAACCGGCCCGGCTGGTGATCGCGGGCGGTGCCACCGTTGTGGATGCGGATGATCAGGCCGAAGTGGCTGAGTTGAACCCGAAGATCGAACAGCGGATCGTGCCCGGCGCGGGCCACATGATCCCCTGGGACGATCTTGAGGGGTTCTTGGCTGCCGTTCTCGACTTCACCGCATAACAAAATACGACATTAGGGAGAAACATGATGGACCATCAGAGCTTTACCGAGATCTGCCTGCATCAGCTGAAAATGTCCGGCGTGCAGAAGGACGAGCGTCTGGTTGTGCTTACCCAAGGCAACGAGCGCCTGGATTATGCCGATGCCTTCATGGCCGCCGGGCGCATCCTGGGCGCCAACATGTACCACATGCGCCTGCCCGCGCCGCCGGTTGCCGGCGCCTGGGCGGTGGGCCAGACCGGACTGGCGGCGATGCCCGACGCGGTTGAGGCACTGAAGAACTGCGACATGCTGATCGACTGCATCTTCCTGCTGTTCTCGCCCGAGCAATTCGCCATTCAGGACGCGGGCACCCGCATCCTGACCGCGGTGGAACCGCCGGAGCTGCTGGCGCGGATGCTGCCCTCGCAGGAACTGCGCGAGAAGGTGGAAATCGGTGCAGAGTATCTGGCCAAGGCCAAGGTGATGCGGATCACCTCGCCGCATGGCACCGATGTGACCTACAAGCTCAACACCTATGAAACCGTGGCCGAATACGCCTGCACCGACACCCCGGGCCGCTGGGACCACTGGCCTTCGGGCTTTGTCTTCACCGGCGGCGATGATGACGGTGTCGACGGAACCATCGTGGTCGCGCCGGGCGATGTGCTGCTGCCGCAGAACATGTATGTGCGCGACCCGATCACCTATACCATCGAAAAGGGCTGGATCACCGACATCCGCGGCGGTCTCGATGCGGAGCTGGTCAAATCCTACATGGAGGCCTTCAACGATCCGCGCGGCATGGGCATGAGCCACGTGGGCTGGGGCATGAACCCCAACGCCAAATGGCACGGCATGACACCGGGCGAATTCCCCGGCGGCATGGGCATGGAGCCGCGCAGCTTCTATGGCAACGTGATGTTCTCCACCGGTCCCAACAACGAGCTGGGCGGGCCGAACGACACCGCCTGCCATCTCGACATTCCGATGCGCGGCTGTTCGCTGTTCCTCGATGACGAGCCGATCGTGATTGATGGCGATCTGGTGGTGAAGGAAATGCAAATGGAGCGCGGCTGAGGCCGGGCAGGAGGAGCGCAGCATGTCCCAGCAACAGGTTTATTCAGATGCGGGCTTTGGCCAAAAGGTCGCCCGCGGCAGCAAACCGGCCATCGTGGTAGTGGATTTCTCCTACGGGTTCACCGATACGCAATACCCGACCGCGGCCGATATGTCGGCGCAGATTGCGGCCACCCGCAGGCTGACCGACAAGGCCCGCGCGATGGGGCTGCCGGTGATCTATACCACCATCGCCTATCAGCCCTGGGAACGCGAGGCGCTGCCCTGGCTGAAAAAGGCGGCGGGCATGGCGGCGCTGCAGGCCGGCAGCCGCCTGGTGGAGATCGACACGGCCACGGGGATCACCCCCGCCGACCCGGTGATCGTGAAACACGGGGCATCGGCCTTTCACGGCACCAACCTGGCGGGGCTTCTGACCGGGGCAGGGGTGGATACTGTGGTGGTGGCGGGGGCGACGACATCCGGCTGTGTCCGGGCGACGGTGGTCGATGCGGTGCAGTCCGGCTTCAACGTTCTGGTGCCGGGGGACTGTTGCGCCGACCGCGCCCAAGCGCCGCATGACGCGAACCTCTACGACATGAACCAGAAATATGCCGACGTCACCGATGCTGATGACATCGAGAACTGGCTCGACAGCCTTGACTGATATCCTGGCCCCGAACCGAGGGCTGCATACAAATCTGAACACGGAGGAGACCCCAATGGCATTTCTTGAGAAAATCGTGACCGGAGCGGCCCTATGCCTGCTCGCCAGCGGGTTGGCGCAGGCGCAGGAGGTTACGCTACGCGTCGGACATGTGGAGGCCCTGCATTCGACCACGCATGTCATGCTGGAGTCCATTGCAAACGCGGTTGCGGAAGAGACCGATGGCGCAGTCGAGCTTCAGATTTTCCCGCAGGGCCAGTTGGGCGGACAGCGCGAGATGACCGAAGCCGTGCAGTTTGGCGCACTGGATGCCACCGCCGGTCCGGTCGCCTTTATGGGTGGGTTCAACCCGGTGGCGTCAATCATGGATATTCCCTTTCTCTATCCGGCGAATCCAGAAAAGGCCCAGGCCATTCGCGACGCGGGCTTTGCCGATGCCTTCTGCGACAGCTTCAACGATCTGGGTGTGACTTGCATCGGCCTCTATCCCAACGGCACCAAGCAATTCACCTCGAATGCGCCAATCACCGATCCTGCGGACTTCTCGGGCCAGACTTTCCGGGTCATGGAATCCAATGTGCTGGTCGAGTCGTTCAAATCCCTGGGCGTCACCGCGGTGCCGTTACCCTTTGGTGAGCTTTATACGGCGTTGCAGACCGGGATCGTCGACGGCGAGGAAAACCCCCTGGATACGATCTACAACATGAAGTTCTTCGAAGTGCAGGACTTTCTGACACTCTCCAATCACGGCGCGATCGAAAATGTGATCCTGTTCAATCCCGCAATCTGGTCCGGGCTGAAGGACAGCCACCGCGATGCGATCATTTCGGCACTGGAAGAGATCATCCCCGAGATGATTGCCCACAAGGTCGCCGCGGGCGAAGCCTCTCTGCAGCAAATCCGGGAAGCGGGTCTGAAGGTGCATCTCCTGTCCGAGGACGAACTGGCGCAGTTCCGTGCGCTGATGTTCCCCGCTGGCCGCGACACCTTTCTCAAACAGGCGGGCGGCAAAGGCGCAGTGATCTTCGAAATCTATCAGTCGGCCTATGACAAGGTCATGAACTAACGCCGGTTACCGGCTTGCAACACAAGGAAAAGCTGCGATGCAACGATTGCTTTGTGGTGTCCGTCTGATCGAAAGGGTCGGCGTCGTGGCACTCATTCTAACCATGACGGCCCTCTTCGCTTTCAACGTCCTGATCCGGTTGTTCGGGGGACCGCTGGCGGCGTCCTTCGGGTGGATTGACGAGGTGGTCCGCAGCTTGAACATCTTCCTAGTGTTCCTGGCCGCCGGGCTGGCGCTCGAACGCGGCAAACAGGTTGCGGTCGATACCTGGCGCGACCGGATCGCCAGCCGGACCGGGTTGCCGCTGCGGCGTTTACTCGACGCGGCGGGTTGCCTGTTCGCTCTTTACTTGGCCTGGATCAGCGGCATGACGGCAGCCTTCGTCTTTGCCTCGGGGCAGGTCAGCGCCACGCTCGGGGTGTCGACAGGCTGGCTCTATGTCGCGCCCTGCGGAGGCTTCGGGCTGCTGGCATTGCGCTACCTAGCCAGTTTCGTCGGCGCCATCGACCGGTTTGACCGGGTTGGGGAGGTGGTCGAATGATCCTCATCGCCGGTATCGCGGGCCTGACCGCCATTCTTCTGATCGTCGGGTTCGAAATGTTCGTGGTGCTGGGCATTCCTGCCCTTGCCATCAAGGCGGGATTTTTCGCCAATATGCCGGATTTGATCATTCCGCAACGGATGACGGCGGGCATAAACCAGACCTTGCTGCTGGCGATCCCATTTTTTCTTTTCGCGGCGCAGCTGATGGGGCAGGGGCAGATCGCGACCCGCCTGACCGATGTCGTCCGCGCCCTGGTTGGTCATTTGCGTGGTGGAATCGGCTATACCACTATCGGCGCGGCCATGGGTTTCGGCTCGGTCTCGGGCTCGGCGCCCGCCACCGTCGCTGCCATGGGCAAGATTCTCTATCCCGAACTCCGGCGGGTCAGGTTCCGCGACCGCTTTGCCCTTGGCCTGATCGTATCTTCGGCGGAAACCGCTCTTTTGATCCCGCCATCTATCACGCTGATCGTCTATGGCTGGATCACCGGCACGTCGATCTCCAAGTTGTTTGCGGCGGGGTTCGGCGTCGGACTCATCCTGGGCTTGGCTTTCGCTGTTTTGACCATGATCGAAGCCCGCCGCGCCGGCATCACCGGCGCCCCGCGCGCCAGCCTGGCAGAGATCATGCAGGCATTTCGGCGCGCCGGTTGGGCATTGGGGATGCCGGTGCTGATTCTCGGCGGAATATACAGCGGGCTGTTCACGCCGACCGAAGCCGCTGTGATGAGCGTGGTCTATGCGATCCTTGTCGAGATGTTCATCTATCGAAGCCTCGATCTGAAAACCCTGGTCCGGGTGGCTGAACAATCGGTGATCCAGAATACCGTGATCTTCCTGTTGCTGGCGATCGGTACGGTGCTATCCTACTTCATCACCCTGGCGCAGATCCCCACCATGCTGATCGGACTGCTGGAGCAGATGCAGGTCGGGCCGGTGGTCTTTCTGATGGTTGTGAACCTGGTGTTCGTCATTGCCGGGATGTTCATCGAGCCGACCTCGATCCAGGTCATGCTGGTGCCCGCGCTTTATCCAGTCGCCATGCATCTTGGTCTTGATCCCGTGCATTTCGGCATGATCGTCGCCGTCAATATCGCGCTCGGCATGGTTACGCCGCCCTTCGGTCTGGATCTGTTCGTGGCGTCTTCGACCTTGCAGAAACCGGTGACCAAAATCATCGCGGGGGTCTGGCCCTTCCTGGCCGTAAACCTCGTGGTGTTGCTCCTGATCACCTATGTATCTGGGCTTTCGACGCTCATCCCCAACCTTCTGTTCTAGGCGGAAGTTCACAATCTCGACTTGAAAAATGAAATTATACAGTATACTGTATAAATAGCAGATCACAGCAGCGGGAAAAGGAAATCATGACACCGAAGATCACATTCGAAGAACATTTCATGGCGCCCGGGTTCGAACGGCACTCAGAAGCATTCCTGAAGCTGATCCCGCGCGACCAGGCCGAGATTCTGACCCGCCGGCTGGGGGATTTCGATGATGAGCGCATCGAGATCATGGATCGTGGCAACATTGTCCGCACGGTTCTGTCGCTGACCGGTCCCGGGGCGCAGGGTGAAGAGCCGGAAACCGCCGTCAGGGCCGCGCAACGCGCGAATGACTTCCTGGCGGAAAAGATCGTGCTGCGACCGGATCGGTTGTCGGGCTTTGCAGCACTGCCGATGCATGACCCCGAAGCAGCCGCACTGGAATTGAACCGGGCGGTGAGCGATCTGGGTTTGCTCGGCTGCCTGGTGAACGGGCACAGCCAAGGCGTCTATTACGACGATCCCAAATACGATGTCTTCTGGGCCGAGCTTGAGCGGCTTGGCGTGCCATTCTATCTGCATCCTGTCAACGCCTATGCTACGCCGCATGTTCTGCAGGGGCAGCCAGTCCTGCATGGTGCGGTCTGGGGGTGGGGTGTCGAGACAGGCAGTCACGCATTGCGGTTGCTGTTCGCCGGCGTGTTCGACCGGTTCCCGAAAATGAAGCTGGTTCTCGGTCACATGGGCGAGGCGCTGCCTTTCCTGCGCTGGCGCTACGATTCCCGGTTCCACGCCTATCCTATGGGTGTCGAACTTGAACTGGCGCCGTCGGCCTATTTTACCCGCAACATCGTGATCACCACGTCAGGTGTCTGTTCACACCCCGCGCTGGAAGGCGCCCTGGGCGAAATGGGGTCGGATGGGGTAATGTTCTCGGTCGATTACCCCTACGAGGATTCCGATGCCGCAGTCGAATTCATCGAGACTGCGCCGATCGACGAGGATACGCGCCGCAAACTGTGCCATGACAATGCCGCTTCGCTGCTTGGCCTGCCGAAATTGTCCGGCTGCGAGGAGGCGAGGGCATGACCTGGCACGCCTCAATTCCGGCCGAAGAGGTACATGCCAAGGGGGCCATCGGCGTCGAGGTGGACGGCCTTCGGCTCGGGCTGTATTCCCTGGACGGCGAGATCTTCTGCAACGGAAATATCTGTACACATGCCTTCGCCATCCTGACCGATGGCCACATGGTGGATGGCTGCATCGAATGTCCTTTGCACCAGGGGCTGTTTGACATCCGCAGCGGCAAGGCTATGGGGCCGCCGGTAAGTCGCGACATTGCGACCTATGATGTAAAGGTCGAGGACGGCATCGTCTGGATTGATACCGAGGCGCGTGAACCCATCGCCGCGACGGTTCAGGGCAAAACCGACGCCGGTCCGGCACCCAGGGATTTCCGCCGTATGGTAATCGTCGGCGCGGGGCAGGCCGGGGCGGAAACGGCGCGCGCTGCCCGTGCGCACGGGTTTGGCGGCACCATCGTCATGCTGGGCGAAGAGGCGCATCCGCCCTACGAGCGCCCGCCGCTGTCCAAGGATCTGCTGCTGGGTCGGACCAGGCTTTGCGATGCGCATGTCTTCGAAGCGGATGAAACGGCGCGACTCAAGATTGATCTTCGGCTCAGCACGCGGGTCGACAGTATCGACCGGAAAGCCCGTCAGATCGTGCTCGAAGACGGCGAAACGCTGCCCTACGACATGTTGGTGATGGCCACCGGCGCGGCGGCGCGGCGCATCCCCCTGGACGGGGCTGACACGGTCGAGTTGCATTATCTGCGCGATGCCGGTGACAGCGAAAGGCTGGGTGCGGCATTGCAGAATGCCAGCAAGGTGGCGGTGATTGGCGGCGGTTTCATCGGCCTGGAACTGGCGTCCGCGGCGCAGTCTCTGGGTAAACAGGCCACGGTGATCGAGGCGCAGGATCGGCTTCTAAAACGGCTTCTGCCGGACGACGCGGGCGCCTTTCTGGCATGGGTGGCCGAACAGAACGGTGTCACGCTACATATCGGCGCTGGGGTGAAAGCTGTCTCGGATCGGGGCGTGGCTCTGGATGACGGCACGTTGGTCGAGGCCGATTGCATCATTGTGGGCGTCGGCGCCATTCCGAATGACGGTCTCGCCGCCAAGGCTGGGCTGGAAACCGCGGCCTCCGGTGGCATTATCGTCAATTCGCGCAACCAAAGCTCGGACTTCGCCATCTATGCCGTCGGTGACGTCGCGGTGATGCGGGACGAGATTTCGGGTCGTGAAGGCCGGGTGGAAAGCTGGCAGAACGCTCAGCTTTCGGCCGACCGCGCGGCGCGCGCCATCGCAGGTCAGGAGCCGGTGGCAGGGGAGTTGCCCTGGTTCTGGTCGGATCTGTTCGGCGGCACCCTGCAGATCGTCGGCGCGCCGGCCCCTGATCTCAAAACGGTGCGGCGTGACGGTGACGCGCCGGCCTTTTTCTGTCTCGACGGCGACGACCGTGTCGTCGCCTGTATCGACTTCGGGGATGCGGCCCTGCTGCGCGCTGCGCGCAACCTGATCGCTGGGGGGCATCCAGTCGATCCCGGGCAGCTTTCCGATCCCAATACCGATCTTGCCACGCTTGAGGAGGATGAAATGAAAATGATGCCGATCGAGAAGCGGTTTGTATGGCCCGCTTCTGGCCTGGACCGGATTCCCGACTGGGTCTACACCAGCCAGGAGATCTACGACCGTGAAGTGGAACGGATCTTTCGCGGCAAGACCTGGAACTATGTTGCCCTAGAGGCCGAGATCCCCAATACCGGCGATTTCGTGCGCTCCTATGTTGGCCCAACATCGGTCGTCGTGTCGCGCGATGCCGATGGCGGTGTCAACGTGTTCGAGAACCGCTGCGCCCATCGCGCGGCCGAATTCTGCCGCAAGCTGCGCGGCAATGCAGAGGAGTTCGTCTGTCCCTACCACGAATGGAGCTACGATCTGAAAGGCAACCTGGCCGGCGTGCCCTTCCGACGCGGCGCTGACGGCAAGGGGGGCATGGGGCCGGATTTCCGCCCCGAAAATCACAATCTGCGCAAGCTGAACGTTGCTACACGCAACGGCGCGATCTTCGCCTCCTTTAGCCAAGACGTCGGACCCTTCGAGGATTACCTTGGCGAGGAGATGCTCAAGGACTTCGACGCAGTCTTTTCTGGCCGCAAGCTGAAGGTGCTGGGCCACTACCGCCACACGCTCGACGGCAACTGGAAGCTCTACCCGGAAAACCTCAAGGATCCTTACCACGCGACCCTGCTGCACACTTTCCTGGTGACCTTCGGCCTGCTGGTCGCGGGCAACAAGTCGGCGATGATTGTCGATCCCAAGGGCTGTCATTCGACAATGGCCTCGGCTAAGAGCGACGGCGCGGTGTCGGAGGACAACAAGTCCCAGATGCGGGCCTATCGCGACGGCATGACCCTGGAGGATCCTCGCCTGATGGATTTCCATCCCGAGTTCGACAGCCCCTGGTCGGTGACGATGCAGGTGATCTGGCCCGGGCTGATCGTCCAGCGCGAAATGAATACGCTGGGCGTGCGTCAGATTGTTCCGACCGGCCCGAACGGGTTCACCATGATCTGGACTATGTTCGGCTATGAGGACGATGACGAAGAGATGACCCGTCACCGCCTGCGGCAGGGTAACCTGATGGGCCCGGCCGGGTTCTTGGGGCTAGAGGACAACGAGGCGATCAAGTTCGTTCAGGATGGGATGCTGGATTCGCCTGAGGGCGCGCACCTGGTGGCTCTGAACCCGGAGGTGCCGACCGGAACCTCTGACACGCTGATCTCGGAATCCGCGATACGCTCGATGTATCAATACTGGCGCAAGGAGATGGGACTGTGACCGAGATGCGCAACCTGTTCAAACCCGCTTCGGCCAGTGACACCCCTGCCGCACGCCGAGAGGCGCGGATGGCAGTGACGGAGTTCAATGCCGCCTATTGTACGGTTCTGGATGACGGTGATCTGATGGACTGGCCGGGCTTCTTCACCGAGGACGCCTTCTATAATATCACCAGCCGCGAGAACTTCGATCACAACATGCCCGTGGGTCTCGTCTATTGCGAAGGGCGCGGCATGATCGCAGACCGTGCATTGGCGATCAGTCAGACTTCGATGTTTGGTCCGCGTTATCTGCGCCACTACATTACCAACGAACGCGTCACAGGCATCGAAGAAGACGGGACCATCCTAGCCAGATGTAATTACATGCTCATTGAAACCCTTTCGGAACTGCCCGAGGGCCGGTTGCACCAAGCTGGACGCATGATTGATAGGTTCTGCCCACAGGAAGACGGTAGCTTGCTGTTATCCTCTCGGATCGCCGTTTACGATACTCTGTTGGTACCGAACGCGTTGGTGCTGCCTGTCTGATCCGGCCCGTGAAACCCTTCCCCGCCGCTCAGCAGGGAACTGGGGGCTCTTTATCCCGAAACAGAGAATGTCGGTCCTGCGTAGATAGGACCGGCTTCGCTATACGGGTTGAAAATTCAAGAATCTTTGGCATGCTCAAGGGGCGGCGCCCGAGACACTAGGGTCAGGATGCATTGATTTCCGCCGCACTGCATGATTCACGGCTCGGAAAATGGAGCTGTGACATGAGCGATCTTTTCTGGCTGACCGACGCCCAGATGGCGCGTCTGGAGCCCTTCTTCCCGAAGTCCCATGGCAAGCCGCGCGTCGATGACCGGCGTGTGTTGAGCGGGATTATCTTCATCAATCGCAACGGCTTACGATGGCGCGATGCGCCTGCAGCCTATGGCCCGCATAAGACGCTCTACAGCCGGTGGCAGCGTTGGAGCGACAAGGGCATCTTCGCGCGAATGATGGCCGGTCTGGCTGCCGGGCACGGCGAGACGAAGACCGTGATGATCGACGCCACCTACCTCAAGGCCCACCGAACAGCGACCAGCATGGGCGTGAAAAAGGGGGGCGTGGACGCCTGATTGGACGTACCAAAGGCGGCATGAACACCAAATTGCATGCCATTTGCGACAGCCAGGGGCGCCCGCTGAACCTGTTTGTGACCGCAGGGCAGGTGAGCGATTATATCGGCGCACGGGCGCTGCTCAGCAGCCTCCCAAGCGTCGATTGGTTGCTCGGGGACCGAGGCTATGACGCCGACTGGTTCCGAGAGGCGTTACAAGACAAAGGGATACGCGCCTGCATCCCCGGCCGAAAGCAACGCAAGATCCCGGTCAAATTCGACAAGCGCCGATACAGATGGCGCAACCGGATCGAGATCATGTTCGGCAGGCTTAAGGATTGGCGGCGCGTGGCAACCCGATACGACCGATGCCCCAAGGTCTTCCTCTCAGCCATCGCCCTCGCCGCAACCGTCATTTATTGGCTATGAGATGCCGTAACGGGGCCTGCGTCACGCACCGCCGTTGCCACTTGCCATATCAGCACCGCGCTGTCGCCATTCCCGTAATGAACCTAGATGGAGGATGACGGGATGAAGTTGTTTGTTGGATTGGATGTATCGCTATCGAAGACCTCGGTCTGCGTGATCAGCGAGCACGGCAAGATCATCAAAGAGGCTGAGACTGAAAGCGAACCCGAGGTTCTGACGCGCTGGCTCGACGATCTGGACGGCAGCATCGCGGCAATCGGTCTGGAGGCTGGGCCACTGTCGCAATGGCTGCATCGAGGGCTGACCGAAGCTGGCCTTGGTGCGGTTCTCATGGAAACGCGGCAGGTGAAAGGAGCGCTGAAAGCAATGCCGATCAAGACGGACCGTCGGGATGCCGAAGGGATTGCGCGCCTTCTCCACCTCGGCTGGTTCCGTCCGGTTCACTGTAAGTCGGTATCGGCTCAGGAAGTCCGCGCTGTTCTCGGCGCCCGGAAAGCCATTCAACAGGGCATGCTCGCATTGGAAATGTCGCTGCGTGGACTGCTACGAAACTTCGGTCTGAAGGTCGGTGCGATCTCTCGCGGTAGATTTGAGGCGCGCATTCGGCAATTGGCGGTTGGCAATCCAATGTTGGTAACTGCGACAGCACCTATGCTGCGGGCCAGAGAATCTCTACGACAGGAACTGGCTGGTCTCGAAAAGCGCGTGCGCCAGTATGCCGGAGACGATGCAGTATGCCGTCGTCTCATGACAATGCCGGGGATCGGTGCAGTCGTAGCGCTGACCTTCCGCGCAGCTGTCGATGATCCGGCCCGCTTTCGGTCTTCGAAGAGGGTTGGTCCTTGGGTTGGCTTGACGCCCTCACGCAACCAGTCCGGTGAACGGGATGTGTCAGGCGGCATCACCAAAGCCGGAGACGTCAATCTGAGGCGAGCATTATGCCAGGCAGCAACCGTCATGATGAACCGTGGCCGATCGACATGGCTGAGAACATGGGGAGCTCAGCTCGCGCAGCGGCGCGGTCGTAAAATCGCGATGGTCGCTCTCGCACGCCGCATCGCGGTCATTCTTCATCGTATTTGGGTAGATGGCACAACTTTCCAGTCAGCTGCGGCGCCGAACACTGTCTGACAGGATGATACCCCACCCGTTGCCTGCCTGATTGCAGGCTTTCGAGGTCCCGCAGGGACGTGGTTCCGATGATGCCGTGGTCTGGACTGTCGCTGACTTCCGTCAAGTACGCCTATGAGATGGGCACATCGGAATTACATCGAACCAGCATCATGTTGGCAGCCGCCGCGCTGACCACGAACCGAAGCATGTACCCCAAGGACCTCAGCCGAAAGCCGCGACAGAAGCCAAGACGGGCACCAAGAATATCAAAGAAACCGCTATGGCGGATCAATCGTCTTGCGCAAAACCGCTTGACTGGGACGCCCCCGTTACCGAAGTCCTGACCCTA
>NZ_JBVVXU010000054.1:0-14254 GCF_055902035.1 Leisingera sp. SA215 | reverse complement strand
CGGAAAATCCTCCCGTTCATTCCCGTCTTCGACAAAGGCGAGCGCAAGGACGGGACATTCTCCCGATCTGACTTCACCTGGGACGATGAGAATGATCGCTACATCTGTCCGGAGGGCAAGGAGAGGCGGCACACTTGGCGAACCTACTCAGATCCAGAGCGGAACGCCCCCAGCTGGCGCTCACGAAAATACCGGGCCTTGAGCGCTGATTGCAGGGACTGCCCCTCAAAAGCCAAATGCTGCCCAAACTCCGAGGTCCGCGCGATCCATCGTGAGAAATACGAAATCGTCAGGGACTTTGCGCGGCAATGCACGGCCTCCGAATACAACTCGACCGCACAGAAGCGGCGCAAGAAGGTGGAGATGCTCTTCGCCCACCTAAAACGCATCCTCGGTCTGGCACGGCTCCGATTACGGGGGCCTTGGGGCGTCCAAGACGAATTCACCCTCGCAGCCACAGCCCAAAACCTCCGGAAATTGGCAAAACTCAAGCCGATGGCACCCGCCGTAGCGTAACAAGGCGGTATCGCCTCAGACTGCCCAACAAAATGTGCGCCGTACCCATCCCCAACGCACAAAACCAAACGACTTTTTCAACGAAATCGGCTCAGACCGGCCAAATGCATCTGCGGCGTTTCCCAAATAACAAGCAACCGGACAACGGCCATTCAATCCGCCAGTAAAATCAGGTGTCAGCGCGGTGCTGATGTCTGGGCTTATGGACCTGATCCGCGACCCGTTCAGCGATGCGGCATCCGGTGGCCTGGGCCTGACCGCGCTGGCAACCATGGATGTGACCATTTCCCGCGCTGTGCAGACCGAAATCCTGACCGGGCTGCAATAATGCTCTGGGGCGGTCACAGCGGCGGGCTGGAACTCCGCAGGCGGGCATCCGGTGCTTTGGCGCTGCGTGGCCGCTTCCCCTGCAACAAGCGTGCAGTCCTCAGCGATGGGGGCCGCACCGGCAGGCCGCGCAAGGAAGTGATTGCGCCGCGTGCCTTTTCCTATCGGGTGGAACTGCCGGATGAGGGCATTCACCTGCTGGTGGGCCGTTCCTATGACCGGCCTCTGGCATCGCGCGGGGCCGGAACGCTGGATCTGCAAGACAGTGACGACGCCCTGACCTTCACGCGACAATCACCGAGGAAATGCAGGAAGTGTCCTATGTGCGGGACGTGCTGGTGGCTATCCGCGCGGGGCTTTTCCTGGGCATTTCGCCGGGGTTCCCGGACACCTCGATTTCGGGGCGCCGGGTCGCACGTGAACTGACGGCCCTGGTCGAGCGGCGCGGGAAGCCCGGCATGATTGTCAGCGACAACGGCACGGAACTGACCTCTAACGCCATCCTGCGATGGTGTTCCGAGCGCCGCATCGAATGGCATTACATCGCGCCGGGAAAGCCGATGCAGAACGGCTTCGTCGAAAGCTTTAAGGGGCGGATGCGGGATGAACTGCTCAACGAGACCATGTTCCGGAACCTGGCTCACCCACGCGCCGTGATCGCCGCCTGGGCAGCCGACTACAACACCGAACGCCCGCATTCGGCCTTGGATTACCAGACGCCGGCCGACTACGCGCGGACCCTGACCGCCGCAATCGCCCGCCCCGCTGCGCGAGATGAAAGCTCCGCGCGTCGGGCGATTGCTCAAACTGCGCCGATCGGCGTAAACACCAACCGGACTCCGGTCGCGGCTGGATGAAACTTCAGTGGCAGGTCAAGCCCTAATATGTGCAAGGTTATGCCTCATTGGCAAATAATGGAGCATTGGCGATCCCTGAAGGACTCGAACCCTCAACCTGCTGATTAGAAGTCAGCTGCTCTATCCAGTTGAGCTAAGGGACCGCTTGGCGCCAGTTATGACAGGCGGGTGCCCAGGGTCAAGCCGGTGCGCGCAAGTCCAGGTGCATGAATACTGACCAAGGATCCTTGGTGTAATCCGCGAAGGCCGAGCATTGCTTGAAACCAAAGGATTCATACAGTCTGCGCGAGGGCAGAAAATCATCCGTGGAGCCGGTCTCCAAAAAGATGCCTGTGGCCCCTTCCTTGCGGGACAGTTTCAGCAGGAATGCCAGCATTGCACGTCCCGCTCCGCTGCCGCGGGCCTCGGAAACCGTGTGCATGGATTTCAGCTCGCGTGCGCCGCCGTCCAGCAGTTTCAGCGCCCCCATGGCAACCGGATTGCCGTCACGGCGCAGCAGAAAGAACTGCACCTCAGGGCCTTCAAGGCCGCTTGTATCCAGCGCGTGGCAGCTTTCTTCCGGCGATTGTGCCGCCATTTGCGAAAGATGCCGCCGAATGAGGGCGGACGCTTCCGGCCCGGCCGGGTTCTCCGGGTTGATCTCAAAACGGGGCATGGCGTGGTGCAGCTCCTGCTCTTGGGAATTGAATGCGGTTTGTACCTTCTGTTCAAGAAATAAGACAGCCACCCTTTGCCTCAGAGTGTCAAGGTTTTGCGAGGCACTGCGGCTGAGTAAAAAATAGCCCGGAAATCCGGCGCATTTTACAAGCCCGCCAAAGCCATGCGAGCCGGGTCTTGCCGGTTGCTGGTGGTTTTCAATCCCGTCGGCGCGCCAGCGCTGCGGATCAGTTACCCGGAACAGGGAACTCGACAATCCGCCAATAGCGGTCAACCATGTTTACGAGTTCCAGAAAATCACGCCCTGCCGTTTCCTTGACGATATAGCCCGCTGCATTCAAGTCATAGGCAGCTTCGATGTCGTGTTCGTGGCTTGAGGTCGTCAGGAAGAATACCACTGACCTGCTGAGTTCAGGATCTGCGCGCAATTCCTGGACCAGTTCGATGCCGCTCATCCTCGGCATCTTGATATCAACAAGCAGAACATAGGGGGGTTGGACTTTGTCCTTGCCGCCCGTGCCGCGGAGATAATCCAGCGCCTCAAGACCGTCTATCGCGCGGGTGATCTCATTTGCGATTTTGACTTTCCTGAATGCCCGCTGAACCGCCTTGGCGTCACCATGGTCATCATCCACCAGAATGATACTTAGATCTTTCTTACCATTCTGCCCGCCACTCATGTTCTTTTGCATGCTGTTGCCTATCCGTTATCGGCGCGGGCCGTTTTGGGCCAAGTGAAACGAAATGCGCAGCCTTCACCGGCAGAGGACTGCAAAGAGATCGTGCCGCCCGCATTTTCCACATGCTTCTTGACGATCGCGAGGCCCATTCCACTGCCCTCGACCACATCGCGCGACTTTAAGGTCTGAAACATCTTGAATACCTGCTCGTGAAATTGCGGATCAATTCCTGGACCGTCATCAGCGACCGTAAAGGCATGAAATCCGCCGCCGTCTTCCAGCAATACGTCAACGACGCCGGTGCCCGTGTCATTGTGCTTGATCGCGTTGGAGACAAGGTTGGCGAAAATCTGCTTGAGGGGCATGTTCGGCAGCTGGATACTTGCGAACCCGGGGTCGATATTGATGGTGAAACCCTCAGGCTGCTCGACCAGCATCAGCACTTCATCCATCAGCTCGGCGCCCGGCATCAACGTTTGGTATCTGGCGTCCGTGCTGCGTCCTGCCCGGGAATATTCGTGCAAATCGTTCAAAAGTTGTTCCATCCTCATAATCCGGGATCGGATGAGCTGCAGGTTTTCCCGGCTCTCGTCGTCCAGGGCATCAGCCAGATCTTCCTCCAGCCAGCTGGAAGCGTTCCCGATAACCCGCAGAGGGGCCCGCAGATCGTGAGATGCCACATAGGCGAAATCGTCCAGATCCTGGTTCGACCGGGATAGATCATTGATGAACTGCTCCCGCTCAGTTTCGATACGCTTCTGTTCGGATATGTCGCGGACGATACCGCTGAACAGGAGGTGGCCGCCGACCCGGACTTCGCTGACAGACAAATCGAGCGGGAAGACATTGCCGTCTTTGCGCTGTCCCTGAACCTCCCGGGCGGTCCCGATGATCTTCTTCTGTCCGGTCCGGAGATAGTTGCTGAGGTAGCCATCATGTTCAGTGCGGTAATGCTCCGGCATCAGGAATTTAACGTTGCGGCCAATGGCCTCTTCGGCGTCGTAGCCAAAAATTTTCCGGCAGGCGCGGTTGTAGCTCAGGATGGTTCCTTCGGTGCTGATGGTTATCATCCCCTCGACAGTGTTGTCCTGAATGGCAGTAAGTTCGGTTTTCTTGCGCCTTAGAGAGAGCTGGGCAGCTTTTTGCAGGGCAAGGGCCCAAAGTGCCAATATCGTGAGCCCCCGGTTGCTCAGGACGATCCACGCATTGACGCCGGTCCGCGGGAGCAGCACATAGGCAAGGAGCGTCAGCACGGTTGCAGCCGCGGCATACCAATAGACCGTGTTCGGGGTGTCATTCCAAAGGGCGCCGAGGACAACGCTCACGTATATCAGGCCACCCGCGATCCCAAGTGGTGTCAGCAGATCGAAAGCAAAGCCGGCACCAAGAAGCAGAACTGCAATGCCGTGGGTCCGGTACTGGATGGGATTGCGCCGGAGTGGCCGGGGGGCGTCCATTGGTCTGGAAAGTGTCATCCTTGGATCTTTCAGCTGCTGCACAAACGATCAATTGCCTGATTGCCAATTGCCGGGATGCCACGCTGCACGCTGCATGCAGCCCGGCCTTTTGGATTAGATTACATCTTTTGGAGATTTCGGCAATAGTCGCGCAACTTAAAGTTGCTCATTGCGGAGCGGCGTTTCCTTGGAAGACGCTTAGACCCATGCATCTCGCGGTGTTAAGGTTTTTCTGTTGGTTTCATGAGGCTTCTGGCGCGAGCTATCGAAAATCAGGAACGCGCGCAGAAATTCATCTTTTTCAGATTCAAAGCGTCGAGGCCCGTAGATCAGGACAGCGATGCCAGGATTGTTGCCGGTAAGGTCGAGTGCACCCAGGCCACAATCCAATTCAAGCCGGACGGCACAATTCTGACTGCAAACGGCAATTTTCTTGCTGTATTGGGCTACCGGCTGGAAGAGATTACGGGCCGGCTGCACTCGAAGTTAGTAGCATCTGATTTAGCCGCGGGTGCGGAGTACAGAGCGTTCTGGAAGGATCTTGCCGGTGGCCGCGTGTCCAAGTTCAGTTCCGCCGCCGATCCGGCCCCGGCTGCGGATGTAGTGGCCTTTCAGCGCCCGGCGGCGCCAGCCCCGGCGGCATAAGGCGCGGGTGGTTTCAGTGCGGATGCGCTGCCAGCCGCGCACGGGCCGGATGATTCCTGAAACCCGCTAGCGGCTGTTGTCTGTGGCAACAGTAAGGCTTTGCATGAATAGACGTGTTGACACTCCCGGCCCGCGCCGCAACGCTGGCGCGCAAAAATGACGGGATAAAGACATGGACAACCAGAAGGCGCCAGCCTATCCGCTGGTCCGGCGGGCCGGGTTGAACGGCATGCTGGTAAGCTTTGACAGCAGCCTGAGTGAGGCCTCGAACCGCGCCGCGCTGGCCTTTGGCAGTGCGGTGGAGGCTTTGCCGCTGGAAGGGGTGGTCGAGACCATGGCCTCTTTGGCCTCGGTCTTTGTCCGTTTCGACCCTGCTGATTTGGAGCATGAGGTGCTGGAGGCTGAGTTGCAGAGCCTTCTGACGACCCGGGACTGGCTGCAGACGCCGTTGCCGGCCGGGCGCCGGTTCTGGCGCGTGCCCACAGTATATGGTACCGACCTGGCGCCCCAGCTGGCGGAAGCAGCTGATGCCGCAGGTCTGAGTGAGGCACAGGCCATCGAAAGCCTGGGCGCCGCGCGGGTGCGGGTGCTGACCATCGGCTTTGCCCCCGGCCAGCCCTACCTTGGGTCCCTTGGACCCGAGTGGAACTTGCCGCGGCAGACCGAGCTGACACCAATGGTGCCGCGCGGCGCGCTGGTGCAGGCGATCAGCCAATTCGTCTTGTTTTCAAATCCGGCACCAACCGGCTGGCGTCATGTCGGCCAAACCGGGCTGACCCTGTTCCAGCCAGGCGCCGAGCAGCCGTTTGCTCTGCGCCCGGGCGATGAGGTGCAATTTGAGCCGGTTTCCAAACAGGACTTCCTGAAACACTGTGAGGATGACCCGTTGCTTGGTGGTGCTATCGCCTCGGAGATCGCGGCATGAGCGGCCTCAGAATACTGCGGATCGGGCCAGCGGCTTCGGTTCAGGATTTGGGGCGGCCCGGTTTGCTGGGGCAGGGGGTGTCCCAGGGCGGCGCTGCGGACCCGCTGGCTTTGGCCGAGGGGGCTGCGCTGCTGCGGCAGGATCCCGGTCTGGCAGCCTTGGAAATGGTCGGCATGGGCGGCGAATTCGAGGCAACCGGCGCCCTGCGCATTGCCGTGACCGGTGCGCCCATGGCAGCAACGCTGGAGGGAGAGCCGCTGGCCTGGAATGCGTCGCACCGGATGGAGGCGGGCCAGCGCCTGTCCATCGGTGCCGCCCGCCGCGGCGTCTACGGATATCTGCACCTTGGCGGCGGCATCGCCACGGAACCGCTGCTTGGCTCCCGCGCGGTGCATCTGATGGCCGGGCTGGGGCGGGCGGCCGAAGCCGGAGACCTGCTGCCTGCCGGTGCGGAACAAAATAGTGAAACGGGTCTGGTGCTGGCCGCCGAAGACCGTTTTCAGGGTGGCGAACTGCGCATTGTCGAAAGTTTCCAAAGCAACCTGTTCCCTGAGGCGGACCGCATCCGGTTCGCGGCCACTGCTTTCAGGCGCGGCAGCCGAGCGAACCGGATGGGGGTGGAAATGGTCTCGGACGGCGAGGGCTTTGCGGCTGACGGCCAGCTCAATATCCTGTCTGAGGTAATCCTGCCGGGTGATGTGCAGATGACCGGCGATGGCAAACCATTCGTGCTGTTGCGCGAATGCCAGACAACCGGCGGCTATCCGCGGATCGGCACCGTCCTGCCGTGCGATTTGCCAAAGGTAGCGCAGGCACAGGCCGGGGTTGCGCTCCGCTTCCGCTGGATCGGCCTGACAGAGGCTCTGGAAATCCAGTCCAGGTTCGAAAAGTCTCAAAAAGGGTTGCCCGCAGCCTGCCGCCCGCTGGTACGCGATCCTGCTGCGCTGCGGGACCTGTTATCCTGCCAACTGATCAGCGGGGCCGTCTCTGCGGAGGCGGACCCTTTCGCCACGGGAGAGACCGGATGACCAAGACCATCGATCTGAACGCCGATATGGGCGAAAGCTTCGGCCCCTGGACCATGGGGGATGACGCGGCGCTGCTGAAAATCGTCTCTTCGGCCAATATTGCTTGCGGCTTTCACGCCGGCGATCCGGATGTGATGGCCCGGACCATGGCGCTGGCGTCTGAGAACGGCGTCGGGATCGGTGCTCATCCCGGTTTTCTGGACCTGCAGGGCTTCGGGCGGCGCAAGATGCATGTACCGCACGGCACGCTGGCCAGCATGATCCGCTACCAGCTCGGCGCGGCACAGGGCATGGCGCGGGCCGCCGGAACCCAAGTTCGCCATCTGAAGCTGCACGGGGCACTTTCCAATATGGCCTGCACCGATCACGCGATGGCGCGGGCTTGTTATGAGGCAGCGCTGGAGGTGGATCCGGACATTATCATCATGGTGCTGGCTTCCACCGCCATGGAAGAGGTGGCGCGCGGCCTCGGTTGCAACTGGTGCGGTGAGATCTTTGCTGACCGCGCCTATAATGATGACGGCACGCTGGTCGACCGCGCCCTGCCGGGCGCGGTCATTCATGACCCGGCTTTGGCCGGTCCGCGCATTCTGCAAATGGTGGAAGAGGGCGCCATCATCACCGAAAGCGGCAAGCGTATTCCCACCGCAATCGATACCATCTGCCTGCATGGGGATACGGCGGAAGCGGTGCAGCTGGCCCATTCTGTCCGCACCAGCCTGACAGAAGGCGGGATTGCGGTCCGTCAATTTGCCGGGCGCCGGGGCTAAGCCCGGCTGGGGCCGGGTGCTATCCGCTGCTTCAGGGGGATTGCCTGGCTCTACGGCGCCTTCGGGCATTTTCAGGTCCAAATCTGTGGAACCGGATGGCTGAACCGAAGGGAAACTGCCGCGGGCGACTCGCAGAAACCTGTGTCTCTTGTATGCCCTGGGTCGGAAATAACAACATCTAGCGGAAGGTGGCCCTCAAACCATCGCGCCTGTCGCGGCCAGGCCGGTCCGATGGCCGGGAAACAGCAAGCCGGCTGTCTTTTTGTGTTGGGTAAGGCTTTGAAATCAATTGAACTTCACGAGAGTTTTTCAAAAAGTCATGCAAACGTCAAAAAAGGGCTTGCGACTCTCCGGCGCTAACCATAGAACACCCCTCACCGGCGGCGCTGAGGCGCAGCGGGACACACCGGACGGGGCGGCGGCGACGCAGGAACGGACGGGAGACACGGCGGAGAGACGCCGGGACGGGCCGGAGAGACGGCAGGACACCCGGGAGAGACCGGGGCATTTTGCAGGATATGGCAGGCGGGCGCGCTGGGGAACTGGCGCATCGGTCCTGTTTTTGACCTCGGGATGTTTGCTCTTTGACATTGATGGATAACTGAAGAGATATGCGGGCGGTTTGGTTCATTTCGATGGATCAGCGTCTGTATGTCAACGCTCATAGGGGGTTCGCTTCCGATGATTGAGTGTCAGCTTCACTGTCTTGTTCGGCTTCGGTTTCTTTTGAAACCAAGCACAACAGACAGAGAATGATTGGTTGCAGTTCCGGTTCCTAGCCGGGTCGGATCGCAAGGCGTGTCAAACCCCCGTGTTTGGCGGCTTTGTTAAAGCAACCAGTGATGTGCAGAGGTTCGAACGTCAAGGATACGCTGGCAACGGCGTTTCAACTTGAGAGTTTGATCCTGGCTCAGAACGAACGCTGGCGGCAGGCCTAACACATGCAAGTCGAGCGCGCCCTTCGGGGTGAGCGGCGGACGGGTTAGTAACGCGTGGGAACGTGCCCTTCTCTAAGGAATAGCCACTGGAAACGGTGAGTAATACCTTATACGCCCTTCGGGGGAAAGATTTATCGGAGAAGGATCGGCCCGCGTTAGATTAGATAGTTGGTGGGGTAACGGCCTACCAAGTCTACGATCTATAGCTGGTTTTAGAGGATGATCAGCAACACTGGGACTGAGACACGGCCCAGACTCCTACGGGAGGCAGCAGTGGGGAATCTTGGACAATGGGCGCAAGCCTGATCCAGCCATGCCGCGTGAGTGATGAAGGCCTTAGGGTCGTAAAGCTCTTTCGCCAGAGATGATAATGACAGTATCTGGTAAAGAAACCCCGGCTAACTCCGTGCCAGCAGCCGCGGTAATACGGAGGGGGTTAGCGTTGTTCGGAATTACTGGGCGTAAAGCGCGCGTAGGCGGACCAGAAAGTAAGGGGTGAAATCCCAGGGCTCAACCCTGGAACTGCCTCTTAAACTCCTGGTCTTGAGTTCGAGAGAGGTGAGTGGAATTCCGAGTGTAGAGGTGAAATTCGTAGATATTCGGAGGAACACCAGTGGCGAAGGCGGCTCACTGGCTCGATACTGACGCTGAGGTGCGAAAGTGTGGGGAGCAAACAGGATTAGATACCCTGGTAGTCCACACCGTAAACGATGAATGCCAGTCGTCGGGTAGCATGCTATTCGGTGACACACCTAACGGATTAAGCATTCCGCCTGGGGAGTACGGTCGCAAGATTAAAACTCAAAGGAATTGACGGGGGCCCGCACAAGCGGTGGAGCATGTGGTTTAATTCGAAGCAACGCGCAGAACCTTACCAACCCTTGACATCCTCGGCCCGCCAGAGAGATCTGGTTTTCACTTCGGTGACCGAGTGACAGGTGCTGCATGGCTGTCGTCAGCTCGTGTCGTGAGATGTTCGGTTAAGTCCGGCAACGAGCGCAACCCACATCCTTAGTTGCCAGCAGGTCAAGCTGGGCACTCTAGGGAAACTGCCCGTGATAAGCGGGAGGAAGGTGTGGATGACGTCAAGTCCTCATGGCCCTTACGGGTTGGGCTACACACGTGCTACAATGGCAGTGACAATGGGTTAATCCCAAAAAACTGTCTCAGTTCGGATTGGGGTCTGCAACTCGACCCCATGAAGTCGGAATCGCTAGTAATCGCGTAACAGCATGACGCGGTGAATACGTTCCCGGGCCTTGTACACACCGCCCGTCACACCATGGGAGTTGGTTCTACCCGACGACGCTGCGCTAACCCTTCGGGGAGGCAGGCGGCCACGGTAGGATCAGCGACTGGGGTGAAGTCGTAACAAGGTAGCCGTAGGGGAACCTGCGGCTGGATCACCTCCTTTCTAAGGATGATGCTGGCATCATGGAGCTTGCTCCTGATCGTGCATCACTTAGCATGGGCAGCAATCAAAGCTGCCCGCATCGGGGCATCGCAAGATGCCCTCCGGACCGGACCGTCCTCATATCTCTTCAGGAACACACGCGGCAGCAGCCGTTACTGGCAGCTGTCCGGTGACATAACCACTGAGTGCTGCTCTCGGGCATTGCCTTGCAATACCCTGTCGCACACCGGTTTTGTTTTGCAGAGCGAAACGAAAACCTGGGTCGGTAGCTCAGGTGGTTAGAGCGCACGCCTGATAAGCGTGAGGTCGGAGGTTCAAGTCCTCCTCGACCCACCATTATCCCTCGGGGTATATTTGGGGCCTTAGCTCAGCTGGGAGAGCGCCTGATTTGCATTCAGGAGGTCAGGAGTTCGATCCTCCTAGGCTCCACCACCGCCCGCGGGGGCGCCGCAAGGAAGAACATATCTTCAAGCAGTTGATGACTGTTTGAACGTCTGTTCTTCAGACGAAAATTGACATCGTAAAGAGAGATACAATCAACAAGACTGTTGGCCGCCCGAGTGAGGGACCGGTCTCAGTCAGGTGCTGACTGTCCTTCGGGACGGGATGCGAGCTTCAGAATACGTCATGTTTCCTCAGACGTCCTGAAGTCTGCCTGATTGAAAAGACAGTGTTGTCCAAGTCAAGTACACTAACCCGCATGATCCGAGGATCATGCAACAAGTTCCTGGTCGCATCAGTGGCCGGGAGCGGGATAGTTTGCTTTTTGGTTCAGAAATAGCGGCGCCGGTTCGTTACCAGCTTCCGGTGCCCTGAAAGGTAACACTTTCTCTTTCTGGATCAAATCAAGCGCGAGAAGGGCGTTTGGTGGATGCCTTGGCAGTAAGAGGCGATGAAAGACGTGATACCCTGCGATAAGCTTGGGGGAGCCGGGAATAGGCTTTGATCCCAAGATCTCTGAATGGGGGAACCCACCTGAAAGTTTGTTATAATAGCCGCCGGTTCATTCCGGATGGCTGCTTATAATGGGCTTAACCAGGTACTTATGGACTGAATACATAGGTCTATAAGAGCAAACCCGGGGAACTGAAACATCTAAGTACCCGGAGGAAAGGACATCAATAGAGACTCCGTTAGTAGCGGCGAGCGAACGCGGACCAGCCGAGCCTGATGAGTGAGAAGAACATGTTGGGAACCATGGCCATAGCGGGTGACAGCCCCGTATTCTAAGCTCTGAGGGACGTATTAAGTAGGGCGGGACACGTGAAATCCTGTTCGAAGATCGGAGGACCACCTCCGAAGGCTAAGTACTCCTTACTGACCGATAGCGAACCAGTACCGTGAGGGAAAGGTGAAAAGCACCCCGGCGAGGGGAGTGAAACAGTACCTGAAACCGAACGCCTACAATCAGTTGGAGGCCCCTTGAGGGCTGACAGCGTACCTTTTGTATAATGGGTCATCGACTTGGTCTCACGAGCAAGCTTAAACCGTTAGGTGTAGGCGCAGCGAAAGCGAGTCTTAATAGGGCGCATGAGTTCGTGGGATCAGACCCGAAACCGAGTGATCTAGGCATGGCCAGGTTGAAGGTGCGGTAACACGCACTGGAGGACCGAACCCACATCCGTTGAAAAGGATCGGGATGAGCTGTGCCTAGGGGTGAAAGGCCAATCAAACTCGGAGATAGCTGGTTCTCTGCGAAATCTATTTAGGTAGAGCGTCATCCGAATACCCCGGGGGGTAGAGCACTGGATGGGTAATGGGGCCCCACAGGCTTACTGATCCTAACCAAACTCCGAATACCCGGGAGTACTGGATGGCAGACACACGGCGGATGCTAACGTCCGTCGTGGAGAGGGAAACAACCCTGACCTCCGGCTAAGGCCCCCAATTCATGGCTAAGTGGGAAAGCAGGTGAGACGTCCAAAACAACCAGGAGGTTGGCTTAGAAGCAGCCATCCTTTAAAGATAGCGTAACAGCTCACTGGTCTAATCAAGATGTCTTGCGGCGAAGATGTAACGGGGCTCAAGCCATGAGCCGAAGCCGAGGATGCACATCGTGCATGGTAGCAGAGCGTAGTGTGACATAGTCTCATTCCTCCTTAGTTCCTTCGGGAGCATTGGAGGAGAGAGGCTTTCGATGAAGCGGGCGCGTGAGCGATCCCGTGGAGAGATCACTAGTGAGAATGATGACATGAGTAGCGACAAAGAGTGTGAGAGACACTCTCGCCGAAAGTCCAAGGGTTCCTGCTTAAAGCTAATCTGAGCAGGGTAAGCCGGCCCCTAAGCCGAGGCCGAAAGGCGTAGGCGATGGGAACCACGTTAATATTCGTGGGCCAGGAGGATGTGACGGATTGTGAAGGTAGTTCATCCTTATCGGATTGAATGGGCTGCTGATCAGTCCCTGGAAATAGCCCTCCGTCAGACCGTACCCTAAACCGACACAGGTGGACTGGTAGAGAATACCAAGGCGCTTGAGAGAACGATGTTGAAGGAACTCGGCAAAATACCTCCGTAAGTTCGCGAGAAGGAGGCCCGGGTCCTACGCAAGTGGAATCCGGGGGCACAAACCAGGGGGTGGCGACTGTTTATTAAAAACACAGGGCTCTGCGAAGCCGCAAGGCGACGTATAGGGTCTGACGCCTGCCCGGTGCCTGAAGGTTAAAAGGAGGGGTGAGAGCTCCGAATTGAAGCCCAGGTAAACGGCGGCCGTAACTATAACGGTCCTAAGGTAGCGAAATTCCTTGTCGGGTAAGTTCCGACCTGCACGAATGGCGTAACGACTTCCCCGCTGTCTCCAACATCGACTCAGCGAAATTGAATTGCCTGTCAAGATGCAGGCTTCCCGCGGTTAGACGGAAAGACCCCGTGCACCTTTACTACAGCTTCGCACTGGTATCAGGATTGTGATGTGCAGGATAGGTGGTAGGCATCGAAACCGTGACGCAAGTCGCGGCGGAGCCTCCCTTGAGATACCACCCTTCGCACTCTTGATATCTAACCGCGGTCCGTTATCCGGATCCGGGACCCTGCGTGGCGGGTAGTTTGACTGGGGCGGTCGCCTCCTAAAGAGTAACGGAGGCGCGCGAAGGTTGGCTCAGAGCGGTCGGAAATCGCTCGTTGAGTGCAATGGCAGAAGCCAGCCTGACTGCGAGACTGACAAGTCGAGCAGAGACGAAAGTCGGCCATAGTGATCCGGTGGTCCCGAGTGGAAGGGCCATCGCTCAACGGATAAAAGGTACGCCGGGGATAACAGGCTGATACTGCCCAAGAGTCCATATCGACGGCAGTGTTTGGCACCTCGATGTCGGCTCATCTCATCCTGGGGCTGGAGCAGGTCCCAAGGGTACGGCTGTTCGCCGTTTAAAGAGGTACGTGAGCTGGGTTTAGAACGTCGTGAGACAGTTCGGTCCCTATCTGCCGTGGGTGTAGGATACTTGAGAGGAGTTGCCCCTAGTACGAGAGGACCGGGGTGAACGAACCACTGGTGGACCTGTTGTTGCGCCAGCAGCAGTGCAGGGTAGCTATGTTCGGACAGGATAACCGCTGAAGGCATCTAAGCGGGAAGCCCCCCTCAAAACAAGGTATCCCTGAGGGCCGTGGAAGACCACCACGCCGATAGGCCGGAGATGTAAGTGCAGCAATGCATTCAGTTGACCGGTACTAATCGCCCGATAGGCTTGATTTGATCCAGTAACAGACAGTGTTACGGAAACACCAAACAAGCAAACACATCCCAAATAACAAACACTTGGACAACCTTGATTGTAACGCCTGCCCTTGTGGATATGTCATGTGACATAGCTCAGGTGCGGCAACGCATGTTTGCTTCGCAAACACGCTGCCTGCCGCTGACCGAGAAACATCCACAAGCCGCAGGCTTGTTGGATTTTTCTCGGTTTGGTGGCTACAGCGCAAGTGAAACACCCGGTCCCTTCCCGAACCCGGAAGTTAAGCACTGCCGCGCCGATGGTACTTGGGCTCAAGCCCTGGGAGAGTAGGTCACCGCCAAACCTAGTAAAATCCAAATCTCTCGCAACGAT
>NZ_JBVVXU010000053.1:0-15430 GCF_055902035.1 Leisingera sp. SA215 | reverse complement strand
CCAAGCCACCAGGCCGTTCAGGAACTTGCCAGCGTCCTCGGCGGTGCGGAAACCCTTGCCAAGGTCACTACCGCTGAGCGGCATCATCCGCAGGACGTGGACAACAGCAGGACCATTCTTGTGGTCGATGAAGCCTCGATGGTGTCCGCACAGGACATGCGCAGCTTCATGGATTACGCGGAGCGCACCGGCGCACCGCGCGTCGTCTTCGTAGGCGACACGCAGCAGCTCGATGCCGTTGCCGCCGGTCAGCCCTTCGCCCAGATGCAGAAAGCCGGGATGCGAACAGCGGTCATGGATGAGATCCGCCGCCAGCGGGATGACGGTCTGAAGGCAGCCGTCTATCACTCGATCCGGGGGGAAATCACGGCAGCTTTCAACCGCATGGAAGACAATGTTCTGAAGGTTGATGATCCCCGGCAGGAGGCCGCAGAAAGGTTCCTTGCTCTCACCCCGGCGGAGCGGCAGGGATCCCGGATCCTCGCCCTCACCAACGCCGCCCGTGCAGAGATCAACGAGGCGGTGCGCGACGGCCTCCGGCAGGAAGGCCGCATCGCCGCCGATGAGGTCAAGGTGAACGGTCTGCTGAACCGCCAGCTCACCGAGGCAATGCTTGCCGACGCCCGCAGCTACGCCCCTGGCGATGTCGTCATGTCAGTGGCGACAAGCAAAGAATACGGTCTCAAAAAGAACGGCCTCTATGTGGTTCGGGAAGCTGATCACAGGGGCAACAAACTGACCGTTGAGCATGAGGAAACCGGGGTCTGGACCACCCTGCCCCTCGCTGCGAAGTTCAATCAGCGGGAGCTTGGAAAGGCGCTGGTGGCCTATGAGCGCGAGGCCCGCGGCATGGCGGAAGGCGACCAGGTGCGGTTCCGGATCACAGACCCGGAAAGCGGCATCAAGAACGGTCTGCGGGCGGAAATAAAATCAATCTCCGGCTGCGTCATTGAAGCCGAGACACCGGACGGCTCCCGCGTCACCGTGCCCGGCAACAGCCTCGCCGCCCGCGGGCTGGAGCATGACTATGCCGCCACCGCGCATGCGGTGCAGGGCGAGTCAGTGGACCGGGTGATCGTGGCCATGCGCTCCACCGAACGGTTGGCGACCCAGAAGAGTTTCTACGTTGAAATCAGCCGGGCACGGGATGAGGCGATGCTGCTGACTGAAGATCCGGACCGGCTGTCCAAGACCATTGAGAATGAAACCGGGATCCGCCAGACCGCCCTCGATGCCTGGCTGGACGGCCGCCTTGCTGGCGCCCGCGCCCGCCAGCCGGAGGAGGAAAAGGCCCGCGAGAAACCACAGGAGAAGCCTGAGGCGGCGAAAGAAAAGGAAGCCAAGGAGAAAGAGCCGGACACCCCTGCCCTGCCTGGCCTCTTCGATGAGAAACTTAAAGAAATTGAAAAGCAGGCGGAATTCATTCTGCAGCGAGACAAGGACATTGAACGATGAGCGAGACACCTCAGAACGTCCGTATCGTGCTCGGCCCTGTGGCCCAGCAGTTGATCGACGGCGCAGGAGAGAACCGCCCCAAGGCATTGGATGATGCGATTTCTGCCCTTCTGGATGGGCAGAAAAACGGGCAGGCAGCAGCCCCGGAACAGGCCCCGCTGAACACCCGTTTGGCGTCCCTGGAGGCTGCGATGGAACGCCAGACCGAAGTGCTCCGGAACGGCACTGCCAAGTTGATCGCACTCCGCTTCTCGGATAGCGAGGCAGCATGACGATACCCACCTCGATGCCACGCCTGAAGGGCTTTCGTTTCCCCCGCGAAATCATCTCCCATTCCGTCTGGGCCTACCATCGGTTTGGGCTGAGCACGGCCGATGTCGAGGACTTGCTCGCCGAGCGCGGTGTCGTCGTCAGCCGCGAGGCCGTCCGTCTCTGGGTGAACCGGTTCGGTCCCCAGTTCGCGGCTTGTATCCGGCGTGATCGACCCCGGCCAGCCGACAAATGGCATATGGACGAGGTCGTCGTCCGATCAACGGCGTGAAACACTGGCTGTGGCGGGCCATTGATGCCAACGGAGACGTTCTCGACATTCTCATTCAGCCCCGCCGCAACGCCAAAGCCGCAAAGCGATTTTTCGCCCGTTTGGTCGCCGCCTATGGCAACCCGCGTGTCGTGATCACCGATAATCTCCGCAGTTATACCAAGCCGATCCAGGCCATCGCGCCTGGCGCTGACCATCGAGCACACAAGCGCCTCAACAATCGGATCGAAGGGTCACATCGGCCAACGCGGAAACGGGAAAAGATCATGGGCCGGTTCAAGTCACCGCGCCAGGCGCAACGGTTTCTCGCCGCCCACGATCAGGTCAGCACGATCTTCCGACCCCGCCGCTATCGCCTTTCCGCTCTTTCCTACCGCCACGCCAGAGCTGACGCATTCGACCTGTGGAACGGATATGCAGCCGAAATATCGGCCTAAATGCGCGGTCTCACCCATATCACAATCCACGTCAGATAACTTGGCAATGCCTTGCAGGCCGTTACACCTATGGGTGTGACAGGGCAGACCGGTGCACGGGTCTCCGGTCAAATCGGGCCGGAGAAAACCCGTCTGGCAAGGCCGTCACGTCCTGTCGCCCTGTCTCCGGACGACCCAGCATCGCACGGTATCGCGGATCAGGTGTTCGCGGTAGTGCAAGTGCTCTGGATTGCCAAAATCCACATCGAAGGTGATTCCAAAGGTGTACCGGGTGGCCACAGAGAACCAGCATTGCGATGCCACAACCGCGTAGAGATCGACCGGATCGATGTCAGGCCGAAAAAGGCCGGCATCCACGCCTTTGTCAATGATGGTGCGATAGGCATCGACAAGGCTTGAGGCCAGAAGGTCTTCTGGGCCGATCATCTTGACGTGTTCGCCGCGTTTGAGGTTTTCGATTCCAACGAGAACCAGGAAGTCGGGGTGCTCGACGTAGTAATGCAGGGTGAACGAGACGATTTGGTCGAGCGCCTCGAGCGGATCGGTCGGCAGGTCGAGACTGGCCTCGGCGGTGCGCATCCGCGTGTAGGCGCGGCGTAGAACTTGTCGGTAGAGGGTCTCGCGATCGGTAAAATGGCGGTAGACAAGCGCCTTGTTGACGCCGGCGGCGCGGGCAATGGCTTCCATCCGGGCCCCGTCCAGACCGTTCTCCACGAATTGTACCTGCGCGGCCTCGAGAATGCGTTCTCGCGTGGCTTCGCTGCGCCGTTCGTTCTGCGTTGGTTTTCGTCCCTCGGCCCGCGACTGATCCATCTCGCCTCTCATACCTTTGCGTCAAAATTAAGCAGCTGCATCGCCCGCTGGCTCTTCTTCTCTCCCGGTTTCCAGTCTTACAGGCAATTGGTCAAAAAAGTCAGTTGACAGACGCGCATTCTTTATGGCTCATAACCGTAACGTTATCGTTACAGGATATCACCATGTGCGCCAACAGGAATTTTCGGGTCGCCTCGGATGTCGGGGGAACCTTCACCGACAGCATTGCCTATGATGCCGAGACGCGACGCATCACCGTGTCGAAGGTTTCGACGACCCCGGAAAACCGGGCGCAGGGAACGGCAGAAGGGCTGCGGGCGGCATTGGGCTTGCAGGGCGCGACCGGGGCGGAGGTGGCCTATGTCGGCCATGGGATGACAACCGCCACCAACGCGGTGATCCAGCGCAACGGCGCCAAGACCGCCTTTCTGACCAACGCGGGCTTTCGCGATCTTCTGGAAATCGGGCGTCAGAACAGGCCCTCGCTGTTCGACATTTCTGTCGTCCGTCCGGAACAGCTTGTGCCGCGTGAGCTGTGCTTTACCGCCCGAGGGCGCCTCGACCACGCCGGGTGCGAGCTCCAGCCGTTGAACGAGGCCGATGTGCGCCGCGCGGCGCGGCAGATGGCTGCCGCCAGTGTTCAGTCGGTGGGCGTGCTTTTTCTGCATTCCTACGCGAACCCGTGTCACGAACGCCGGGCCTGCGAGATCCTGCGACAGGAACTTCCCGAGGCTGCGATCTGTGCGTCGACCAATCTCAATTCGGAGTTCCGCGAGTACGAGCGGGCGAGCACAACCGTGCTGAACGCCTATCTGCGACCGGTCATGGAGCGCTATTTGCAATCGCTCTCGGGCATTCTGCGGGATGCTGACGCGGGCCTCGGCCTAGGAGAGGACCGCCCGGTCATGGTGATGGATGCCGCCGGCGGCCTGATGCAGCTCGACAGCGCGCGGGAGAAGCCGGTTCATACGGTGCTGTCCGGACCGGCCGGGGGCGTCGTGGCCGCGGCCTATGTCGCCGAAGCGGCCAGCATTCGCGACATCATCACCATGGATATTGGCGGGACCTCCACCGACATCAGCCTGATCCGCGATGGCCGGCCCGAAATCACCCGAAGCGCGGCGCTCGCGACGGTCCCGATCCAGCTTCCGGTGATCGACATCAATGCCATTGGCGCCGGCGGCGGATCCATCTCCTGGATCGATGAGGGCGGCGCGCTGCGGGTCGGGCCGATGAGCGCCGAAGCGGTGCCCGGTCCGGTGGCCTATGGCCGGGGCGGAGATCGCGCCACGGTGACCGATGCCAATATCGTGCTCGGCCGCTTCGATGGTGGATCGCGGCTTGGCGGCACGATGGAACTTGACGCCGCTGCCGCAGCGCGGGTCATCGAACGCGACATCGCCAAGCCGCTGGGCCTAGGGCTCGAAGAGGCGGCTGCGGGCATCCTTCGGGTGGCGCATGCCAATATGGTGCGCGGTATCCGCGTGGTCTCGGTCGAACGCGGCTATGATCCGCGCGATTTCGCGCTCGTGCCGTTTGGCGGTGCCGGGCCGATGCATGGCAGCCCGGTCGCCCGCGAGTTGCAGATGCCCAGCGTTCTGGTGCCGCCAACCCCGGGCATCCTCTGCGCCATGGGCCAACTGATTTCCGACCTGCGGCACGATTTCGTCGAGACCCATATTGCCGCATTCGATGATCTGGGAGCCGCCGGCGCCAAGGCGCTGATTGATCGCCTGATCGCACGCGCTGACGCCTGTCTGATCGAAGACGGGGTGCCGGACGACCGGCGGGATTTTGAGATCAAGACCGACCTGCGCTATGTCGGCCAGAGCTTTGCGCTGCCGATCGCGGCGGACCCGGCACAGGCGGACTGGTGGGAGAGATTGTCCGAAGCCTTCCACGCGGCACATCTTGCGCGGTTCGGGCATTCTGCGCCGTCGGCGCCGCTGGAGGTGGTCGCGGTCAACGTGACCGGCATCGGCCGGATCGACAAACCCGAACTGCCGGGGGTCGCGCCTGGCAGCACCACCCCCGAAGACGGCGCGCGGCGTGGCACCCGGGATATCTATTTCGAGCCCGGCGACTGCGCCGCGACCGGGGCATGGCAGCGGGCGACGATCTGGGCGCGAGAGGCCCTGCGCGCCGGCAATGTCATTCGAGGACCGGCGGCGATCGAAGAGGTGTCGTCGACCACAATCCTCTATCCGGGCGATCAGGCAACGGTTCTGGCCTCGGGCAGCATCATCGTGGAGGTGGCAAGATGAGCACATTCGATCCGATCCGCATGGAAGTCCTGCGCAATGCGCTCGAGGCCACGGCGCAGGAGATGGGGGCGGTGCTCAAGCACACCGCCTTTTCACCGAACATCAAGGAACGGATGGATGCCTCCTGCGCGGTGTTCACCGCCGATGCCGAACTGGTGGCGCAGGCCGAACACGTGCCAGTGCATCTCGGTTCGATGCTGCGCGCGGTGCGGCCCACGCTCGAGGTGACCGGAGAGCTCGCCGAGGGCGATGTGGTGATCGTCAATGACCCCTATGTGGCCGGCGCCCATTTGCCCGACATCACCCTGATCGCGCCGGTGTTCATTGGCCCCGACCGGGTGGCCTATGTCGCCGCACGGGCGCATCATTCCGATGTCGGCGGCATGGAGCCAGGGTCCATGCCCGGCAGTTCCACCGAGATTTTTCAGGAAGGCCTGATCATCCCGCCGGTAAAGCTCTATCGTGCCGGCGTGCTGCAGGACGACATCCTGACGATGGTCCTGAGCAACGTCCGGACGCCCAACGAGCGACGCGGCGACCTCAATGCCCAGCTGGCGGCGCTTCGGATTGGCGCGCGGCGGATCGGCGACTTGGCGGATCGATTCGGCGCCGATGTTCTTAGAGACGGGTTGTCGGCGATCCTCGACTATACCGAGCGCCGGATGCGGGCGCGCATGGCGGAACTGCCCAAGGGTGTCTGGCGCACGGAGGATTGCCTCGACAACGACGGCGCCTCGGATGAGCCGGTCTGGATCCGGTTGAAGATCGAGGTCGAGGCAGATCGCATCTGTTTCGATTTTACCGGCACCTCGCCGCAGGTTAGCGGCAACGTCAATGCGGTGGCGCCGATGTGCTGGTCGGCAGTGTTTTATTCGCTGAAGCTGCTGACCGACGCCAGCCTGCCGCCGAACGCCGGTGTGCTGCGCCCGGTGCGCGTGATCATCCCTGAGGGCAGTTTCCTCGATGCGCAGCGTCCGGCGGCCGTCTGTGCCGGTAATACCGAAACGACACAACGTCTCGCGGACACCGTGCTCAGGGGGTTCGCCCAGATCGCCCCGGACCGGATTGCCGCGGCCTCGAACGGCACCATGAACCTGATCGGCATCGGCGGTGTCGATCCACGCAACGGCCAACCCTACACCTATATCGAGACCTCGGGCGGCGGGCAGGGCGGGCGGCCCATGGGACCCGGCATGTCCGGTGTGCACGCCAATATGTCGAACACGCTCAACACGCCGATCGAGGCGCTCGAGATCAGCTACCCGCTGCGCTGCCTGCGCTACGAGCTGCGGGACGGATCGGGGGGCCTCGGTGAAAATCCCGGCGGCGAGGGGCTGGTGCGCACCATCGAGATCGTCGGCCACGAGGCCCGGGTATCCCTGCAGACCGACCGGCGCCGTTTCGCGCCCTACGGGCTGCATGGCGGGACCGACGGCCTGCCGGGGCGCAATTCCACCAGCGGGCCGGACGGCACCGTGACCGAGCGGCCTTCCAAAGGCTCGATGAGCCTGCGGGACGGCGAGACAGTGACCATCGAAACCCCCGGCGGCGGCGGCTGGGGCGCATCGCCGCAGGCCAGACCGGCCGTCGGCTGACGCATCCGAAATCAACCGAAGAGACGGGTCGAACCGTCCGGACCTCAACCCACATACCAAAGGAACCAACAGGAATGAGCTGGACCACTTCCCTGCGGCAGCTGAGCCGCGCGCTTCTCGCAGCGACCACTGCACTCACCCTCACCGCCGGCCTCGCCGCAGCAGAGACATGGCGCTTTGCGACCAAGATGCCCGCCGACAGCCCGGAAGGCCTCGTATTTCAACGCTTTTCCGATCTGGTCGGCGAATACAGCGGTGGCGATCTCACGGTGCAGGTGTTCCCGTCTGAACAGCTCGGCAAGGAGGATTCCATCCTCGAGCAGCTCGAGCTTGGTACGGTCAATCTCTACGCCGAGGATGCATTCTTCCTGCAGAAATGGGTGCCCGACATCAAATGGGTGGCGCCGCATTTCCTGTTCCAGTCGCGCGAGGACTGGGTCGCGTTCACCAAGAGCGATCTGGTGCAGGGCTGGTTCGAACAGGCGGAAGAGGTTGCCGGTGTCCGCGCCCTCGGCGAGCCGATGGCCGTGGTCCGTGGCCCGTATCGCGTGCTGATCTCCGACACGCCGATCGAGAGCCATGAGGACATCGCTGGTGTGAAACTGCGGATGTATCCCGACGATCTGGCGATTTCCGTCTGGAAGCATCTCGGCGCCGATCTGCAGATGCTCGCCTGGACCGAGACCTATCAGGCGCTGCAAACCGGCGTCGCCGAGGCCGTCACCAGCCCCGCCGCGCTGGTCGAGGCGATGAAATTCTATGAACAGGCGACCTATATCACGCGCACCAACGAATACTGGCAGGGGTTGCCGTTCATGATGAACGCCTCTGCCTTCGATTCCCTGCCGGAAAAGGATCAGGCGGCGCTGCTCAAAGCGCATCAGGAAGCCGGGGCCTATTCCGAGAACCTGATGGCAGACAATTCCGCAGCCATGCGCGGCAGGCTCGAAGCAGAGGGCGTGATCTTCACCGACATGCCGCTTGAACCGCTCTTCGACCAGATGGCCGAGTGGTACAAGGCGCTCGATGCCGAGGGCGCCTTGCCCGAAGGCCTGATCGACGCGGCGCTGGCCAGCGCCCAGTAGGATCGGCCAATTGATGAACGCTTCAGTTTCAACCCGTCGCGGCCCGCACTGGTTTCGCTTGGCGGATAGGTTCCTCGACTGCGTAGCGGTGGTTTTCCAGCGCGTCGCCGAGGGGTTTCTCGCGGTGATGCTGGTGATGAACATTGCCAATATCATCCTGCGGAACACCGGGCAGGCCAGCCTGCTGTGGGTCTCGCCATGGACGCAGGTTCTGATGGTCTGGTCGGTCTTCCTGGCGTTTTACGTCATGTACCGGCGACATCTCGACATCGTCCTGATGATCGTCGTCGGGCGGTTCGGGAGCATCGGGTTGAAACTGTCGCGTATTCTCACGGCTCTCGCAGGGCTTGTGGTGGTCGGCGTCCTGCTGGCCGAAGCCCCGCAGATCATCGCGCGGCAGCGCGGTACGATGGATTTGATCGGGTTGACCCGCTACTGGCTGTCGCTGCCGCTACTGGCCTCCGCCGCCATGCTCTACCTGCATTTTCTCGCCGATCTCGTCGCGCTTCTGGCCGGCTGGGCGAGCGATGCTGCGCCGGACGACAAGGAGGCCCTGCAATGGTAGCCCTGACCATCTTCGGATTGTTCTTTCTCCTGATGCTCGCTGGCGTGCCGGTGGTGGTGGCGCTGGCGGCGGGGACCTTGGCGGGGTTCTGGCAGATCGGGCTCGCCGAAAACCTGCGGCTGCTCTACACTTTCCCACTCAATATTCTCGAAGGCGTCAACACCCCGGCGCTGACGGCGGTGCCGTTTTTCATTCTCGCCGGCCATCTGATGACGGCCATCGGGCTGACCGAGCGGATTTTCTCCTTGGCGAACGGCTTTGTCGGGCATCTGCGCGCCGGTCTCGCGCAGGTGAACGTGGTCTGTTCCCTGCTGTTCGGCGGGGTGACCGGCTCGGCCATCGCGGATGTGGCCGGGATCGGCAATCTGGTGATCTCGCAGATGGAAAAACATGGCTATCCGCGGGCCTTCGCCGCCGCACTCACCTGTGCCAGCTCGGTCATCGGTCCGACCATGTGGCCGTCGGTGCCCTTGCTGATCTACGCCTTCGGCGCACAGGTCTCCGTCGAGCGGATGTTCCTTGCCGGAATCGGGCCGGGGGTCGTTCTGGTGGGGACCCTGATGGCCTATAACCGCTATGTCGCGCATCGGTTCGATGTGCCGCTGGCGGCGCGTCCGAGCCGCCCGGCGCTGCTGGCTGAACTTTCCCGGTCCGGCTGGGCGCTGCTGGCGCCGGTGATTATCATCGGCTCGGTCACCACGGGCATCGCCACGCCGGTCGAGGCCGGGGTCATTGCCTGTACCTATACGCTGATCCTAGGTCTCGCCTATCGGTCCTTGGAGGTCTCGCGGCTTCGGGCGGCGATGGGCGAGACGATCATCCTGTTCGGCTCGATTCTGATGATTATCGGTGTCAGCCACGCCATGGGCTTTGTCCTGACCTATGACCGGGTGCCGCAACGCATCGCCGAAGCGGTCCTCGGTGTGACGGAGAACAAATACGTTTTCCTATTCCTGGTGATCCTGTTCTTCCTCGCGCTCGGCATGATCCTCGAGAACATCCCGGCGATGATCATCCTGATCCCGATCATGATGCCGCTGGTGGACCATTTCGGCATCGATCGCGCCCATTTCGGTCTGATCATGGTCTACGGCCTGCTCATTGGCATCGTCACGCCGCCGATGGGGGTCGCGCTCTTCATCGTCACGCGGATTGCGAACATTTCTTTCGAGCGGGTTTGCTGGGCGGCCATGCCCTTTCTCGTTCCGCTGATCCTCGTGCTCTTCGTCATCACCTATTTCCCGGAGGTCGTTCTTTTCCTCCCGGACCTCCTCTTGGGGACGTAAAACCATGACTGACAAACTTCGTATCGCTGCCGATATCGGCGGCACCTTCACCGATGTCGCGCTGATCCGCGCTGACAGCACGATTGCCACCCGCAAGGTGTCTTCCACCCCCGAGGATTACGCGCTTGGCGTGGTGCAGGGCATTCTGGAACTGGTCGAGGTCGAGGGGCTTGCCCCGCAGGAGATCGGCGAGGTGATGCACGCCTGCACGGTGGCCACCAACGCCATTCTCGAAGGCAAGGGCGCGCGCACCGCGCTGATCACCACCGAGGGGTTCCGCGACGTTCTGGAAATGCGCCGGGTGCGGGTACCCCGTCTCTACGATCCGCTCTATGAGAAGCCGCCGGCGCTCAGCCCACGCAAATGGCGGTTCGAAGTGACTGAGCGCGTTGATTTCAAAGGCGAGGTGCTGACCCCGCTGGACGAGGCAAGTCTGGCTGCAGTGGTCGAGCAGATCAGGGCGGCGGAGGTCGAGGCGGTGGCGGTCTGCCTGCTGCATTCCTATGCCAACCCCGACCACGAGCGCCGGATCGGAGAGATCCTGAAAGCGCAGCTGCCGGGTGTCTTCGTCTCGCTTTCGGTCGATGTGTTGCCGGAGCTCCGGGAATACGAACGCACCTCCACGACGGTGATCAATTCCTTTGTCGGCCCGCCGGTCAAAACCTATCTGGACTCGCTGCGCGACCGGCTGGCGCAGGCGGACCTGCCGTCGCGGTTCTTCATGATGCATTCCGCCGGCGGGATCGTCGACAGCCGCAGCGTGGTCGCGAAGCCGGCGCAGATCGTCGAATGCGGTCCGGCCGCCGGGGTCATCGGTGCCCGTGCAGTGATGCGCGAGACCGGGTTCACGGATGCCATCGCCTTTGACATGGGCGGGACAACGGCCAAGGCATCGCTGATCGAGGGCGGCCAGCTGATGCGTGCCGACGACTACGAGGTCGGCGGTGGCATCTCCCTGTCCTCGAAGCTGGCCAAAGGCGGCGGCTACGCGCTAAAACTGCCGGTGATCGATATCTCGGAGGTTGGCGCGGGCGGCGGTTCGATCGTCTGGCGGGACCGAGCCGGGGCCTTGAAGGTCGGTCCGCACAGTGCCGGCGCGCGTCCGGGACCCGCCTGTTACGATGCCGGCGGCAGCGAGCCCACGGTCACCGATGCCAACATGGTGCTTGGGTTTCTCAACCCGGAGGCTCTGGCCGGCGGCGCCGTGCCGGTCAATCCCGAGCTGAGCCGCGAGGCGCTGCGCCGCGTCGTGGCCGAGCCCCTGGGGATCGACCTCGACCGCGCGGCCCATGGCGTGCACGAGTTGGTTTCGACGGTGATGACCCGCGCGGTCAAATCGGTCACCACGTTCCGCGGGCGCGATCCCCGCGATTTCGCCATGATCGCCTTTGGCGGCAATGGCGGGATCCATTCGGTCTCCCTGGCGCGCGCGCTCGGGGTCTCTACGGTCATCGTGCCGCCCGGGGCCGGCGTGTTGTCGGCGCTTGGCCTGCTCTACGCCGACATCGAGACATCGGCGTCGATGACGCTGTTGCAGCAGATCGGCACGGTCGACCCCGCCGTGGTTGACCTCGCACTCGCCGGCCTCTCCGAACAGGTGGCGCAGGAACTGTCCCGGCCGCTGGAGGCGGTCGATGTGATCTACGAAGCGGATTTCCGCTATCGCGGACAGGCTTTCGAGCTGACATTGCCGTTCCCGCAGGGCCGGAACCTGACCGAAGAGGCGGCGCGCGACGCCCGCGCAGCCTTCGACGCCGCGCATGAACGATCCTACGGCTACCGTCTCGAGAACACGCCGATCGAGATCGTCAGCCTGAGGGTCACCGCCCGTGTGCCCAAGGGGGCGGGCCGGCTTCCGGCCTATCGCAACAAGCCGCCAGCCCCCGAACAACGGCGCAGCGTCTATTTCGGCGCGGAGTGGGGGCGGCAGGACGCGGCTGTCGTCGACCGGGCGTCCCTGATCGCGGGAGAACGCGCGGGGCCGATGATCATCGAGGAATACGAGGGCACCACCATCGTGCCGCCAGACTGCACCGCCCGCATCGACATCAAGGGCAATATCATCGTCACGCTGCCCGTCGCAGCCAGCGCCCTGGAGGCCGCAGAATGAGCAAGATCGACCCGATCCGCCTTGAGGTGATGAAGAACGCCTTCGACGCCATTGCCGACGAAATGGCGCTGATGCTGATGCGGGCGGCCTATTCGCCGATCGTGCGGGACAGCATGGATTATTCAACGGCGATCTGCGACGCGCGGGGACAGACGCTGGCGCAGGGTGTGACGACCCCGATGCATCTGGGCAGTTTCTACGACGCCATGCAGCACCTGCGGGAGCGCTACGATGGCGACATCCATCCCGGCGACGTCTTCATCGGCAATGATCCCTACGCCGCCTCCGGCCAGCACCTGCCGGATATCTATATCGTCGAGCCGATCTTTTACCGCGACCGCCTGGTGGCCTGGACCACCACGCTGGCGCATCATGCTGACGTGGGGGGCATCGTGCCGGGCTCGAATGCCTTGGGCGCGGTCGAGATCTACCAGGAAGGGTTGCGGCTGCCGTTCCTGAAACTCTACGATCGCGGCGAGATCAACAGCTCGATCTGGGAGATCCTCTCGCTTAACGTGCGCGTGCCGGAGATGGTGCAGGGCGACCTTCGAGCGCAGATGGCGGCCTGCACGGCGGGGCGCAAATCCTTTGGCGAGCTGGTGGACCGATACGGGATCGACGAGGTTCTGGCCTGCGCCGACGCCCTGCATGACTACGCCGAACGGCTGGGACGAGCCGAGATCCGCGAAATGCAGAACGGCACCTATCATTTCACCGATCATATCGACGGTCTGGGCGAGACGCCCGAGCCGATCATCATCCAGATCGCCCTGACCATCCATGATGACCGGATCTCGGTGGATTTCGAGGGGTCCTCACCGCAGGTCAAGGGTGGCGTGAACACGCCGCTGCCCTTTACGAAGGCCTCGGTCTACACCGCGCTGCGCTCGGTCATGCTGTCGGATATTCCGAACTGCCACGGCTTCGAACGTGTGGTCTCGGTGACCGCGCCCAAGGGCACGGTGGTAAATTCCGTACACCCCGCGCCCTGCGGTGCCCGCGGCATTACCGGCTACCGCGTGATCGACGGCATGTTCGGCGCTCTGGCGCAGGTTCTGCCCGATCGCGTGACCGCCGATGGCATGGGGGGATCGACCGTGCCGACCTTTGCAGGCAGCCACGAAGGCCAGGCGTTTGTCTTTACCGAAACCGTAATGGGAACCTGGGGCGCCAGCTCCGCGCATGACGGGCAGGTCGGCGTACCGCACATGGGCGCCAATCAGGCGAACGTGCCGATCGAGATGATCGAGGCGTCCTACCCGCTGCGGATCCGCCGCTACGGGCTGGTGCCCGATACGGGTGGCGCGGGACGCTATCGCGGAGGCAACGCCTTTGTCCGGGAGTATGAATACATTGGCGAGACCGAGGGGCTTTTGTCCCTGCGCTCGGACAAGCGGGATTTCCGACCACATGGGCTGAACGGCGGTGGGGAGGGAAGCGGGCCGGTCAGCGTGCTGACCCAGTCTGGCAGGGAGGTTGAACTGCCGGTGCTCGTGACCGAACCCTTCACCTTGAAGAAGGGCGATGTGTTCTGCCACATTTCGCCATCGGGCGGCGGCTACGGTCTGCCCTCGGAGCGGCCCGCGCAGGAGGTGAAAGCCGACGTGGAGGCCGGGCTGATTTTCGCGGAAACAGCAATGCGGGTCTACGGGATGCCGGACTAACCGCACGACGGTCCAGCAGTCCGGAAACGGTGCTGTTCACAAGGTATTGCCATTTGTGGACAGCCCCGTTTTTGCAAGAGTTTTCTGCACGATTAAGATCTTTTAGCTAGCGCTCATTTGTCCGGCCTCACATGATGATGTCTCCGTCAATGGTATTATTTCTTCATCGGCGCTCGAGGTGAGCTCTCTTTCGGCAGACCCTTGTCTGCAAACCTCACATCCGGCGGGACCAGCATCCCAACCACTGTCCCGCATTCGGGACCGGAGAACTCCAAAAGAACGGCACCACTCTGTGAAAACGGCATCTATTGTGCCACGCCGGACAACGGCGACGTTCCCTCGGTCACCAAGCCGCCATGCCGTCGCAAAGCAGCCTGATCTCATTAGCTGTCAGGCGGCGGGTCCCAAGGTCGCTCCGTGTGGGACCACTCCATCAGTGGCGAACCGCCAAAGGGCAATCAGCAGCTTTCGGGCAAGCGCAACGATCATCACCTTACGCACACGCCGGCCGGTCTGGCCTGTTCGCTCCCGGAACCAGGTAACCTGCGCGGCACCGGGCTGGTAGCGTAGCCAGAGCCACGCCAGTTCGACCATCGTCGTTCTAAGCCGCCTGTTTCCGGCTTTCCCGATCCCTTGCTCACGCTCTACTCCACCGCTGTTGTAGGGCGTCGCCGTAAGACCAGCATACGATCCCAACGCCTTGCCATTGGCGAAGTGGCGCACGAAAGCCTCGCGAACCAGCACGGTGGCGCTCTGCACCCCGATACCGCGTAACCGGCAAAGCTGCTGGATCATTTTTCCGGCCTCATCCGCAGCGGGTTCCTTAACCACGGCATCACGCTCCCGTTCCAGCTGAGCGATCTGGGTGAGCACGAGCTCGAGCCTGCTCAATAGCCGGTCAATCTTTGCAAATGCGTTCGGCGGCAGCGGCTCACCGAGCCCGGTGCGCAAATCCATCAATCGATGCCGGCGACTCTGGAGGAGCGGATTGTAACCCTCGACGCCTAATGTCGCCAGTACGGCGCCGATCCGGTTGGTCAGGCTGATCCGCTCGGAGATCAACTCCGTTCGCTCGCGGATGCATCGCCGTGCATCCTCGTCGGCTTCGTCCGGGATTGGCACCATGGAACAGACCCGCGGTTCTCCGCAAAGCCACGCCATCAGAGTGCGGAGAAGCAACTCGGCATCTATACCATCGGATTTGGCGCGGCGCATGCGGCGATCAACTGGAACACTCGAAGGCTGGACAACGTGGACCTCCACGCCCTTCGCGATCAACCATCGCGCCAGCCAGAATCCGGACCATCCAGCTTCATAAATCGCGATCACACGATCGACTCGAGAGCCAGCGGCGGCGGCACGGGTCCGATACCCATCGATTGCCGTTTCAAGGGCCAGCTTATCAGGTGCGATCATAGTTCTGGTCTTAGATTGCGGCAGACCAGGCACTTGTGCCGCCAGGACCCAAGACTTGCTGCTCAACTCGATCGCAAGGACAAGCGTGCGGTCGTATTGAACAGATTTCGGCGTATTGAGTGAGTACGACATGACCAGTTCTCCTATCATTGGCATGGCGCAGCCTATCCGCTCTGCGCCACTAATCATGGGATCTGTT
>NZ_JBVVXU010000052.1:0-15779 GCF_055902035.1 Leisingera sp. SA215 | reverse complement strand
GCAGCCTCCCAAGCGTCGATTGGTTGCTCGGGGACCGAGGCTATGACGCCGACTGGTTCCGAGGGGCGTTACAAGACAAAGGGATACGCGCCTGCATCCCCGGCCGAAAGCAACGCAAGATCCCGGTCAAATTCGACAAGCGCCGGTATAAGCGGCGAAATCGCATCGAGATCATGTTCGGAAGGCTGAAGGACTGGCGGCGCGTGGCAACCCGCTATGACCGCTGTCCGAAAGTCTTCCTCTCAGCCATCGCCCTCGCTGCAACCGTCATCTTCTGGTTATGAATCCTGACCCTAGGGCTGACCGGTACCAAGAAAGGCTGCGACGTGGGCGATTGCGGCGCCTGCACTGTCCTGGTGGACGGGCAGCCGGTCAACGCCTGTCTGATGCTGGCCGTCGAAGTAGATGGCAAATCCGTCGAGACCATCGAGAGGATGCAAAGCGGCATTGAGGCGCTGCACCCATTGCAGGACGCCTTCATGCGGCACGGCGCGTCGCAATGCGGCTTTTGCACCCCAGGCATACTGATGATGGCCCGCGAACTGCTGGAGGGAAACCCGGACCCAACGGATGAAGAAATCCGCTTTGGCCTGAGCGGCAACATTTGCCGCTGCACCGGCCACAACAAGATTTTCGATGCGACCCGCAGCGCCGCGCAGGAAATGCGCCTGACCAGCGGGATGGAAGCCAGAACATGAACAAGCCCACCGGTACCCTGCAAAACCAGTTCCGGATCGTCGGCACCAGCGTCATACGCGAAGACGTGATCGAGAAGGTGACTGGCGAAGGTATTTACGTTTCCGACCTGATGCCCGCTGGTATGCTCTATGGCAAGGTCAAGCGCGCAGATGTGGCCCATGCCCGGATCAGGCACATTGATGTTTCAAAGGCGCTGGCCTATCCGGGCGTGAAGGCGGTTCTGACGGATGAGGACGTGCCCCGCGTGCTGCACTATGGCTCGCCGCATCCGCGTTCGGTCTCCTGCACCAAGGATCAGTACATCCTCGACAACAAGGTGCGGTTCTGGGGCGAGGGTGTTGCTGCGGTTGCCGCCGTCAGCGAAGTGATTGCCGAAGAGGCGCTGGAGCAGATCGAAATCGAATACGAGGAACTGCCCGCCGTCTTTACCCCCGAAGAGACCATTAAGCCCGGTGCGCCTGCAATCCAAGATGTTGGCCCCGGCGGCAACTTGGTGCTGGATCCGGTGAAGGTTGAGCGCGGCGATGTCGAAAAGGGGTTTGCCGAGGCCGATTTCATCCTCGAGGGCGAATTTGCGGGCGGCCGCCCGGTACGCTTGAGGATTACCTCCGCAACAACGTGGCCCGGATGATTGGCCTAGATCCGACACCGCCGCCGTGTTCGGTGGCTGAGGCCGAAGCCTATCTGCGCGGCAACGGTGTTGCGCTGGAACCGGCAGAGTAAGGCGCCTGCCGCCCGAACGAATTCAACAGGAAAGGCTGATGATTATCGGCTTGAAGTTACCCACAAGTCGTGTGGCGAATAGGTTCATCCACAAGACTTTGTCTTGCCCGAGAAGCCCCGATCATGATTCGCCATGTGGCACCGAATGAGTGAGGTGCGGGCATGGGGCAGAATTGGGTGGAAACGGAAACCGCCGGGTGTGATTTGGGTGACGTGCGGCTGAACCGGCGGCTCGGGGCAATGCTCGAGGCTCTCGGGGAGCGGCCGGGGAAATCGCTGCCCACGGCGTTCCAGGACTGGTCGGACACAAAGGCCGCTTACCGTTTCTTGTCCAATGGTAATGTCAGCGAGGACAAGATCCTTGAGGGCCATTTCGCGGCCTCTGCGCTGCGCATCCAGGCGACCGACGGTCCCATCCTGATCCTGCAAGACACTACGGAATTCTCCTTCAAGCGCTCGGCTCCGGAGAAGATCGGGTTCACGAAGGTGTCGACCGGACGCAAGCTGAAGGAAGGCCGCTATCAGAAGCATGCGGTCTGCGGGCTCCTAATGCATGCCAGCCTGGCGATCACGTCCGACGGGCTTCCGCTGGGGTTGACCGCCGCCAAGTTCTGGTCGCGCGCAAAGCTCAAGGGGACCGCCGCGCTCAAGCGCAAGATCAATCCGGCCCGGGTACCGATCGAGCAGAAAGAAAGCATGCGCTGGCTTGATAACCTGCGCCTGTCCACCGAACTGGCAGGTGCGCCCGAACGCTGTGTGCATGCCGGTGATCGGGAAAGCGACATCTATGAGCTTTATTGCCTGGCCGAAGAACTCGGGGCAAACTTCCTCGTTCGGAGTTGTGTCGACCGCTTGGCGGAGGATGGCGGCACAACCACTGCCAAGGTGATGGCCGAGGTGCAGTCCAGCGGAACCCACGAAGTCCGGTTCCGCGACGCGCAGGGCAAGGATCATTGTGCTGTGCTGTCGGTCCGGCACGCAACGATGACGGTCCGGCCACCGATCGGAAAGCAGCGGAAATACCGGCATCAGGACCTCCAGATCATCCACGCCGAGGAGTTCGACCCGCCGGTGGGCCGAGCACCCGTTATTTGGAAGCTGATCACGAACCTGCCGGTGGCGACCCACGCGGACGCTGTACACAAGCTCGAATGGTACGCGCTGCGCTGGAAGATCGAGACCTTCTTCCGGACCCTCAAAACCGGGTGCCGGATCGAAGAGCTGCGCTTGGCCACGGCTGATCGCCTGGCCAACTGCATCGCGTTGTGCTGCGTCGTAGCATGGCGCGTGTCATGGCTGACCATGCTGAGCCGCGAGGCACCTGAAGCATCGCCGGCGGCCGTCTTCACCGAAGAGGAGCGCCGCATGCACGAACACGCGACCCCGGGTAGAAAGCGGCAAGAACCGGACAATCTTGATTTCTATGTCAGGGCGGTCGCGCGCCTTGCAGGCTATCTCAACCGCGCTTCCGACGCGCCACCAGGGACGACCGTCATATGGCGAGGCTTCTCCCGCCTCGCCGGCCTCGTCGAAGGAGCCCGCATCGTAACGCCGCCGCCAGACACTTATGGGTAACTGCAAGGTTCGTTGACGGCCTACACTAAAGGTTTGCAATGGCCGCAATATCGGACAAGGACGAAGCTGCTCGTGCGGCATTGGCGCATACTGGTCCATGAGACAGCAAGTCAGATGCGTCAGAGCTTTTACCACTTAGGCATGAACGCGCGAAGGGACAGTATCCAGTCGCGTGGCAATCTGAGCCTGGGTCAGCCCGCCTACGCGCCGCAATCGGAACGCGGTGGCACCACGCGGATCGTCGCACGCTATGCCCAGCGTGTCTGTGATGCGCGTTTCACGCTTTTGGCGGCGGCGCCAGTCCCAAGCCAAATTTGCAACGATTGTGCGAAAGCCGGGCTTTGCCTTGGCTGGTGGAAAACGTTGGCGGCACACCGCAACCAGCTGTCCTGCACCAGCTTCTCAGCCTCCGTGCGGCTGTCGACGATCCGGCTGGCAATTGCGATCAAACGCTCCCAGTCCTCGATAAAACCCAGTAAGCCTGCCGGGCAAGTACGCGCCACTTTCACGAAATCCACTTTGGATGAATGGCTAGAAGAGTTCGTTTTCTGGCAGATTTTGAAAACGGTTAGATGTTTTTCCGCCATGAAGCAAGCGCTCGCCCCGGCCCGATCAGTACGGTTCGGCAGCATAAACGTTTCGGAGTGCGCCGACACGGGACTGATACCTAAAAACTCCTGACGAGAGGTTTCCGCGGCGCGTCTCCTACTAGCGAAACTGCGTAAAGCGGCGCCTGTTGTCAAAGCTGCTGCCTGCCAAATTCAACAACAGGGGGCCGCACAGTCATGGCCGGGCGTAGGCTTCCCGGATTTCCTCGATAATGATCGACAGCGACGTCGGCCCGGCTGCCGTCGTGTACCACGCCTCCGGGTCGACAAAGACGACGCGGTCGTTCTTCCAGGCCGGTGTGTTCTCTAGCAACGGATTGGCGATATACGCCCTGCTCAGCACAGGTCGATTTGTCATAACAGCCGTGCGGTCGATGATGAACAGAATATCCGGATCCGCAGCCTGAATGAATTCGCTGGTGACCGGTTGGCCGTGCAAGCCGGTCTCGTCAAAACCGCCGGCCGGAACAACGCCAAGGTCGCTGAACACGAAGCCATAGCGCGAGGTGGTGCCGAAGGCGCTGAACGCTCCGTTGTTATGCAGCAGGATCAGCGCCTTCTCCGGCCGTTCTGCCAGTGCGGCATTCAGGTCAGCTACCTTAGCATTCAGAGCCGCGATCCCGGCGCGGGCGATGTCCTCCTTGCCAAAGATCCGCCCCAGCGTCGCGAAGTGTTCCGTAATCGCCTGCAGATGACCGCGGCGGCTGTCGCGGTAGTCAACGTCGAAATAGAGCACCGGCGCAAAGGTGGAAATGTCGCTGTAATGCTCTGCCTGCAGCGCCGTCATTAACACAAGATCAGGCTGCAGGGCGTAGACCTCTTCGACATCCGGTTTGACGATAAAGCCAAGATCTCTGACCTCAGGATCCTCAACATACCCGGCGAGGAAATGCGGCACGAAATCCTTGGGCACGCCGGCGACCGGCACCCCCAGCTGGTCCAGAAAATCGAGATCATTCATGCCAAGGGCGGCAACACGTATGGGCCGATGCGCCAGTACGGTCTCGCCCAGCGAATGCGCAATCACCAGCGGCGGGCTGAACGGCACTACAACAGCCTCCTCGGCCCCGGCACCTGTGAAGACCAGGGACGCCAGACCGGCCAACAGCGCCTGCTTGATTGAACTCATTGCAGAAATACCCATCGTCAGATCCTTTTGCGGGGGGTGAAATAGTTGCACAGGCGGTTTCCGCCATGTGTCAGAATTTCGAAATCAAGGTTATAGAGCGCTTGCAGATGGCGCTCGGTCACTATTAGCCCGGTTTGCCCTTCGGCGACCAACTTACCGTCCTTCAGCGCAATCATGTGATCAGAATAATTGGCGGCGAAATTGATATCATGGATAACAACCACCACCGTGCGCCCGTAGCTATCGCAGAGAGTGCGCAGCACCTCCATGACCTGAACCGCGTGCTGCATGTCGAGATTGTTCAGCGGTTCATCCAGAAGCAGGCAATCAGTCTCCTGCGCAATGGTCATCGCAAGCAGAGCCATTTGCCTTTGCCCGCCGCTCAGCTCGTCGATGTATCTCTTCCGCAAATCCTCCAAAGACAATAGCGCCAAGGCACGATCAATGGCCTCATGGTCGGCCGCGGCCAGCCGACCGCGGCCGTGGGGAAAGCGGCCAAAAGCAACCAGCTCTTCGACCTTGAGGCGCAGATCGAACAGGCTGGATTGCCGCAAGGTTGCGACCCGGCGGGCGTAATCACGGGGTGGAAAATCGCCCAGCGGGCGGCCATCGAGGCAGATTTCTCCGCCGGATGGCTCCAGCAACCCGGCCATCAGCATCAGCAAGGTGCTTTTTCCGGCCCCGTTCGGCCCGATCAGCGAGGTCAGGCCGCTCCGCGGGATTGCGGCGCTTATCGGCTGGAGCACCGGTTTGCCGCGATAGGATTTCGCCAGCTTCGAGACGGTAATCATGAAACGCTCCGCTTGCGCAGGATGAGCAGCAGGAAATAGATCCCGCAGGTCAGGTTGATAAGAAGTCCGACACTTGTGGCAAACTGGAACAGATGCTGGACCAGCAGTTCCGCCAGCAGCGCTGCGGCGACGGCAATCAGGCAGCCGATCGGCAAAGTGCGACGGTGGTGATGGCTCCCGGCCAATTGATAGGCGATGTTGGCCACAAACACGCCCATGAAGACCGACGGCCCTATCAGACTGGTCGAGGCCGCTGTCAGCAGCGCAATCAGCCCCAGGATCAGCGCGGTTTCCCTGCCATGGTCGACCCCCAGCGAAAGTGCCTGTTCACGGCCCATCGCCACCACGTCCAGAACCGCCATCCGCCGAACAAGTAGAGCCGCTGGAAAACAGACGGCCATGGCCGCAAGCGCCAGCTGCACGCCGGTGATCCCGTCAAAGGACATCTGAGCAAAGCTCTGGAAAATGGCAAATTCTCCTGGGCTGATGCGTAGCTGAACGAATTGCGTGAAGCTGGTGATCACCAGCGTCAGAACCAGGCCCGCCAACAACAACAGGCTGATGTCCGTGCCGCGGCGGCGCAGCAGACAGACATGCAGCCCGACCGACCAGCCCAGCATCACCAGTACCGACAGCACCATATTGCCCGCCGCGCCAAGGGTCCGCAGGCTCTCGGCCCCGAACGCCAGGATCAGCAGAGCCTGAAACAGAAGATATACCGCCTCGTAGCCCATCACCGCAGGCGTCAGGATACGGTTGCGGGCCACGGTCTGAAACAGGATGGAAGAGAGCGCAATGCAACAGCCACCGGCCACCATTGCCCCTAGCCGCAATAGACGGCGCTGCAGGATAAACTCAGGCGGCACCGCCCCCCCCCACAGCACATATGCCAAAGCCAGCATCGCCAGCAGCAGCAGGATCAGGCCAAACCGCATCGCTACCGCCGCACTCTTAGGATCAACAGCAGAAAGATCAGGCCGCCAATCGCCCCCACCGTCAGACCGATAGGCACTTCGTAAGGATAGATAACTACACGCCCAAAAATGTCGCAGGCGAGGAGCAGTACCGCCCCCGTCAGAGCAACGGCGGGTAGGGTCTGGCGCAGGTTGTCGCCGTGCCAGATTGCTACCAGATTGGGGACCACCAGACCTACAAAGGGCACCGTCCCTACGGTGATGACGCTCGCAGACACCGTGGCAGAGACCAGCAGCAGCGCCAGCAGCACCATGCGGCGGTAGCGCAGCCCAAGGCTTTCCGCCAGATCCCGCCCCATTGCGGCCAGCGTGAAGCGCTGCGCAAACACATAAGTCAGCAGGACAACCGGCAGGATCAGGTAGATCAGCTCGTAATTGCCTTGCACCACGCGGGAGAAATCCCCCAGCATCCAGCTCTGCATGCTTTGCAAGTTGTTCTGACTGAGGGCGAAAAACTCGGCTATCGCACCCAATATACCTCCGAACATCAACCCGATTACCGGCACCAGAATGGTGTCCTGAAACCGCAGACGCTGCAACAGGGCGACAAAGAACAGGCTGGCTGCCAGGCAGAACGCTATTGCAAACCCCATCCGCAGCAGCGGCCCGGATGCGGGCAGCACGGTGATGGCGCATAATATACCCAGCTTCGCCGCCTCCATGCCCCCGGTCGTGGCAGGTTCAGCAAAACGATTGCGCAGGATCAGCTGCAACAGCACGCCGCTGACAGCCAGCCCGACGCCGGTCAGTACCAGCGCCGCCAACCGCGGCAGTCGGCTGGCCGTCAGGATCAGTAGTTGCTCCGATGTTGGGCGCAGCAGCCCCTCCGGCCCCAGACCGCCGGCACCAACCGCTAGCGACAGCACGCACAGCACCACAAAGATCAGGGGCAGCATGGCCTGCGCCGATTGCCTCCAGAAGGCTGCGGCACTCTGCAGCTTGCGCGCCACCGGCACCGTCATACCTGCCCCCCGATGCGCCAGCACCGGGCGCTGCGGTCGCGCGCAATGGCCGCGGCATAGGGTCCGCCGCGCGCTGCCAGGTCCGCCGGACGGCCGCATTCAACGACCCTGCCGCCTTCCAGCACTGCAACCTGATCGGCCATGTCCAGTGTCGCGATCCGATGCGCCACCACGATCAGCGTCCGGCGGCCACGCAGTTGCGCCAGCGCACGTGTGACGATGGCCTGATTTTCCGCATCCAGCGCTGATGTGGCCTCGTCCACGAGCAGAATCGGCGCGTCCTTCAACAGGGCGCGGGCGATGGCAATACGCTGACGCTCGCCGCCGGACAGCCGCACGCCGCCGTCGCCCACCTGGCTGTCCATCCCTTCCGGCAATCGCGTTACAATGTGGTCAACACCGGCGAGGCGCACAACCTCGTCCAGCTCTTCCGCGGTGGCGTCCGGACGTCCCATGCGGATGTTATCTGCAATGGTGCCCGGCAGCAGATAGGTATCTTGAAACACCTGACTGATCAGTTCGGACAGCGTCTGTTCCGACATCTCACGCAGATCCAAGCCACCAATCCGTATCGCCCCGCCGTCTGGATCATGAAACCGCGCGACCAGCCGCAGCAGCGTCGATTTCCCCGACCCGGAGGCGCCGATCACCGCGGTCATGCTGCCCTGCGGCACCTGTAGGGACAGGTCTTTCAGCACCGCATCGGCCGTGGGGTGATAGCTAAAGTAGACATTCTCCAGCGTGACAGAGGCATCCTTGGGCTGCCGCGGTTGCGCTGGAACCGGCAACGGGCAGGCATCCAAAATTTCTGTAAGCGTGATCAGCTGCGCCCTGGCGGCCCGCAGCGCGGCAGCAAAGCCTGCCAGCTCGGTCACCGGCTCCAGAAACCGCATCACCAGCACGAGGGCCACCACCAGCGCCACCGCGCGCTCCGGGGGCAGACCATCGACGTACCGGAGCGTGGCCATTAGGATTGCGCCCGCAAAAACCCCTTGAATAACCCAGCTATTCATCATCACCGACAGGGTCGAGAGGCGGATCAACTGTCGTGAAGACCGGCGTTGGCGATCAAAGGCCGCGTCCAAAAACTGCGCCCCGGAGGCATTGAAGGCCCTTAAGATCGCCTGCGAACGTGCAAATTCCACCGCCCTCTGGCTGGTCTCGGCGGCAGCGGCGTGAAACCCTTCCCCGGCCTTACGCCCCAAGCGCCCGGCCAGCCCCCCCGCCCCGATCAGCACCGGCAGCGCCAAAGCCGCCAGACTGCCAGTCTGCCAATCCAGCAGCAACAGCACCAGAATCAGCACCGGCGGCACCGCAAGCCCGGTCAGCACCGGTGTGAAGACATGCGCCGGCAACTGCGCTACTTCCATTACGCCATCTGTCAGCGCATGCGCCAGCCGCCCAGCGCTACCGGTATCAAACCAGCCCGCCGGAAGGCGGGCGACATGACGGCCCAGCCGCAGCCGGACACCGCGCAGCACCGCTATTCCCACGTCGATGCCGGCGGTTTCCACCCGCCGCCGTAGCAGCCAGCAGCACAGGGCCGCAGGCATCAGGGCTCCGATCCATACAGCGGCGGCAGCGAGGTCACCGCGCAGCGCGTGCTGCATCACCGGCACTGTCAGCGCAATGGTGAGTGCATTCAAAACACCACAGGCCAGTGCCAGTAGCCCGTAGCGCCGGAGCACGGCGCCATCCGCACCGAGCAGCCTCGTCAGAAGCTTGATCATCAGACCGCCTTTTTTCTGCTTTCGTTTGCATTCCCCGGTCCGCTGCTGGCAGCCCACAGCCCGGCATAGCGTCCCTGCTGTGCCATCAGCTCCGCATGGGTGCCCACCTCGCGGATCCGGCCCTGCTCCAGAACCACGATGCGATCCGCCGCCACGATGGTCTCCAGCCGGTGCGCGATGACCAGCAACGTGCGGCTGCGGGACAGGTCGGAAAGCGCCGATTGCACCGCCAGTTCGCTTTCCCCGTCCAGCGCTGCGGTGGCCTCATCAAGCACCAGAATCGGCGGATCCAAAAGCACCGCGCGCGCGATGGTGACGCGCTGCGCCTCGCCCGCCGATAGCTCTGCATCGCGGCCGATGATGGTGTCATATCCCTTCGGCAGGGCCTCGATCCGGTGGTGGATATGCGCCGCCAGCGCGGCCGCCTTAACCTCCTCACGGCTGGCCCCGGGGCGACCGAGGGCGATATTGTCATGCAGGCTTGCGTCGATCAGCTGCACCTCTTGCAGGACAAACCCAACCCGCCTGTAGAGCTCGGGCAGGCCGATATCACGCAGATCTGCACCACCAAGGATGATGCGCCCCTGGGTCGGGTCAAAAAACCGCAAGGCAAGCCGGGCCAGAGTCGATTTTCCAGCCCCTGACACACCGGTGATGGCGGTGATCGTCCCCGGCTCCAGCGTCATCGAAATATCTGACAGCACCGGATGACTGCCGCCATAACCATAGCTGACGGCATCGAACTGCATCACATTTCCCTTAGGAACGACCCGATCCTGCGGTGCCGGCTCCGGCAGCACTGGCAGTGCCAGTACCGCATCTATCCGCGCCGCCGCTGCACTGGCCTGCGCCAGCCCATGCGCCATGAACCCCAGAATCAACATCGGCGCTGAAACCCCCGGCGCCATCAGAACAAAGGGCAGGATGTCCACAGGCGCGAGCCAACCCAGCCACAGGAAACAGACCCCAAAGATCAGCACCAGACTTGTGACCGAAACCGGCGCAATCAACGCGTTAGCATTAGCCAACGGGGCAATCAACGGCCGGGTAAAACGCAGAAACGCTTCGAGAAAGTCGTCCACCGCCTTGCGGTAGGCCGCTGGCAGTTCGCCGGACCGGGAGAAGGCGCGAATTACCGGCATCGCCCGGCCGAAACCATGGGCCGCATCGCTGATCTGCGTCTGCGCCTTGGCAAAATGCGCCATCCGCTCGTGGCTGATCGACTTTTTCGCTGTCCCAAAAATCAGGTGATGCAGGGGAAACGGCGCCAGCGCCAGCGCGGCCAGACGCCAGTCGCAATAGGCCAGGAAACAGGCGGTCACCGCGATGGCGCTCCAGCAGCGCGCCCGGCCGGTAAAATAATGCGCCGTCAGTTCGTGCAAAGTGCCCATGTCGTCCTGCAGCGCTTGCTTCACATCCCCAACCCCACGCGAGGTGAACCAGCCAAGTGGCACGCGCGCAAGCCGCGCCGCCACCCGCTTACGCAGATCCGCAGTAAGGGCATCATCGGCGAGATGCGCCAGATACTCCCCCGCTGAGATCAGCAACAACCCGAACAGCAAACACAGGATGCTAAGCCCTGCCATGGCCCAAAGCACCGCCTCGGCCCCTGTATTTTCCGGGGCGAGCATACGCGTCGCGATGACGGCTGAGCCCGCCAGCGGCACCAAGGCCAACCCCTGCCCAACCCCGGCCAGCAACGCCGCCCGGCGCAGACGGCCGCGAATAGGTGCCAGCAAACTGTCCATGCCCGCGGGGGCGCCGACTGCTTCTGGCGCATTGTTTTCGCTCATGAAATATCTCGGTTTTTTTGTCAGATGCGGAAATGACTGCCTCGACGCGCAGCTTGCGCGCATCTGGGGTGTTTTTTGTATAGTACCACTAAACTAATTGTACAAGCAGGCTTGCATCGTCTTGGCTGGCGCCGCGGGAAAGGGGTTTGCAACTCCAGCGCAGCACCCATATTTTCCACCCAGCCCAGCCAGAACAGGCTAGATCGAAGGACCAGCGTGACCGACCAGAAACCGAAACCCGCCCGCGGTCGCCCGCGCACCATCACACGCGACCGGATCGCCCATGCAGGCATCGAAATTGGCCTGCCGAATCTCACCTTCATCGGGGTGGCAAATGCATTGGGCGTATCCCAGGTTGCCCTCTACAAGCGTGTCGACAGCCTGGAAGATCTGCGAACACTCGTGGCAGAAGAAGCGTTCTTGCGCTGGCCGTTGCCCGACCCGGCCGCAGATACGGACCTGACTGAATACATGCATCGCTTTAGTCTCAGCATCTGGCACTTGGTGTATGAACACTCCGGCATAGCCCCTTATCTGCTGCGGCGGGACTGGATCACCGAGCCGATGATGCAGCGTACTTACGATCATCAGCGCCGGGTTGCGGACAGGTTTGGACTGACTTTCGATCAGTCGAACCGGGTTTTCTTTACCATTGCCTACCACTGTATCGCAGTTGCCGATGCCTCCCGTGCCGAAACCCCCAGCAGCGCCGATGCCGAACAGCTGCACGGGTTTGGCATTGAGGCCATGATAGCGGGCGTCATGGCATTGATCGGACCGCAAAGCTGACAGGCGCCTGGATGTGCCAGGTGCCGACGCAAGAATTTGCTTCCCTGACATGGCTGTGCCAAAACCCCCATTTAGTTTGCACTCAATAAACTAATTGACAGAAGCCTGCTGAGCGCCCATTTATGCGGTGCCCAGCCTGCCGTAACGCCCTTGGCGTGCGCAATGCCCGGTAGGACTGACGGAGACAGTGTGTTGTCTGCAATGCCCGAGGTGCCGCGGTCGGCCCGCCGGGGCCGCCAAGACGCCGCCAAGACGCCGCCCGTCGTTAAGTTGCCCGTCAATGCCGGTCAATGAAATACAAAGGGGTTCCCGGGATGCCTGACATCTAATCACCTACTCCCACGTCAAAGCGGCGGCGAGAGGCGCCGTTGTCCACTCTCTCTCAACCTCCCGACGGCCCGTCCGCACGGCGTGTGCCTGTGCGCGCATCTAAACCTTCAAACAAATTTGCTATATGCGATCCGGAACAATCTGATGCCCTATTGCCTTTCCCGTCGCGCGGCCCTTCTGGCCAGCGCGCTAAGTTCACCCGCCCTGCTGGCAGGAACATCCGCATTCGCCGAAGACACCTCTGGAGGAACTGTTCAGCTGGACGAGATCATCGTCCGGGGCATCACAGCAGAACGCTCCCTGCAAGATACCTCCAGCTCAGTCAGCGTCATTGGTGGCGAGGAACTGGAGGAAAAAGCAGCCTCTTCAACAATCAACGAAGTGATCGCGGACACGCCGAACGTCTTCATACCAGGCACCACCAGCGCCCCGATCATTCGCGGCGTGGACAGCGACGGCCCGCTCGTTGGAGGCAATGCCTATCTGGCCAAACCGCTGCCACGCGCCACCATGAGCGTCGACGGCCGGTATGTCACCTCAATCGAACTGGGTGCCGGCGGCACCACGAGCTGGGACGTCGAAACAGTGGAAGTGTTCCGAGGCCCGCAAACCACTTCACAGGGCGCAAACGCCATCGCCGGTGCCATTGTTGTCAACACAAAAGACCCGACCTTCACGCCGGAATATGCCGGGCAGATCGTTTACGGCAGCCGCAACAAACGCCGTCTCTCCTTCGCCGCATCCGGACCGCTGAGCGACGACCTGGCTGCTCGCATTGCATTGGATTACACAGGCCGGGATACTTTCGTCACCTACACCAACGCCAGCTTCACAGAGCCAGGCTTTGACTACGACTTCGCCAGCCTGAACGGGCGGATCAAGTTGCTTTGGGAACCCACCGATCTGCCAGGGCTTCAGGTAAAGCTCACCTACTCCCATACCGATTTGCACCGGCCAAATAACGAAACTGTCACGCCGCCCTATGATGCGCTGAAAAACACGAGCGAATATCAAGACTATATGGACGTGGTTTCAGACGGGCTCGTTCTGGACGTCGCATACGACTTTTTCAACGGGGTAAAACTTGCAAACCAGCTTCAGTACTCCGAAGCCAAGTATGACTTCGTATTTGCCTATCCCTACTCGGGAGCGGCATCAAGAGACTATCAGAACTTCAGCAATCAACTGAAACTGACTTTCGGGCAACCAGGAGATGTCTGGAGCGGCGTCGCGGGCCTGTACTACTCTGATGAAGATACCAGTGCCGATTTTACAAACACGTACTTTGGCGCCCCCTTCGGGAAAGCTGCCCTGACTTTTCGCACCCGCAGCACCGCCCTTTACGGAGAGACCACCTGGCGTTTTGCGCAGGACTGGGCTCTGACCGGGGGCCTCAGACTGCAACAGGACCAGATAGAAATCAACGGGACGACCAGCTATGTGCCAGGCCCTCTCAATTATGACCGAAACTTCACCGAGCTCATGCCCACCTTGACGCTGGCTTATGACCTGTCCCCCGACTGGACCGCGGGCGCCACAGTTAGCAAGGGATATCTGCCAGGTGGTGCCGGCACGAATTTCCGCGGCCAAGCGTATTATGAGTTCCAGCCCGAGACGGCAAAGAATGCTGAGCTGTTCGTGCGTGGCAGTGCGCTTGGCGGTGCGATGACTTTGGCAGGGAACCTCTTCTATACAGAATATGAGAACATTCAGCGCTCTGTCACAAACTGCCTGGACGCAGACTGCACCGTGACCCAGGGCTCAATGATCGTTAATGGCGAAAAAGCACATTCCTACGGATTGGAGCTGGACGCCGACTATTACGCCTCATCGTCGCTGCGGCTTTCAGCGAGCCTAGGTGCCCTGCAGACCGAGGTAAGCAAGTTTACAGATCATGACGGAACGAAATACGAGGGAAATGAGTTCGCCCGGGCTCCGGGCTACTCCATTGGGGTGTCTGCCGCGTGGGATATCACGGACAATCTGACACTTCACGGCGATGCGCGCTATGTGGATGGGTATTTCAGCAGCGACACAAATGAACCCGACTCACATGTTGACGGCTACGCTCTGTCCAATCTCCGCCTCAGCTATCGCCCGAACGACAACTTGGAATATTTCACCTATGTTAACAACATTTTCGACAACCGCGCTGCATTGTCGACCAGCCGCAGCGGAGCGGTTGAAATCCTAGAACCGCGCGAAATTGGCGCGGGACTGCGCGTCGCATTCTAAGCCATTCTGAACCGCGCCCGCCTAGAAATTGTATTTGTTATGCGAGCTGAGCGTTGCATTAATGCCCTGATTCGAACAGCGCGTTCACGATTGTGACGATCTTTCTGGCGACGGATGCGATGGTCGTTGTTGCAGAACGCCTTCTTGCGGCCTGACTTCCCCTTTCGCCTCTGAACTTAGGCGCCGAGTGCATGGAAGCGGTTGATGAGGGCGATGCGGATGTGGATTTCGGCGGTTTGGCGGTCAGGGTCTCTTGCAGCGATGCGCTCGCCGAATGCCTTCAAGCCGCGCATCTTTGCCTCGACCCGGCTCCGGGCGTGGTATCCCGTCCCGCGTTTCCAGACGGCCCGGCCTTAGTACCGGGTGGCGCGCAAGGTTTCGTTTCTGACCTGTGCAGCCGAGCAGTTTTCTTTTCACGGCCGGCCATTCTGGCAGATAGGGATAATCGGGGCGGCACCAGGCTCGATGATGGCGGAGTGGCAACGGCGCGTGTCATAGGCTCCGTCTGCGGTCACGCTGCTGATCTTTTCGTCCTCCGGAATCTGATCGAGCAGTTCCGGCAGGACCGGACTGTCGCCGTCGCGGCCGGGGGTGAATCCGACAGCACGGGTGTCAGACGTGGCAGCATCCATCGCAAGATGCCGCTTGCGCCCCTCTCATTGATTGCTTTGCAATCAACTGCCGGACAGTGATTGGCACCGCCCCTGAACGCCGTGCTTGCGGGCCTGCCACTCGCCAAGGAACTTGATCCCGGTGCTATCCGCTGCCCGGCAGGCGGCTGTCCCCTCCCGATCCGGTTGAAGGATCGGCAGAGTGCCGTGACGGGACCAGGCGATGACCAACCGTGTTCGGAGCCCGGAGCTGTCCGGGAATTACCGAAATCCCTGTCCGGGAATTTGCGAAACCCGCAAGCTGGAACACAGCCCTGCCCCGGACCCGGTGGTGTTTCACCCGTCGATGGCGGAGGCCTACCGGGAGCGGGTCACCCGGCGGATCAAGGGCCTTGGCACGGCCGAGGGCATGGTCGAGGCCAAGGAGGCGCTGCGGGCTCTGGTGGAGCGGATCGTGCTGGCGCCTGCGGCGGAGGGCCCTGGCCTGGATCTGACCCTTGAGGGCGACTTGGCCGGGCTGCTGCGCCTGGCGGCGGGTGCGGCGGGTGCAAACGCAGGAAAGGCTCCGGGCGTTATGCCTGAAGCCTTTGAAGGTATTGAGGAAATTGTGTTGGTTGCGGGAGCAGGATTTGAACCTGCGACCTTCAGGTTATGAGCCTGACGAGCTACCTGGCTGCTCCATCCCGCGTCAGGTTATTATTGTATCGTTGCGAGAGATTTGGATTTTACTAGGTTTGGCGGTGACCTACTCTCCCAGGGCTTGAGCCCAAGTACCATCGGCGCGGCAGTGCTTAACTTCCGGGTTCGGGAAGGGACCGGGTGTTTCACTT
>NZ_JBVVXU010000051.1:0-15999 GCF_055902035.1 Leisingera sp. SA215 | reverse complement strand
CCGTTCCAAACCGGGTTTGGCTTGCTGACATTACTTACGTCGATACGGACGAAGGATGGCTCTACGCCGCCGCTATCAAAGACATGGCAACACGTGAAATCGTCGGCTGGGCAATGGACGATCATCTACGATCCGAACTGTGCTGTGATGCCTTGAACATGGCCCTGGGGCGCCGTGGACCGGTTCCAGGGCTCATTCATCATTCGGATCGCGGCGTGCAATACGCAGGAGAAGAATACCGCAAATTGCTCGGGGCGGCACGCATCACGCAATCCATGAGCCGTACGGGCGAATGCCTGGATAACGCTCCAATGGAAAGTTTCTTCGCATCACTGAAAAAGGAACTGGTTCATAGGGAGCGCTTCAAAACGCGCGTCCAGGCAAAGGCGGCGATCTTCGAATACATTGAGGTCTTCTACAATCGCCAGCGGCGTCATTCCGCAATCGGCTACCTAACCCCCGCGCAAGCCTACGAAACCATGACTTGGAAAAGCGCAGCATAGGGTCAATAATCAAACTGTCCGGATATCGGGACGAACTCCATACCTTTAAACACCTGGCAGGTTTGCCCGACAGAATCCGGTTGCACGATCTCCGCCACACCTACGCCTCCCACGCCATTATGTCAGGTGAAACCCTGCACATGACTGGCAAGCTGCTCGGCCACCGATCAACGGACAGCACCGAACGATACGCGCATCTCGATGCAAGTTACCTGGCCAAGGCTGCAGACAAAGTGGCCAGGAAAGTCGACGAATTGTTAATCGGTTAGCAGTCTGAAACGGCGTCGCACAGGCGTGTTGAGAAAAGAAAGCCTTGGGCTTGCTGCTTCCCACTTGCAGCATGCAGGACCAACCCAAAGCGGCCGTAGACAAGGGCTGTCGGCGCGACAGCCCTTGGGCAAATTCCCGGAAGCGGACCCTCGGCAGGCCAAGCTGCCTCATATGATGCTGCGGGTCACACCGGCGGCAGCAGAGCGCAGAAAGCTGCCGCTGCAAAGTCAGCGATCTGACACGATCCGCCGCAGTTTTATGCTGCGGTACCGCCCGCAGGAGCTGACGTTCGCCGCAGCGCAGCCTTCGCATTTCAGCCGTTGGTAGATCGCGCGGCATTACCGAAGGTCAAACAAACGTCACAGCGGGACGTTTTTCCGAACCTCTGCTCGCACCTGATGTGGCGTCCACACAACAACGGTACCCCACTGCATACATTTTTAAATAAAGTTCTTAAGCTTCATCTTGTACTCACGATGCTTTACGTTAGGTAACCACGATCAAGGGAGCAAAATTATTCACGGTGGTGAAAATGCAAGATGGCTGGTTCATCAGGTTTGAAAGTGGCGGCTTCCTGTCACGCAGCGAGAAGGGGATTACCTACTTCGGCAATAGCGCTCTGGTCTTCGCAAGCCACGAAGAGGCTAAAGGGTACTTCTCCAGGAATGTTATTGCCCTGGAGGCAACCGGCCTGCGGCCGTCGCTTGCACGCATTTCCGGTTTCAGTTCCGAGTAAGCTATGCTGGGATGTTGCGAGGCATGAAAATTCTCCTGGCCGAAGATGATGCAATCACCGCTGAAACAGTCACACGTTTTCTGACGCGGGAAAAATTGAATGTGTCTTCAACCAGCTTTGGTGAAGATGCAATCAGCCTAGCCCGGCATTTCGATTTTGACTTGATCTTGCTCGACTTGGGCCTGCCGGACCTGCATGGCCATGAAGTGATCCGGGATCTCAGAGCGGCGTCGATCAATACACCGGTTCTGGTAATTTCAGGGTATCATGATTTGAACAGCCGCGTTGCCAGCCTCAGGTACGGGGCCGACGACTTCATGGTCAAGCCGGTCAAGTATAAAGAGCTGTTGGCGCGTATTTTTGCGGTTGTCCGGCGATCCAAAGGGTTTCCCGTTTCCGACATCAGGACGGGCGATATCACGCTCAAACTTGAGAAAAGGTCCATCGAAGCAAAAGGAAGAAGGATTGAACTGACAAATACCGAGTATAATATTCTGGAGCTGCTTCTGCTGCAAAAAGGCCGGGTTGTAATGAAGAATACAATTCTGGAAAACTTATACACCGGCCCTGATTATCCGGGCGACAAAATACTGGATACCTACATCTACCGGCTCAGAAGAAAGATCCGAGAAGCAACGAATTGTAATGACTATATTGTTACCATACGTGGAGAGGGTTTCATGATCAATTCCCCTCCTGGCTACAGGAAATGTGCTTGACGGCGGATCAAAGGATGGCAGAAGGCAATCTAGTGGCTTTAGAGATATCTATCTTGAAACAGATATAAGTGCCCTCTCAATCTTAAAGAGCCTCTGAGTTAGGCAGCCCAAACCGTAATCCGCTGCAGAATGCTTCCGCCACAATCACTTATCTGCTCTTAAAGTTTTTAGCAGGATTCGTGGTTGCCACCGGCGTTTGAAGACGTGTTTGAATGATTGGAAAATTGCGTTCTGACGTGAGTTGAACATCAGGCGCCAGGAAAGGCTCCCTTGCCGCCTGATTTACTTCTTACTTCAGAGCCAACGAGGTTCCAAAATGTTTCATAACCAGAGCGGCGAGCGCCAATCCTGCTCGTCTGGCGTTAAAGTTCTTGGAGCTTCAGATGAGCTTTCCGCCCGGAATGCGAAGATTTTGAATCTGATCCGACAGGATCATAACTCAAGCGAGTTGCCGGTCAAGTTAAAAATCGAGGTAAATGCCGCCGGTTTAGATATTCAATCAACCCTGGGGTGCGGCTATTATAGTTTCGTTTCCTTTTTGCGGAAAAATTTCGCAAAACCTCGCAGGATGTAAGGGAAGGTGATGTGCTAACACTGCGTATTTCCAGAAAATACCTTCGCAGACGCAGTGTATTTGCTCTGGCGGTTCTGCTTCTCTCGGCGCTTATCGCTATATGGGTTGCGCTTTCTGGCCACCGCGGCGTTCAGCTGCATGCCAAGAACATATCCGCGCTTGATGAGGCTTTTGTTTCACTTGCCGAGATGTCTTTGGCATTTGAGAGGATTCAAAGGAACCCCACCAGCCAAAAAGCAATAGTTGAACGCAGCCGCATCCGGCTAAGCGCCAGGTCTGCAGCCGGGGCTCTGACTGAACTTAAACTTGCCAATTCACGGTCTGCATTCTCTGCCCGGGGACAGAAAATCCTGGCACAGCCCTCCTTGAACCCGCTGACCGAATTCGACGACATACTGTTTATGAGCAAGGTCCTGGCGGATCCGCAGCGCCAAAATTCTGGACCAGAGGCTGTGAAAACCGCAGCACTTGCTTCGGACCTTACAAGACGCCTGATTCCGGTTCTTATGCAGGTGAAGGAGGCTGAAGTCAGGGCTTCTCAAGTCGCCTCGAAGAGGCAGGTGGTCTACGCAATAATTGCTGCTTTAACCTGTGTTTGTGGCGTTCTGGTGGCGGTCAAGTATGTGTACTTTCCAATGGAACGGTTCATTATCAAAGCGCAATCTAAAATCGAAGAGAGCCGCCGCAGGGCTGAGGCCGCCTCCGAGGCTAAGTCCGTATTCCTTGCAACAATGAGCCACGAAATCCGCACCCCGTTAAACGGTGTCCTGGGACTTGCCGAACTGCTGATGGACACCGAGTTGGATGACCAGCAGAGGCACATGATCCGCATCATGACAGCGAGCGGAAATTCCCTCTTACGCATCATCAATGATGTGCTGGACCTGTCCAAGGCCGAAGCCGGTAAGCTGGAACTTGAAGCCGAGGTGTTTGATGCCCATTCGCTCTGCCAGGAGGTTATTGAACTGTTCTTGCCGCAGGCGCGGAGCAAGAACATCAGCCTGCGCCTTGCCGCGGATCCCGGTAATGGCAGATGGCGTGTATCGGGCTACAGCACGGCCGTCCGTCAGATTGTTGTGAACCTGGTCAGCAATGCCGTGAAATTTACCGAACGCGGATCTGTCGTGATCGATCTAAAGGAAGAGGCTGCGGAAACAACTGGCATGCGCATGCTTCGTATCGCGGTTCGGGACACGGGGAACGGGATCCCTCAGGAGGCAAAAGAACGAATTTTCGAGCAGTTCACCCAAGCAGATGCATCCAAGACTGCACGTGTTGGCGGAACTGGACTCGGGCTTGCTATTACCCGGAAGCTTACAGAGGCAATAAATGGCAGGATTTACCTGGAAAGAACGGCTGGGTCGGGTTCAGAATTCATTCTGGAGTTCCCTGTTGAAAATGCCCCGGCGGCTGTAGCGGAGCCCGACAGCGCCCACATGCCAAGCTTCACATTCAGTAAGAAGGTTCTTGTTGCTGACGACAACCGCGTAAACCAGATCGTCGTGGTCAAATTTCTAAGGGGTATGGGATGCGCTACCAAGGTCGCAGCCAATGGCGCCGAGGCAGTAGAGCTGGAGAAGAGCTGGTCTCCCGACCTGGTCCTGATGGATGTGCGGATGCCGGAAATGGACGGGTTGGACGCCACCCGAGCCATCAGGGCGAAAGAACTGGAAGGCGACCTGCCTGCGGTTCCAATCATCGGGCTCTCTGCCAATGCGATGCGGGAGGACCACGATGCTGGAATATCCGCCGGAATGTGCGACTACCTCTCGAAGCCGATAAATAAAGCAAAATTGGCAGATGCACTGGCCCGCTTGTGGCCGAATGAGCATCACAAACCCAAGGAAGCGACGGTACGATGCGCATGACACTCAAAATGGCCGCTGCCCTTTTTACGGCCGCTGCGATCGCCCTGCCTGCAGCTGCGGATTCGGAGGGTGAGGTCTTTCTTTACAATTGGAGCGGCTATATTGATCCCGCGGTTATTGAAAAGTTCCAGGCCGCTACCGGCAGAAAACTCATCTTGGATTTCTATGAAGACCCTGACGAGGCAGAAGCACGTCTGACAGCACAGGGTACGGGTTATGATCTGGCAGTTGTGACATCAGAAATTGTGGACCGCCTGATTTCGGCAGGGGCTCTTCAGAGATTCGACCTGGACTCGTCAGGAATAGACCGGCAGCTCCTGGACATTCTCTTCACGGCGATACCGCAGGCCGAGGGATATGCCTTGCCGTATCTCTGGGGGACAACCGGCCTTGTTTACGACCTAGACGCCGTGACCGAGCGCCTGCCTGACGCACCGCTGGACAGCTGGGCGCTTCTGTTTGATCCCGCGAACGCCCAAAACCTGGCCGATTGCGGAATCACCGTAGTCGACTCAGTCGAGGAGATGGTGCCAGCCGCGCTTTCATATCTAGACCTGGATCCGCATTCACGGTCTCCTGAGGATCTGGATGCGGCGTTCGATGTTCTTGCAGCCATCGCGCCATATGTCCGGTCATTTGACACCGCTCAGTATGACGATGTGCTTGGCGGTAATATCTGCTTGGCAGCCGCTTGGAGCACCGACGGACAGGCAGCTCTTCTGGAGAAAGAAAGCACCCAGTACCGTTACATTGTGCCCAAGGAGGGAACAAACCTGTGGGCTGATCTGTTTGTGGTTCCAAACGATGCTAGGAATATGGCTGCATCAATGCAGCTTCTGGACTTTATTCTGCAACCCGAGATGATCGCGTCTTCTGCGGCCTACTCCAACGCATTTGCAAGCCTGCCCTCATCGCGGTCAGAACTGGACGAGCCGGATTTTAACCTTTGGCCACCAGGGCTGTCCCAAAGTGTTCGCGAGACGCTCTACTTTGTTAAGCCGCGAAATGGGAACGAAAAACGTCTCCTCGATCGCCGCTGGAGAATGATCCAGATCGGCCTGTAGGAAAGTCGAGTTGAACAAACAGGAAGCCACCGGTCCGAAATGGACATCACATTGCCTCCTGCTGTGGAACCCTTTTACGCATACTTTCTGTTCCTCTCTGCACCCGGTGCCGACCGCAGCATTTAAGGTTGTAAGCCAGGGCTGTTGAATGTCCGTTTTTAACGTGATGGGCAGAAAGTTTCGCACTTGCAGCATCCTTGGGGCTGCAACTCGGGGCCACGGCCGCTTGGGGCTGACAGCTGTTCTGGAACAAGCTGGTGTGAAGCACCAGGGCGGCAATCTACGTGCTGCTTCCCCGCATGGCTTCTGAGGCGGATGCGCCAACCCCGGCAAGTGCTGCCTCTAGCTGGACGGATCCATGAACCCATTGACCGCGCCAGCTCAAGGGCTGACCTTAATCACGGTGGTGGATTGGCCGGGCGGCGCTGCCTTATCGTACCCGTCTTGAGTACTGGCCGCCCGAGGAGCCGGCGGGAGGTTTCATATGACCAGAAGGCATGAACTCGACTGGCTGCGGATTATCCTCTTTGCCTTGCTGGTTTCGCACCATGCCGCCGTTGGCTTTGTTGACTGGGGTGCGGGCATCTACCAATTCGTGAACGACCGGCTGGCTGGAGACGGCATGACACTGTTCATCTACTGGAGCCACAGCTGGCGGCTTCCATCGCTTTTCATGATTGCCGGTATCGGTACCTGGTTTCTCACCTCAAGGGGCGCAGGGCCAGGTTTCATTGGACGGCGGTTCTTGCGGCTTGCGGTGCCGCTGATATTCGGCACCCTCTTCATCAATGTCTTCGGCGGCTATGCGATCGCACTCATGACGGAAGAGGCCGCGGCCTTTCCCGCCTTCTGGTGGAACTGGGCAACAAGGCCGGAGCCCCAACAGGTTCAACACCTCTGGTTCTTGGTCAATCTCACGCTCTACACGATGCTATGCTGGCCCGTCTTCCTCTTTCGGGGGCGCCTCGGGCCATGGGTGCCGCAACCGGTTTCACTGCTGGGGGTCCTGGTACTTCTGTCGGCGCTGGCCGTTGTTGTCCTGAAGCCCCACGCAGCCGCCCTTGCCGGAGACAACTACCAGTTTGCCCTCTACTTCCTGTTCTTCTCAGGGGGATATCTTATCGGCACCGATCATGTCCGCTTTTTGGACTGGGCACGCCGTCGGGCATGGTGGCTTCTTACCGGCGTGGTTTCGTATGCAAGGCAGCGCTCCTTACGATTGCACTGCTGGAGGATACCGCCGCGGGCCAGGCGCTTGCGGCCGGCGGCTGGCTCCCGGCGGGCTTGTCTCCACCGAACACGACCGCCTTTTCGGCGATTGAGGCGACAACCGCCTGGTGCTGGTGTGTTGCCGCCCTGGGATTGGCTGCGCGGTATCTCAGCAGGCCAAACCCGCTGCTGCGCGAGTTGAACCGCGCGGTATTTCCTCTCTACGTGCTGCACTTTCCGCTGACCCTGGTCGGGCTGGCGGTGGCTGCCCAGTTTCCGGCGCCATGGTGGTTTGAATTCGCACTCCTTGTCGCCTTTGTGTATTCAGCGATTTGGATCCTTTGGCGGCTGGCAGACCGGCTCGGGCCAGTGATTTTCCTCATTGGCGGCAGAAGACCTGAGCGGGCGCCGCCTCCGGCATGAAGCAGGATAACGGCATAGGGCGGCTCCGTCCGGCTGTGCGGTTCTTCGGCCTTCGGAAATGCTGCACGATGCACGAACGTCGGCAATTCGAAAGCTGCGATGCGGCGTTCGGCCAGGCCTAGCAACTGTATCTGTCAGGTCGTAGGAGCCGCCCATTTCTGACGGCTTTTACAGAACGCATTCGCGATGGTGACCGTACTGTTATGGCGCAATATTTTGATTGTTCCTAAACAGGTTGTCCGGGTCGTAGCGGCTCTTGACCTCCAGCAAGCGGTCGTAATTGCCGCCGAAGTTTTCCCGCACACGGCTGCTGTCATCATCGTCCATGAAGTTAATGTACCCGCCCGGTTCGGAGTATGGCGCCACCGCGCCGGAGTAATCGCGCACCCACTTCTTATGTGCGGCGTCGTTTGCTGGATCCTCCGACGCTGCAAGAATTACCATCGAGAAATTCGCATCCCGGTGCCCGAAAGCCGTCGCGCCTGCGTCGACCTCCTGGCAGGCCCCGTTGATCGGATAGAGATGCATGGTCGAGCTGACTGTCGGCGCAGAGGGGCCGTGCTGAACGTGGGCGGCAATCGCGTCGTCGGTCAGCTCCTTCACGAAATTCCCCTTCCAATATTGCCGGATGCCCGTTGGGAACAGCCCGTCGAAGGCCGCGTTGATGGCGGGATATGGAACCGGTCCAACCATTTCGGCCTTTACCTCGGCGACATCGTGGAAAACCTTGAACCGTTGCTCACCCTGAGCTGGGTCACCAGACCAACATGCAACGATTGCGCAGAACATGTCACCGTGCCGGTCTTCGGGAATGAAGGGCAAGGGCGGCGCGATCTGGAAGGCCGGGAAAGCGCCCATCTCACGCGGGGCATCCTTGATGTAGTCGCGGTAGAATTTGAAGATCGTTTCGGTCTCTTCGATCTCATAGAACATCGGCCCCCAGTAAACCGTATCCAGTGGCTGGAGCTTATATTCAAATGATGTGACAACACCGAAATTCCCGCCACCGCCTCGGATCGCCCAGAAGATATCGGCATTTTCGTTTTCATTCGCAATGAGCATTTTGCCGTCTGCAGTCACGATATCCGCCGAAATCAGGTTATCGAGCGAAAGGCCGTGCCCGCGCGATAGATAGCCGATACCACCGCCAAGCGTCAGCCCGGCGATCCCGGTGGTTGAAACCACGCCGCCAGTAGTAGCAAGGCCGAAAGCATGTGTGGCAGAATTGAAATCACCCCAGGTCGTGCCACCTTCGGCCCGGGCCGTCTTGGCGTTTGGGTTGACGCGGACGCTGCGCATCCGCGACAAGTCCAGAACCACGCCGCCATCATTCGTGCCAAAACCGGGGCCGCTATGACCGCCGCCGCGAACCGATAGGCCGTGACCGTTGTCGCGGGCATAATTGACAGTCGCCATGACGTCACCTGCATTCGCCGCCCGGACGATAACGGCAGGCCGCTTGTCAATCATGCCGTTGTGTACTTGGCGCGCCTCTTCATAGTCAGCGTCGTTCTCAATGATTATCTGTCCGCGGATCAGGTCGCCGAGTTCGCTTGGTGTCTTGGCAGTCATGGTTCCCTCCCTAAATGACCTGCGGCTTGGGCTCGCAGGCTAATTCAGAGGCGACCAGCGCCGTCATAGGCTGAGAAAACGAGCAACAGGCAGGCAGATCACTGGTCGGCTCAAAAACTCTGATCGACAAGAAGAATAGCGCAACTTTGGCAGATGACGAATTACGCCCCTTCAATGAAGATCACTACCGTTCTTCATTGAAGGCCAAGTAGCCGTCAGGCAAATATTCCCGGATCGATCCGGTCCACTGGGGTTATGACATCGGCGGGAATGTTCAGGCGCTCCGCCGCCTTTCGCAGGCTTTCTTCGTCGGGGGCTTCGTACAGGCAGTATGTCTTGCGCTTATCTGCACTGAGAAATGAAAAAATCCACTCGATGCCGATTTCGTCGTTTATCTCTTTGATGTGGATTTTGTCATCATCGCTTACGTTCAGCTGCTCGGCAAAATTTCTTTCGATGATGTACCTTGGCATAAGAACCCCCAAGCACTTTTTAAACCTTAGCTGGCTGCTCCTACGAGCTTTGACCTAAGCGAAATCATACTCAACTCCTGTGCTGTTGCCAACGCTTCCGCTTCCAGTTGAAACGCCAGCTCCGCACTGCCTTTGCCGCCCTTACGTCTTAGTGCGGATGCATAGGCGGCCTTGCTGTACGCAAGCCACGGCGGAGATTTCATACGCGTATCGATATCAATGGACTTTTGGAACATCTTCTCGGCCTTGTCCCAGTCCCTCAGCAATGCTGCCAGGCTGCCAAGGCGCCGTGCAGCCGCACCTGCGCAAACCGTGGTTGCTCCGGCGGTAATCGTCAGATCCTCGTATGGCACGAGCAAGTCATAGAGTGTCTGTGCGTGCTCCAGATTTTCAACCGCGACGCAGATTTCGGCAAGGTAGGACAATGTCGTTGTGTACATTGCATCCGGCGGAAGATCGAAACCATTTTCCGCGATTTCATTCAGGATACGCTCGGCCGCTTCCTTGTATCCCAACTCTGCAGCAATAAGGCCGAACCCCGGTTTCCAAGCCACGTCTTCGGGGCTGTCGGTCATCAACTTCTTGATCACGGGGGCGACCTCATGCAGGCGGTTTTGCTCGCGCCGAATCGTGAACATCTGAACGCCATAGACACCCTCCACATGCCGCCCATGGGTCCTCCGGCCGACTTTCACCGCTTCGGTGGCGTGCTGTTCAGCTAGTTCGAATTCTCCATCCATAATCGCGACCATAGCGCGCGCGTGCTTCTGGACCCAATACAGTTGCAAGTGATTGTCTTTATTCGAGATCTCGGTCAGCAGATTGAGGGAGTGATCCATCAATTCGCGGTCAGCCATTTCGGCCCCGACAAACAAACTTAGCGTCCGGTCTCGCCCCTGATCTATGCTGCCAAGCTTCTCTGCGACCTGATGCATAGCGTCCAAATTTTCACGCCAGTTTAGCGCCTCGCTTTCTTTTCTTGCAACGAATGGAGCTCCGAAATGCATCATCATGACGCCAAACTGGGATTTATAGTCCCCTAGTTTGGCCGCCAGTTCCATTGCCTCCTGGCCGTATTTCGCCCCTTCAGAAAACTGCCCGATAAACATATGCGCGCGCGCAAGTTGGCTCATCAATCGGCACCGGCGAGCGTGGTCGTTGACTGGCAGATCGTTCATTGCTTCATAACAAAGTTCGATGGCCTCGCCGTGCCGCTCACTCGACATCATGCAGGAATCGGCAAAGTGATGGGCTGCATCAGCAGCGAGTTCGACATTGCAAGCAACCCTCGCTGCGTCGAAGGCGTCTTTCAGGACCGTGATCGCTTCGGGCAACTGGCCCAAACTGTCGTGGCTTCGGCCAACCAAGATTTTGCTTTTAATCTGCTCAAGGCTCGCTTCGGGGGCAAGTTTTTCTGCGGCTTTAAGCATCTCTCTGGCGTTGGCCATTGCCTCTTGGCTCGCTGATCGAGCCAACGCCATTTCAGTCGCAGTTTCCCACTGCTCAAAAGCCGCGCGCCACTCTTCAGCCTCAGATAGATGGCGGGCGACCAGTTCGGGTCGGCGTTCAATCTCTGCGGATCGCAATTGCATCATCGCCTGGGCCACGGCCGCATGCTGTTGTCTGCGGGTCGCGCTCAGCATTGACTGGTAGGCCGTATCGCGAATTAGAGAGTGACGGAAGACAAAGTGTCCGCGATTATGCCCGCTTTCGAAGATCAAACCTGTTTGAGACAACTCCTCCAAGTGAGCCTGAAGGACTGAAGCCTCAATTCTCATTGCTGTACAAAGTAGATTTGGCTCGAACTCACGGCCGATGACAGAGCCCGTCAGAGCGACCTGTTTGGCATCTGCCGAAACTGCATCGAGACGCGCCATCAATGCCCCCTTCAGTGAAGACGGTATAAGGATTTGTCCTTGCTCGCCCGCCTCGACGATAGCCCGCGTCAGTTCCTCCACAAACAGTGGAATGCCATCAGTCTTCTCAACAATTGTGGCGATCAACCTGTCGTCGGGTGGCTTCCCGGTAATACTGCGCACCAACTCCGAGACATGAGTGGTGTCAAAGCGGCGTAGCTGCAGAGTTTGAACATGCGCGTCACTTTCATCGTACGCCAGCTCCCAGCCAGGTCTGTGGGTGATCAAGACCATCAAGGGCAGATCGGCGCAGATTGTTTTGAAGCGCTCCAGAAGGGCTTGCGTCGAAGGATCGATCCAGTGCGCGTCTTCGACACACAGGATTACTGGACGCACACGCGATCGCACTTGTACAGTGTGGGTCAACGTTTGAATCGTGATGTCACGTTGTTCCCGTGGCGACAGGTCTAGCACCTTCTGGGCGAGGGGGCTGCGTGGCGCAACCAGCGCGGCAAAAACTGGCAGAACCTGTTCCCAGTCCAGCCCTTTGCGACCCTGGAGCATCTTCTTTACGTGTTCCAGAATTTGATTGTCATCAAAGCCGGGCCCAACGCCAGCATCCTGAGAAATCCTATGCGTAACCGAATGGAATGGGCTGCTGGAAAGATAAGGAGAGCAATTCAGTCTTATGACGTCGGCTTGGTCTGATTTGGTTGTTTCCGCGAGAAACTCTTCGGTCAGCCGTGACTTTCCGATCCCTGCCTCACCAGCCAGCAGAACAACCCCTCCATGGCCTTGCTGAGCTCTTTGCCACGCGTGCAGCAGGATACCCTTTTCGAAATCCCGGCCAATCATGGCACTGCCGCTGCCGTCTCCATGAAACGCTCGAAACCGGCTTTCTGCTTTGCGTTCGGATACCGCCTGAAGCAAGGTTCGAGGGTCTTCGAACCCTTTCAGTGTGACTTTCCCGAGAGGTGCAAACTCAAAAATCCGATGCAAAGCGGCTTCGGTTTCTTCGGCTGTCAAGACAACCATGTCAGGCTTCGCGTGCTCTTGAATCCGTGCCGCAAGATTGACGATCGGGCCGGTCATGGCTCCCTCTTCGTAGGTGTTTTTGCCAATCGTATCACCAACCACAACGTCGCCGCTCGCAATGCCCAACCTGGCCGATAATCGCTCACCGTCAGGGGTTTTGAGTTCCTTGACACGCCGGATAGATTCAAGGCCGGCCTTTACAGCTCGGATTGCGTGATCTTCATATGCTGTCGGCCAGCCGAAAAATATTAGGAGGCCATCGCCAAGGTACTTCGCAACGTATCCACCATAACTGCTAACGACCCCTGCAACTGCATCCTGGTAATTTTGCAAAAGCCCACGCATTTCTTCAGGGTCAAGTCGATTGGTCAGTTCTGTCGAGCCAACCAGATCGGCGAACAAAACTGTCAAGTGGCGCCGCTCAGCAACTGCCGCTGGGACAATTCTTGCTGTCGCTGGAACCTCACTTTGCGGAACCTGGGCGGCAAACCTTTTATCGCCTTCATCTGACGGCTGATCCGTCTCCTGAGTTGAACGAGAGAATGGCTGTTCTCCGGCCAGCTTCTGCGCGGCTGCTAGAATAATTCTGCGATGACCAAGGCTGACCCCAAGCTCCTTGAGGTCGTCATCGGTCAATAACGGCAAAACACGTGCATCGACATCATTTTCAGCGAAAGCATCAGCATATTGACCCAGTCCGAGATCGTTCAACCATTTGTCTATCTCGATCATCATGACTGGATCATGCGAAGATACAGGAAGCTAATCAAGGAAGCACTAAGCGCAGGGAACGTCTTTGGCCGAAGCAGGGGGCAATCCGTCAGAGGTGATCCACCTTTTTCCTGTTGCACAACGGCCGCTTCCTTGTTCCGATACCACTGGAGTGGAGCACTGGAGGCGCAAGGGCCGCCACCGCCTAGTGGATGTCTGCTTTCGGGAAGGTAGCCTCGAAGTTTAGGGCCTGCAGCGAGGTACGCGCTGCGTTAGGTACGAAGGTCGCGTTTGGGCTGACTGGGGTCGCCTGCGACAGCGACGGCATTGGTCTAGGACGGTGATCAGCCCGCTGCGGTGCCGCAAGGCAGCTCAGATGCAGGTTTCTCAGACGCCGCGTGCTGACGTTTGATTTGCGCGATGCGTTGCCCGGCGTCGGAGAAGCGCTCAGGCGGGAAATCGCGTGGTTGGTCTTGGTGGGTCGGTTGCTATGGGGATTTGTAGGTTGGACTTGGCGTGTGGAAGATCTGAAAATTCGGTCGAATGGGTGCAATGAGGCCAATTTCGATTTCGCGTACGCGAGCATTCAGTCGATATGCCAGGTGTTTTGTCTCGATCCCGGGCCTTTGCCATGACGATGATCTCATCAGTGCAAAACGATGGGTTCGCAGACTGCAACTTCTGCGGTTATTGGTGTCTTTGGTTATGTTGGGCGAGCGTTTCATGCTGCGGCCCTTTTTGGTTTTGGCGGTGCTCTGGGGTGCTGGGCGGGCGCGAAGGTGTCAACGACAATCAACTGCCCACCACAGCATGGGCATGGCAGTGCCAGGACACGGACAGGCTCATCGGAATTACCTTGGCTGTCTTCATGATCGCGTCTCTGGTCTGGTGTTTTGGCTCCGAGCAGTTGCCTGATCCTGGCGATATTGGCGGCACGGTTGCCATTTCCGTAGAAGCCGTAGTGACGGATGCGGTGCTGGCCTTTAGGCAGGACGTGGATCAGGAACCTGCGGATGAACTCTGACGTCGCTAAGGTCATGGTGGTGTGTCGGCCCGCGCCATTGAGGCGGTAGTTCTTGACCTTGAAGGTCACACTGCCTGCATCGAACCGGATCAGGCGACTGTTGGATATCGCAATGCGGTGCGTGTAGCGCGACAGATATGCCAGCACCGCTTTGGGTCCGGCGAAGGGTTCCTTGGCATAGACGACCCAGTCGATCTTGCGCAGTGGTGCGAGCATGGCCTCGAACGCGGCGCTATCGGCCAGGCAGGCGTGGTCACCAAAGAAATTGAGCCGCCCGGTTTGGTGCAGTTTGGCCAGCCCTTCCAGAATGAGCCGCCGGTAAAGGCGGGACAGCACCCGCACGGAGAGGAAGAAGTTCTTTCGGCTGGTGATCCATCTTGTGCCATCGGTCGACAATCCACCACCGGGTACGATCATGTGGACATGGGGGTGGTGCGTCATTGCTGATCCCCAGGTATGGAGCACCGACGTGATGCCAACCCGCGCGCCCAGATGCTTTGGATCGGCGGCAATCTTGATCACGGTATCCGCGCTCGCGCGCATCAGCAGATTGTAGATCTCCCGCTTGTTCTGGTGCGCGATATCGGCGATCGGCTTTGGCAGCGTGAACACCAGATGGAAGTACCGCACAGGCAGCAGCTCGGCCTCGCGCGCTGCCAGCCAGGTCTTGGCTGCGCCCGCCTGACACTTTGGGCAGTGCCTGTTGCGGCATGAATTGTAGGCAATGTGCTCGTGCGCGCAATCTTCGCAGCGTGTCACGTGACCGCCGAGCGCCGCCGTGCGGCAACGCTCGATTGCCGACATCACCTTCAACTGGTTCAGGCTGATGTGGCCTGCATTGGCCAAGCGCCAGGCAGCTCCATGGGCGCGGAAGATATCCGCGACCTCCAGCATTGCACCTGCCAAGCCGAGCTATGATGCGCCCTTCTTGCCTCTCTTACGCGTGGCCGCCTGGCTCAGGTTATCCAGTGGGCTCTCCACGGCCGAGATCATCCCGGTAGCAACGCTGGCATAACGCGCGGTCGTGGTCAGCTTGGTATGACCGAGCAGGGCTTGAATAACTCGGATGTCCACACCGCGCTCAAGGAGGTGGGTCGCAAAACTGTGCCTTAGCGTGTGCAATGTGACCGGCTTCGTGATGCCTGCCGCTTTGGCCGCTTGCTTGAACAGGCGCGATATCTGGCGCGGCGACAGATGTTTGCCATTATACCCAGGGAAGATCACCCGGTCCGGGCCCGCCACGCCGTTGTCCTGACTGGTTGGGCGTTCCTTCCACCAGTCACGCAGAAGGCCCAGAATATCGGTGGGCAGCATGACGTTGCGGTCCTTGCGGCCTTTGGACTGCACGATGCGGATGATCTCTTGCTCGCCGTCGATATCGCCGACACGCAACCGGACCACCTCGCCCGCGCGCATGCCGCAGCCATATGCGAGCGACAACATCACGCGCGCCTTCAGGCTTGGTGCCATAAGCAGGATGCGTTTGACCTCGTTCCGGCTCAGCACCAGTGGGATCTTCACCGGTTCTTTGAGGCTGAAAATCTCAGCGACCAGATCATGCCGCCGCAGCGTCACCCGGAGCAGAAACTTCACCCCGGTCATCGTGCGATTACGCGTGCAGATGCTGGTGCCGGTCTCAATCAAATGCTGCTGAAAACCGCGCACATCATCCGGCTCAGCTGTCTCCGGCGAGCGCCCCAGCCAGGCCGCGAACCGCTTGCAGGCCCGCAAGTGACCAACCTGAGATGCCGGTCCTAAATTGCGCGCTGACATATCCGTAATCATGCGCGCGCGAAGCGGTGTGATCGATGTGGAATGCTGAATGTTCATGGGAAAACCCTCTGTCAACCGAGGCAAAATCACCTCGATCAACAGCACACACCCAACATCGCAAATCGCGAAACAAATCCCAGATCAGTGCAACGCCAGAAACGAGCGCCCTATCGCGAAGCGATTTAGTGC
>NZ_JBVVXU010000050.1:0-16192 GCF_055902035.1 Leisingera sp. SA215 | reverse complement strand
CGGGGTCCAGCCCGGGATTGCAACTTGCTTAGTGAGTACAAGCCTCACAAAACCAAACAAGTCTCTCGGGATTTTCGTCGTCTTCGCAGACACTCGGATCAGTCAAGCAGATCTGAGGTTGCAGATGACCGTACATGCCAAGTTTCGCCAAGACCAGTCCGACAAACTCGGTACGGCACCTGTCGTCCTTCGGTTCGCCGGCCTGTTCCCGCATCAGCTTTGGAAATTCCGGCTGCATGACAAGCGCGCCGGCGGCGACCTGGACCATGTCGACCGGGATGTGTCCGGGCTGAACGAAGTTCTTGCCGGAGAGCCGGGTTGGAAAGAGCGGATCTGCACTGAAGTTGCAGAGATGCGTGAGCACAATTTTGAAGAGCGCCTTCGCGCATTGCGGGCGAAATCACGCATCAGTCAAGCCGAGAGAGAAACCGCCAAGGGGCCTTCAGATCCCTGGAAGGAAAGCGCCAAAGGACCTCTGCGTGAAGGCGTCCTGACAGCGAACAAGAATTGGTTTGGCGGGCCCGGCATCCTGAAGTGGGATCCGGAACGTGTTGCGGAATTCCGGGAGGTCGCGATGAAATTCCTGACGCAGCACTTTCCGGATGACCAACTGCGCTTTGCCTCGGCCCATGTTGACGAAGAGGCGTATCACATTCACTTCGTCGTTGCGGTCTGGTCCGAGAAAAATTCTGCCAACAGCGGGCGGCAGGTTGTTCTGCAGCCGTCCGCAAACCCGCTGCTGAAGAACTACGAGCATGCCCAGGACCTTGCGGGCGAGACGTTCGCAAAAATCGGGATCACTAGGGGAAAGCGCCATGCCGAAGCCCGGCGGAAGGCACGGGCGGACGGCGTGCCCCAGCCAGAAACGCGGCAGCATGTGCCACCGTCAAAGTGGCGTGCCGAGGAGCGCCAAAAGGCGCAGGCAGAGAAGAAACGCATCTTGGGCGATGCCCGGGTGGAGGCGAGGGCGGTCGCCGAGGGCGCCCAGGACCTAGGCAAGGCCACGGTCAGGAAATCGCGCAAGCGCGCGATCAAAGAGGCGCAAGCCCGCAAACAGCGGGCTGGGCGGGAAACTGCAGCCGCCGAGCGCAGGCGCGACGCGGCAGAGGACGAGGCCCGGCAGTTTGAAGAGGCGGCTGCCGCCGCCAATTCTAGGAAAGAAACTATTGAAGCCGAAATCGCGGCGATGGAGCCGATGGTGAGGGGGTATGAGGAGAGGGCAGAAGCGGCTGCGGAAAGGTACCGGGTGCAGAAGGCCGCACGGGAGGCAGAGGAAGCGAGGCTGAAGGAAGCGGAAGAAAAGGTCAGGGTGAAGGTGGCTGAGGCCGAAGTAATCTCGGATGCTATAGAAACTGGTCTGGAGCTTGTAGCTGATGGTGCGCTTGCTTGGCAGGAGGCATCAGCAGATCAGCCGCCGCGGCTGATCTGGGGCGCGACCGCTCCGAAGACCAAGCAGGCACAGGATGAAAAGCTGAAGGAGATCCGCCCAGCAATGCGTATGGTCACACGCATTGCGCAACTGGTGGCCCGAACCGTGAAACGCGTCCTCGCCAAGGAGCGGCAAAAGCTGAAGCAGGACGCGGATTATGTGCGCGGTCTGCGTCAGAAATGGGAGCCGGAAGATGAGGCGAGGCTGTCGAGGATCACGCTCGGTGGGATAGACAGCGGACCGAAATAGGACGGACTGCTGACTTTTGCTGCGTAAAAAGCCAAGGTTTTCTGTGCGGACAAACCGGACTTAAGCCGCCGCGGCAGATGCAGGTGCAGAAAGCACCAGAACTTCTTTGCGCCCACAGCAGCGGCCTTACGGCGACGCAGCAGGTTTCCCCGGACCAGACCTTCGAAGGCAAGCTGTAGGGCGCATTTCAAACCGCCCATTCGTTGCGGCGGGCCTCAATAATCGACACATCGGACAATGCAGAGGTCCTATTTTCGTGCTGTGAAAGTCAGACATACCGTTGGAACGGCGAGGCCGTCGTCGGCGCGGAAAGAGTGCTTATTTAAGTATGCGCCGAGCGACATGAGGTTCTGCCCCCAGCTTGCCCGTAGCCGTGCGATCCATTTCGGGACCGAAACCAAGCCAGCAGCGAACGGCTGGCAGTGCAGTCGGCGCCCCTTGAGCGCACGCTTTGTCAACTGAGCGCCTGCGGCCCAAATGACTCGACGTGGATTTGTTCTGCTGAGACGCCTAACTGCCCCAATCCTCTCTCGAGACCAGCCATGAAAGCCGGTGGCCCGCACAGGAAGTATTGGGCGTCGGCGCGATCCACCAGCGCCCCAATCACTGCAAGGGTAATGCGGCCCTCGCTGTCGTAGTGCGTGCCGCGCTTGTCCTGGCTCCTTGGCCGGCTGTAGGCAAAATGGGTGCGTATATCGGGGTGCGCCGTGGCGAGGTTGCGCACCTCGCCGGCAAAGGGATGGTGACGGCCGTCGCGGACAGCGTGGATGAACCAAACCGGACGGCCGCCATCCTCCGCGGCAATGGCGTGCAGCAGGCTGATCATTGGCGTGATGCCCACCCCGGCACCGATCAGCACAACCGGGCACGTGCTGCACCGAAGAGTGAAAATTCCGGCTGGCCTGCGGCTATCGATGATTGTGCCTGGCTCTGCATGGTCATGCAGATAGCGCGATACGAGGCCCTTTGGTTCGCGTTTCACGGAAATCCGGTATCGCGCATCGGCGGGTGCGCCCGAGAGCGAGTAGGTGCGCCTGGCAGGAGCGGGCGCATCTGGCAATACGACCTCGATCGGCAGGTGCTGCCCTGCCTCAAATTGGTCGAGCGGCCCGCCGTCGCGTGCTTCGAACACCAAGGAGGTTACGTCACCGCTTTCCCTGATCTTTTCAGACAGGCGCAGCGACCGGACCGACTCCGCATTGGCATCCCAGCGCAACGCAATGGCGTTGCGGGTTTCGACAGCCTCATGGATACGTACAGTGATCAGGCGCCGGGCGCCGGGGTAAACGGCGAGATCTGCCGGATCCCATTCGATTGACGCTTCGCCCGTCACTTGGAGCAGGGTGCCAGTTTCGAAATCGACGAACAACAGGCCAACACGCGGGTCCAGGACGAGATTGCCAACCGTGTTGAAATGGTTGTTGCCGGCATAGTCCGGAAACCGCAGCGATCCGCCATCCAGCGTGCGCACGAAGCCCCGGTCGCCGCCCCGGTGCGAAGCATCCATGCCGAAGGCGGGGTTGTCACCCTCGCCACGGTAGCCGCTGGCGATGAAGAAGGTGTCCGCGGTGTCGATCCAGACACGCTGCGCCTCTGTCAGTGAGGCGCAGCGCTTGGTTTTGCCAGGCTGGCTTGTCGGAGCCCGGCGCCATCGGCGTTCGCGAATGTACTGCGGGCAATTCCCGAACGACTGCGCGACGTTAACCGTAATCGAGCCCGCTGCGCCCGGGCCGATGCAGCCGTTCACGCGGTTGCGCCGCCGTGTTTCCAGTTCGATGCCGAGGATGCCGATGTCCGCGCCAGGGACAAACGCGCCTGACAGCGCATCGCCGGGGGGCGGTTCCGAGGCCAGTACCATGCGGAGCGGGTCGGGCGAGGTCACAAATCCTTCCGGGCCATCGAGCAGCGTCGCCCAGGGACGGCCGGCGCGGTCTCTGGCAGCGATGACGAGGAATGGCTGAGCCGTATGGAACTCGCGGTGCTGCTCCGGCAGACAGCCGCGCACGACCTGACGGGCCCAGTCCTCGATATCGCGGACGCCCAGCCTTTCCTGGACCGCCTGCTCACCGGCATGGAACGGAGACGGCGTGGCTTCGGCTTCGGTGCGCGAACTCTCTCGGCTGCCGTTGGAGATTGGTGCGGTTTCATTTGTCATGTTCATAGGAGCCTCCATTCTTTAGGTTTCTGGTGCCGGAGGGGACGGCAGATCCGCCTTGGTGCCAGATTCCCAGCGGCAGCGGGCATGTCTTGTGCCGCCATTAACCGGGGCGCTCCGATGGCCCCGCATTTCAGGTTTGTTCCGCACGCGAAGCTCGCGGCGGGCCGCTGCGGGGCGGCCCGGCAATCACCAGCGTTCGCCGAACGGACGGATTTCCACGTCGAACGACCAGGCTGAGCGGGGTTGCTGCGCCACATGCAGCACTTCGCCGGCAATGTCGGCGGGCTCGATGAAGAAGCCATCCGCCTTTTCAGGATGGAATCTGTCCCGTGTCCACGGCACGTTGATGACAGCGTCGATGTTGAAGTAGGCAACGTGAATTCCCTTCGGGCCAAGGTCGCGCGCCAAAGCTTGTGCCAGGTTGCGCTGAGCGGCCTTTGTCGGCGAGAACAGCGCATAGCTCGGCACACCCCGAAAGGCTGCGGTGTTGCCGGTGACCATGATGGCGCCCTCGCCGCGGGTCAGCATGTCCGGGACCACGGCGCGTGCCAGGTAGAGAAGAGCGGTTGTGTTGACGCGGAAGTTCCGCTCCAGTTCTTCCGGGTCCCCCTCATCGAACCGTTCGAACGTGGCCCGCACGGCATTGTGGACAAACACAGAGGGTGGCCCCATCGTTTGCTTAACGGCCTCGCATGCCCTGACCAGCGCATCGAGATCTGACACGTCGCATGGGAAGGCCACGGCGCCGTCAAGCTCCCGTTCCAGCGCCTCCAGCCGCGATTTGCCACGCGCCAGCATGGCGACGCGGTAGCCGGATTCGGAAAAGCGCCGGGCGATGGCGGCGCCGGTTCCTTCGCCGACACCGGTAATCATAGTGATGGGTTTGGTCATTTATGTCTCCTGTTCCACCATCCCGGACCGGGCGGTTGCATCGGTAAGCAAGGGTTCGGGCAGGGCGGCAAAGCGGCGCAGGATGGCCTGCACCGCCTGGGGCATCATGCCGCCGGGGCAATCAGCTCCATCCGGATCCCGCCCGGGATCGCGCACATCATGTGCTGGGTTGGGCCGCCTAGCAGCGGCTCTGGCGGGAACTCAACTTCCACGCCGTCGGCGGCCGCCAGTGTCTCGTGCAGCGCGGCCAGCGCGGCACTACCGTCAACAGTCAATGCGAGGTGGTGCAGCCCGATCACGTTCTTGCGGTCGAACGGAACTGCGGTTGCAGGATCCTGCGCCTGCCAAAGCGTGATCATCGTGGTGCCGTCGCTCAGGAATACGGCAGGATAGTCCGGCAATTCGCCAACTTGGGCGAAGCCAAGTGTGCCAGTGAAAAAGTCGCGGGTTTCGCCAAGATCGCGAACAGTCAGCCCAATGTGATGGGCCCCTTTTGTCAGTGCAACAGAGGACATTTTTTTCTCCTTTTCAAAGATATGGATACAGGCAGTCTAAGGAACGCGGCATCGAACCGGATCACAATTCAGCCGCGGCAGCATGCTGGATACGCGGCCAGTTCTCGGCGGCGCGCGCAATGGTGCCGGCGCGGTCCTCCTGATAGGCGCGCAGCACCTCTTCATTCAGGAAAACGTAGAGCCTGCCTTCGACGATCTCTGCGTATTGCGGATCACCGTCGAATTTCTTGCCCTTGGAAACGCCAAAGGTACAAAAGCCGCCGTTCTGAAGCACGGTGTCTGCCAGGCCACGGCGGCGCAGGAAGTTTTGCCTGGCTTTCCCGCCCCACCGGCGTCCCAGGGTTTTCAGGGCAGGAGGCGGAAGAGTAGAACGTTGCTCCAGTTCAGAAATAGCAGTCATCGGACTTCTCCCATTTGCGTTTGTGCCAGGCCTGAAAGGGTGGCCAGGTAATGCCAGGGAGAATGCCAGACCAACCGGTCAATCTCTTTCAGATTTGCACGTTTCACAATTCTGCAGACCTGCGGAATGCTCCGGCAAGGTCGTTCAGAAGACGATCCTGCGAGTTTTTGCTACACTCGGTTTGAAGGTGTTTCTGGGGAAGGCGTTGCTTTGAGACAGCTGCTTGACATAACTGCGCCACCTCTCGGAGAACTGCCGGTCTGGGGCAAGCGCATCGCGTTCGGAGATTTTCTTGTTGAGCTGGTGCCGGCCGGCCAAAGGCACTTTAACGTCCGCCTGCATGACAGCTTTGCTAGTATCAGCTTCTCTGGCGATGAGGGGCAAAGCTCGCTCGCCGGCGGCCGGTTGAGGCATTATGACCGCCGGCCTTACGAGTACATTGTCGCGCCTCCATGCTTTCCCCTGCGCGGCGCCTCGGAGTCTGCGCCGGAAGTGCTCGCGCTCATATTCAGTTTCGACGCTTTGAGGGCAGATCTGGCCTCCGCCTTACAAATCCCGGAGGACCTCCTTGAACCTCGCGTAATCATTGGCGGCCCTAAGCCGTTCACGACCGAACTTGCAAACCGCATCCGTCGGCACATCCTGGCAGATGACATATCCGGCCACTATTTGCGCGCGCTCTGTTTCGCGCTGATTGTGGAAATGCTGACCTTGCCGCCGGAGCAGCAACGCACCCGCCGCACTGATTTGCTTGATCAAAATGTCCTGGATAAAGTTATTGAGTACATTGATGGAAATCTCGAATCGGATTTGGCAGTGGAGAAACTGGCTGGGCTTTCCGGGGTGATGGCGCACCGGTTTGCCCGCGCATTCAAACAGAAAACGGGTGAAACACCGCACAATTACGTCTTGTCGAGAAGGGTTGTGCAAGCGCGCAGGCTGCTTATTAAAACAAATGAGCCGATAGCCAGCATTGCTTATGCCACCGGCTTTTCGTCGCAGAGCCACATGACGACCACTTTCCGCAGGCGTTTGGGTATCACGCCGGCACAATTTCGTAGTGCTTGAACCTGAGTAGATGTAATTTGGCCCAAACGTTGGCAGCATCGCGCAAGAGCACAGACCTGGCCGCAATAACCGTGTCAGCAAAAGCCGCGCGCCTGCGACGAAAGGCTGCCAGGACCCGGCTGTGTGAGTTCATGGTCCAAAATTTTTTGCACGCTGCCTGAATGGCTGAGTTTCCCGCCTGCTATGCGGCGGGAGTTTTTCGGCGGCGCAGCGAGGCAGCGTGCTGCCCGCGTGTGCAGAAAGATTTTGGCAGTTCTGCTGTGGGCTCACTGCCGCCATGCGGCAGTACAGCACCGAGAAACCAGCACCAGCCTGCCCCAGGCCAGTTGTGATCGGCTCAAGCCAGCCCAAACGCGACCTTCATATCAGGCGCAGCGATTGGTTCGCTGCGGGTGCGAAGCATTTGGGCCATTTTCACGAAAGCGGCCATCCAGCAGGTGGTGGCGGCCCCGGCTGATGCTGCGCTCCACACCAGGTGACGCGATGCGCAGAAACCTGCCGCTGCAAAGCTGCGAACTGTGGTCGCCCTTCGGAACCTAACCGGCCCATTGCGATCGCTCGTCAGCAGCCTCAATTGTTATGGTGCGGCCCGCAAGACCGGTCATTCGCTGCGGCTGCGAACCAAGGATGCATGCGAGCCTATCCTTTTTAGACAAAGCTGCCAAAATCCGAGTTGTAGCAGAACATTGATCATCTCCCGGTTCCTCAGTTGGGGCTTGTCATGCTTTCATGTTACGTTGCTCCTTCCAAAAATGCCGGAGCATTGTTCGTCGAAAAGTCCCTTTTGGCGCGGTTGGGCCTATTGGGAAGCGGGCTGGGCACGGCAGAAAGCAACCTTTTAGTGTAGGGATGCCGGGGCGAGCGCAGCACCTGTTTGGTCTCGCCGGTCTCGACGATCTCGCCCCGGTACATTACCGCGATCCGGTGACTGACCCGTTCAACCACTGCGATGTCATGCGAGATAAAGAGGAAAGCGATGCCCAGACGGTCTTGGATATCCTGCATCAGAGACGTGACCCGGACCGCCGTGGACACGTCGAGCGCCGACACCGCCTCATCCGCGACGATCACCTTGGGCGAGACCGACAAGGCGCGTGCAAGGCACAGCCGCTGGCGCTGACCACCGGAAAACTGGTGCGGGAAACGGTCCGCCGCCCCCGGGTCCAGCGTCACCTTCTCCAGCAGGCCGGCGGCCAGATCGGCCCGTGCCTGACCACTCAGGCCGCTGTGCAGGTAAGCCGGTTCGGTGATGAGATCGCGCACTTTCATGCGGGGATTGAGGCTGGCGAAGGGATCCTGAAAGACCATCTGCACGTCGGCGCGCGCTTGTTGCAGCGCCTGCGGGCCAAGGCTGCTGATCTCGCGCCCGGCAAGGGTCACGCGGCCCGCATCCGGTTCGATCAAGCGCATCAGGGCGCGCGACAGGGTGGATTTGCCACAGCCGGACTCGCCCACAAGGCCCAGTGTTTCGCCCGGGCGGATCTCAAAGGACACACCCTTGACGGCAGGAACCTTGACCTTGGGCTTGAGGAAGCCGCCGCTGCGGGCAAAGCTCTTGGTCAGCCCGTCAACCTTCAGCACCGGTTCCGCTGGGGCCACCTGCGGGCGCAATAGGGACAGGCCCAGCTTGGGTGTCGCGGCCATCAGGTCCCGCGCGTATTGCGATTGCGGCGCTTCGAACAGCGCGTGGGTATAAGCGACCTCTTCGGTATTGCCGTGGCGCATCACTACGACGCGATCGGCAACCTCGGCCACCACGCCCATGTCATGGGTGATGAACAGGATCGCCATGCCAATTTCCTGTTGCAGACTTTTCAGAAGCTTCAGCACCTCGGCCTGCGTGGTAACGTCCAGCGCGGTTGTCGGTTCGTCGGCCATCAGCACATCCGGGCGGCAAGCCAGTGCGATGGCGATCATCACCCGCTGCCGCAACCCGCCCGAAAGTTCGTGCGGGTATTGGTCCAGTCGGCGCGCTGGATCCGGGATGCGCACCTGGTCCAGCGCACCTTCGGCAGCGATCCGCGCCTCGGCCCGGTTCATGCCCTGGTGGCGGCGCAAGACCTCGCCCAGTTGCTCGCCGATCCGCATAACCGGGTTCAGCGAGGTCATCGGCTCTTGGAAAATCATCGAGACGCGATTGCCGCGATAGCTCTGCATGGCCCGGTCGGACAGTTCGGCCAGGTCGACGGGGGCCTCGGCCCCCAGGCGAATCTGACCTGCGGTGATGCGCCCGCCCTCGCGTTCGATCAGGCGCAGCACCGACAGCGCAGTGGCGGATTTGCCGGACCCGGATTCCCCGACAAGCGCCAGGGTTTCACCGGCGTGGATGTCAAAGGACAGATTACGCACAGCGGTATGCGTGCCAAAGGCGACCGACAAGGATTTGACGGAAAGGACAGGCGCATCAAGCATGGTTCAGAACCGTCCCATCGGGGGCGTCCAGCGCCCGGGTTTCGGGGTCAGCCGGACCTCGAGCGGGTCGGCGCCGTACACTTTCCAATGCAGGGTCTCGGACAACTCCAGCATCCCCCATGCCCCGGCGGGTGTGCCTTGGGTGGTAAAACTCTCGGTCAAGCTTTGCTGGGTGAGATGCGGGATGCCATTGACGGTTGAAACGGTGTTCCAATGCACATGGCCCGCGATGCAGGCAACCGGCACCCGCGCCTGCGCCAGTGCCAGACGCACGCGGTCGCTTTCGGGATAGCGCGAGACCTCTTCATTGCGCTCGAACCAGTAGTTGCCGACCTGTCCGTGCCCCGATACCGGTACGTGGCTGGCCACCAAGGTGGGTTTTTTAGCCGTCTGCATCGTGCGCGACAGCCAGAGCAGATCGCTTTCTGGCAGGGAGAAGCCGTAATGTTCGGCGGTGCGGGTGATCTTCGGATCGGCCCGCCACAAAGCAACCTGCCAGTCACCGCAATCCAGCAGTTCGCTCTGCAGGGTCTGCCCGAGGATTTCTTCATTCTGCGCAGTGGTCAGGTAATCGCGGTCATGGTTGCCGCAAATGTGGTGGATCGGCGCGTTCACGGCTTTGAACGCCTCGGCCACCTCGGTTTCGAGCCGCAGGTCGGTCTCTTCATCTACGTCCGAAATCCGGTCCCCCAGATCCAGGACAAGGTCGGGTTCCATGGTGTTCGCCCAATCGGAAAATTCGGCCATCAGCCCAAGCGCGGTATCACCGCGTTTGGATTCAGAAGGTGCGCCGTGATGGATGTCAGTAATGATGGCAATACGGAGTGTCATTTCTTTTGTCCTGCAGAGGGAGGAACACGCCCCTGTACGGGGCGCGCCACAGATGTTTAGCTGTCGGCAAGCGCGATGGCGCCGGCACGGAAATCAAGCACGTAGGGGATGTGGCCAAGCTGCGGCGCCCAAGAGATCCCCTTGTGCATGCCCCAGCTTTCGAACGGGCGATACAACGGCAGGACCGGCGGATCCTGCTTGATGCGCTCCATCAGTTCCACAAAGGCGGCCTTGCGCGCCTCGACTTCCTCGGAAAAGCGGAAGCGTTCCCAGATCGCGGCATATTCCGCGTCGGTGTTGAAGCGGCCCGAACCCTCGGACGGGCCGTTGGGCGCCCACATCACCCCGAAAGAGCCGAAAGGATCGGCGAAATACATCGGGTTCGACCAGCTGCGCGCCATCAGATCGGGGCTTGCGCCCGTCCAGGTTTCGGTCACGTTCACGCGGCCCTTGATACCGACCTCGGCCCACATCTCGGTGATTGCCTGAGCGGCCAGAACTCCATTGGTGTAGTAAACGGGATAGGCGTCAAAGACGATTTCCTCGCCATCGTAGGAGGATTGCGCCAGCAGTTCGCGGGCCCGTTCGGGGTTGTATTCGAAGGTGGTAAGCTCGGGCATGTGCAGTTTGCCCATCTCTGCCATCGTGTGGGTCGAGGGCACGATCGCCTTGCCCAGCCACAGCGCGTCGTTCAGCAGGTCGCGGTCGATCGCCAGCGACATGGCCTGGCGGATCTTGGGATCGGTCAGGTGGGGGTGATTCACGTTCATGATCATGACGTGGAACAGCGCGGTGGCCGAGCCCTCGGTCTTGAGGTTCGGATCGGCGTTGACCAGATCCAGCTGGTCGGGGGCGATGTTGGTGACGATATCCGCTTCGCCGGTTTTCAGCGCGGTGATGCGGCTGGCAGTTTCGGGGATGCGGATCACGGTCGCCTGTTCCAGCGGCGCGCGGTCCCCCCAGAACCCGTCAAAGCGGGAATAGACCACCTTCTGGCCCGGAATAAACTCCGAGATGGCGTAGGGGCCGGTGCCGACGGGCGCCAGCGAGAAGGCCTCGAAATCGCCGTCCTCGGCCACCTCGGGATCACCCGACAGCGCCTTGGTGTAGTCCTCGGGGATGATCATGACCTGCTGCAGCGAAACCAGCGTTTCCCACAGCGGCTCGGGGCGTTCGACCTTGATCTGGACGGTGTAGTCGTCGATCTTCACCGCTTCGGCGAAGTTGGCCAGACGGTCCTTGGACCGCACCACATAGGGCGCAAAGGTCGCCTGATACATGCGATTGAGCGAGAACACGACGTCATCGGCGGTCAGTGCCTCGCCATTGTGGAACTTGACGCCCGCGCGCAGTTTCAGTTCCATCGACACATCATCAATCAGCTTCCACTCGGTCGCCAGCGCGGGCACCCATTCAGGTTCCAGCTTGGAATGGTCGCGGTCGATCAGCGTGTCGAAGCTGTTGTAATAGAACTGCGATCCGACGTTGGAATGGTCCCGGCCAGGATCGAGGTAGTCCGAGATATTGGCCGCGCCGACGGTGATCGACTGGGCGAAGGCCGAGCCCGCAAGAAGCGTGGCAGCGGTGGTCATCAGAAGGGTTTTCATGGTCTTCTCCATTGAGGGACGTAGGAGGGCGTCTTCGGCCTCTTGATTAACGGGCACGCAGGCGGACATCGGCGCGGTCACGCAGCCAGTCGCCGAGGATCTGCACGGCAAAGGTGACAAGAATGATCAGGGCGGCGGGGGCAATCACGATCCAGGGCGCGGTCGGCATGTAGTCGCGGCCATAGCCCACCATGCTGCCCAGCGTGGCGGTGGGTGGCTGCACGCCAAGGCCGAGGAACGACATGGTCGATTCAAGAATCACGATATTGGAAAGCGACAGGGTGAACTGCACCACCAGCGGCGAGACGATGTTGGGCAGCACATGGGTCAGCGCGATGTAGCGCTGGCCGCCACCCGATGCGCGCGCCGCCTCGATAAAGGGCAATTGGGTTATTTTGCGCACTTCGGCGCGCAGGATGCGGGCATATTGCTCCCATCCGGCGATGCCCAACACACAGATCATCACCGTCAGCGACGATCCGAACAGCGCGAGGATCAAGAGCGCCAGCAGGGTGAAGGGCACGGCAATCTGTAAATCGACGGCCGCCATGATGACGTTTTCCGCCCAGCCCCGTCGCAGTCCCGCCAAAAGCCCCAGCGTGCCGCCGATCAACAGGCCGATGCAGGCCCCCGCCAGCGCCAGTCCAAGGGTCAGCTGCAGACCATGCAGGCTGCGCGAGAGGACGTCGCGGCCCAGTTCGTCGGTGCCGAGGTAGAACCCGTCCTTGTAGCGCTCGAACCCAAGCGGGGGGCGCAGCCGCGAGATCAGGCTTTGCGTAATCGGATCGAAGGGGGCGATCAGCGGCGCCAGCAACGCCATGAGCAACAGCGCAAGGCCGATCAGTACCGCGGCTTTCTGGATGGCATTGCTGTCTTTCCAGAGCGCCAGCAGAAGCGGGGTACGCGACGGGATGTTAGTGGTGGCGGTCATAATGTTATCCTTTCGCCATGGAGGTGCGGGGATCCGCGACGACATAGGCGATGTCAGTGAGGGCATTGATGACGACCACGGCGAAGGCGACAGAGATCACCCCGAATTGCAGCACCGGATAGTCGCGCATGATGGCGGCCGAGACGAGCAGTTCGCCGATTCCAGGCCAGCTGAAGATGGCCTCGACCACGACGTTGCCCGCCGCGGCCATACCGGCGATTTGCAGGCCAAGGACCGACAGCACCGTGACACCGGCGTTGCGCAGCCCGTGTTTCAGGATCACGACAGTTTCCGGCAGGCCTTTGGCGCGGGCGGTGCGCATGAAATCCTGTCCCAACACATCCAGCATGGCATTGCGGGTGAAACGGGTCAGTGCGGCGATTAGCACCCCGGACATGGCGATGGTGGGCATGATGAAATGCCAGGGCGTGCCGTTGCCGACCACCGGAAGCCAGTTGAGAGAGAAGGCAAAGATCAGCACCATAAAGGCGGCGATCACGAAATTGGGCACTGCGTAGCCGATAAAGGCCAGCCCCATGACCGCGCTTCCAATCCAGCTGTCCCGCCAGAGCGCGGCCGTGACCCCCAACGGCACCGAGACCACGATCGTCAGCGCCAACGCGCTGCCCAGCAATTGCAGCGTGGGCCAGATGCGTTCAGCCACGATGTCGGCCACCGGGCGGCGTTCTATGAAGGATTGGCCAAAGTTGCCCTCTAGGATGCCGCGCAGGTAGGCGAGGTATTGATACCAGAGCGACCGATCCAGCCCAAAATACTCGATCATGAGGGTGCGGTCTTCTTCGGTCAGACCGTCGCCGAGGGCGGTGTCCAGCGGGCTGCCGGACATCCGGGTGGCAAAGAACACCAGCGTGATGATGGCGAACAGGGTCAGCACCATCTTGAGCAGGGTGCGCAGGACATAGAGGGTCATTCCGGGGCTCCTGTACGGCGAAGCTGAACAAAGCGGGTGCCGATGGCCCGTGCGATGGCGCCGTCCGTATCCGGGTTGTCCCCGACAAAGACGGCCTCTTCGGCAGAGACGCCGGTGCGTGACAACGCCAGCGCGGCAAGATGGGGGTGCGGTTTTCCGATGCTTTCGAAATGCAACTCAGTCAGCATGGCGCGCAGCGCCGCCAGCAAGGCGCCGGTCTCGGCGATGGGCTGGCCGTCGTGGCCGGGATGCGCGGTATCGGTGTTGGACACCCAGAAGGCAGCGCCGCCCTGAACCAAAGCCGCCATCGCGTTCAGCCTATCCAACGACAGTTGCGTGTCGCGGCACAAAAGCACCAGATCGGGCGTATCCTGTGTCAGGGCAAAGCCCAGCCGCCGCGCTTCTTGTTCGATTGCCGGGCTGGCGAACAATGCGAGGCGCGCGCCAGGGTGCAGGCGCGCCAGGTGCGCTAATGTCTGCTCCCCGGCCAGCAAGATCCGGTTGGCTGGCACCTCCAGTCCAAGCGCCGCAAGTTGCCTGCTGAGTTCTACCGAGAAATGGGTGGAATTGTTGGACACCAGCCACAGGCGCTCTCCGCAGCTGTTCAGGAAAGACGCGGAATCCTTGTAGGCTCGCCCTTCGGAGACAAGACAACCGTCGAGATCGCACAGCACAAGGCGGTCTTGCGCGACCAGATCGGCCGAAAGTTGGCTGGTAAGCTGGTTGTTTACGGTCAGTACTGAGGCCACGGTCAAAGGCTCCCTGGGCCTCGGCGCAACCTGTGCCGAGGCGGTCTGGTGTGGATATGAGAGATCGTTCAAGTTCGAGTGCGACCGTTTCCGGCCTCGGCGGCACACCTGCCTTCTGGCCGTAACATTGCTGTGACAAAGCAAAGCTATGCTTTGAGGAAACCATAGTCCCGCTTTGGATTGGCCATGACAATTTCCCTCCGCACCCTCGAAGCGCTCCGTTCGGTTGCCGAATCCGGCTCATACGCTGCGGCCGCGCGGCTACTGGATGTCACCCAGCCGGGAATCTCGCAGCAGGTGCGCAGGCTGGAAGAGGACTATGGAGTGGTGCTTTTCCACCGCGACAAGGGAAAGCTGCATCCAACACCCTTGTGCGAAAGGCTCTGTGATGCGGCCGAGCGCGTGATCAGCGAATATGAAGCACTTGAGCAGATGCTGCGGCGCCACGGGTCACTGAGCAAGGGGGAATTGTCCGTGGGGCTGGGCAACGCGATGCCCGGCATGTCGGTGATCGCGGCCTTCAACAAGGCCTACCCGCAGGTTGTCCTGCAGGTCACCACCGGGTCACATGACAAGATCATGCGGCAGGTCATCAACCACACCGTCGATGTCGGAATCCTGCCAGAGGTTCCCAGGGATGGACGTTTCCGCCGCAAGGAACTCCTGAAGAACAATGTCGTTGCCATCGTGACGCCGTCGCATCCGCTGGCCAGTGCGGACGCAGTCACCTGCGAAGAACTGCTGCGCCACAGGTTGATCTTTCGCACAAGCGGGTCTTCGACGCAGAAGGTTCTCGACCGCTACTTTCGGCGCCACGATGTCTCACCTGTGCCGTTCCTGACCCTCGACAACCGGGATGGCGTCTATGAGGCGGTGGTCAACGGCATGGGGGTCGGGTTCGTTTGGCGAACCGGAACGGGGCGCAATGAGGATGTGAAACAGCTGAAGCTGCTCGGCGCCGATACATCGAGCGCGGAGGTGGTCTTCACCCCGGCCGAACGCAAAATGGAGACGCTGAATGCGCTTTTCGGATTGATCGACGGCATCGAATTGCGTTGAGGTTGGCATGTCGCGTAGACCTTGTCGAGATGCGGCTGAGCCTCCTTGGCGTCAAACAACTCCCACTGGTCATTCTGGTCGGTTTCAACCGGCTGGACGAGGTTGGCATCGACCAGAAGCTTTCGCAAGCGCCCGGGGGGCCATGCCGAGCTCCCGGGCAGCGGTGCGAATAGAGTGAACCTTGCGCTCCAGCACAGGCTCTCCCATCAGGTCGTCACCGGGGCCAACCGTAGCTGGCTTGGCCATGTGAGCCTCCCGGACGCAACTTGCCAATACAATCCGTGGCTATGCGGCCGAGTTCGGACTGACCGCGGCCAAAGGCGTGTCTCATATTCCGCGCCTTCTGGAACGCATCATGGCTGATGAAAACGTCCCCGCCTTGGCGCGCGATCTGTTGACGTCACTTGCGGATGAATTTGCGCAGCTGAGGGAGCGCCTGGAAGAGATAGAGGCGAGTTTGATGACCTGATACCGCAGCAACGAATGTTGTCGCCGCCTCGCGAAGATCCCCGGTGTCGGACCGATCGGTGCAGTATTGCTGGTGATGAAAGCGCCGGCACCGGAGCAGTTTGCATCCGGAAGACAGTTTGCGGCCTGGATGGGCCTGCCCCCAGGGATCACTCGACAGCTGGTAAGGTCAGGTTCGGTGTTATTACGCGAGCGGGCGATGAGGCCCTGCGCAAAACACTGGTCGTGGGCGCGACTTCGTTGCTTCGACAGATGAGAGCGGGCAGAGGCAGGACCGCCTCGCCCTGGCTTATCGATCTGCTCAAGCGCAAGCCGCCGAAACTCGCGGCCGTCGCGTTGGCCAATAAGATCGCCAGGATCGCGTGGAAAATGATGATGTCGGGCGAGGCCTGTAAAAACACTGCTGCGCGGCCAGTCGCGTGAAGAAACTGGCCCGCCACGGTGAGCAGGAGAAAGACGCTACCGTGCTGGGCTGATGCGTGAACTTGCAGGGA
>NZ_JBVVXU010000049.1:0-16305 GCF_055902035.1 Leisingera sp. SA215 | reverse complement strand
ATCGACATCAAGAGCCTGTATAAAACCAGCGCCGATTTCGACCCCAGCAAGCAGAACCACAACATCAGCATTTCCGGCAGCGAGTTCATCGACAGCCCCAACGGGGTGGTTGTCACCGTGCTCAACCCCAACGGCCTGCTGAACAGCAGCAATGCGCATCTGATGCCGCATGACATCCAGGTCACCGACTCGATCTTCGAGAATACGGCGTCGGCCAGCACCCGGGCTTTCCTGATCAAGGACGGCTATGACATCAGCTGGGAGGGGATCAGCCTGCTCGGAAATGTCAGCGAATTGCGTTTCCTCGGGGCCGAAGCGCCCAGCCCGTCCGGCAACAATCTCGGCGGCGGCATCGAGACCACCGGCGCGGCGCGCAAACAGTCCGCCAGCGAGCTGTGGTCCGGCTCTGCCGGCCCGGTTGCAGACGGCGGAACCGGCGGCGGCACTGGCGGGGCTGAGCCCGAGCCTGAGCCGCAGCCCAATCTGATGACCGGCAACGCGCAGGACAATAGCCTGTATGGCACGGAAGACGCCGACATTATCAAGGGGCTCGACGGCCAGGACATGCTGGTTGGCTATGCCAGCAGAGACCGGCTCAGAGGCGGCACGGGCGAGGATACCGTCAAAGGCGGCGGCGGCCAGGACAAGGTCTTTGGCGGCAGCGGCGCAGACACCGTTTTCGGCGGCGGCAACAAGGACGTCGTGAAGGGCGGCGGCGGCCAGGACATCCTGTATGGCGGCCGCGGCAATGATACGCTCAATGGCGGCAACGGCGCGGACCAGATGAAGGGCGGCGATGGCAATGATGCCTTTGTTTTCACCGCGGGCCACGGTCAGGACACGATTGTGGATTTCACCTCCGGAAGCGACGTGATCGACCTCAGCGGCCTGAAGCAAAGCGGCGGCAGCTATGGCAGCCTGGAGATCCGCAGCCAGGGCGGAGATACATTGATTGACACCGGTGCAGGGACAGTCCTGCTGCAGGACCTTCAGCCATCGGAAATCGGAGCGGGAGATTTCCTGTTCTGACGCAGCCGTTGTGTAAGGCCGCTTGTCTTAGGCTTGCAGGTTTGCCCGTGCAGGCCTAGGCAAACCACGAATATGTTGCGCTGCGGAAGGCGGCCCCTCCGCAGCGCGCGCGCCTCCGCTGTTCAGACGTTTTGCAGGCCTGCGTTTCAAAGCGCGCGGGTGCCTTCACGCCGGGCTGCAATTTCGGCGATCGCCTGCGTGTAGGCGCGGATCACGATTTTCTCATCGAACTGGCGCTCGGCAAGCGCCCGGCCCGCAGCGCCCATCTGCTGCAGTGTTTCCTGTGAGGCTGCGGCGACGCGCAGCATCGCCTGCCCCAGATCCTGGCTGTCACGCGGCGCCACCAGAAAGCCGCTTTCCCCATCGATGACCGCGGTGCGGCAGCCGGCTGTATCCGTGGTGATGACCGGCCGCCCGCAGGCCCCGGCTTCCAGAAGGGCGCGCGGGGTTCCCTCACGGTAATAGCTGGGCATGACCACGCAGGTTGCCTCCTCGATCACCGGGCGGATGTCGCGCTGCCGGCCGAGGTATTCGATGATCCCCTCCGCCTGCCACTGTGCCAGGACCGTTTCGCAAACCGCTGCCTTGCTCGGGGCTTCAAGACTGCCGGCGAGCCTGAATGCGGCCTTGGGGAACACCTTGCGCACCTGCCGCGCGGCTTCAACGTATTCGGCCAGGCCTTTTTCCCAAAGCAGCCGGGCAACCAGCAGGAACACAGGCGCATCGGGGCGCGCCGGCACCGGGGAAGCCGTGAACCGCGCCAGGTCAACACCCGATCCGGGTAACAGTCTCGCGGTTTCAGACGCAACCAGCCCGGCGCGCAGGAACTGCTGCTGATCTTCAAGATTCTGGAAAAAGACGATGGGCGCCGCGCGGAAGGCATGCCGGTAGGCATGTGCCGCAAAAGCGGCCAAAGGGCCTTTGCCCGAGAACACAGACCCCAAACCGGTGACATTCGGAATAATCGGCGTCCCGGTCAAACGCGCCGCCAGCCCCGCATACAGGTTGTTCTTGATCGTGTAGCTCAGGATCGCATCCGGCTGCAAAGACCGGATATGCCCGATCATCGCCCTGAGGCAGCCCGCCTCCCGCACCGGCGAGGTGCCGCGGCGGTCCATCTTCAGTTCCACATATGAGCAGCCGACACCGCTGGGAATTGCATCGGTGTATTCGTCCCGCGGCGCCAGAACGACGATCTCGTGGCCGTCTTCCATCAGCGCGCGCAGCAGGCCGGACCGGAAGTTCACGATGTTGAAGGAGGAATTGACGGTCACGAGAAGTTTCATGGGATTTTCCAGGTCATGACGCCGCATCGCTGTACATTCCGGCCATCGCGCGGGCGCAGCTGGACCAGCTGAACGCCCTGGCGCGGAGGCGGCCCATTGCAGCCATGCGGGCGCTCAGCTCTTCGGAGCGGCAAACCTGCAGGATGCCAGCGGCCAGGGCTTCCGGATCCGAGGCATCGCACAGGTATCCCGCCTGGCCTGCAACCTCAGGAAGGGACGTCCGGTCCGAGGCGACAACCGGCGTGCCGCTGGCCATGGCCTCAAGCACAGGCAGGCCGAAGCCTTCGAACAGCGACGGATGAACATAGAGGTCAGCGGCCTGATAAAGCGCCCGCAGTTCCGGGTCGGAAACGTAGCCGGTGCGATGCACGCGGTTGCGCAGCGCCGGCGCGGCAAGCGCCTGGGCAATTTCCCCGTTGTCCCAGCCGGCACCTCCGGCCAGCACCAGATGATGCGGGATGCTGTCTGCCGCCAAGGCCATCGCCCGCAGCAGGCCGGCCAGGTTTTTGCGCGGGCTGGCCGCGCCGGCAGAGAGGATGAAGGGGGCATCGGGCGGCAAGGCAAACCGGTGCAGCAGCGCAGGGTCCGCCGGGGTGAAGAAAGCGTCAGAGACGCCTTCAAGCACCACGCGCAGCCGGGCCTCGACCGCAGGGCCGGCATATTCCCGGACGGTGTCCGCGGTGTATTGCGACACGCAGGCAATGACATCCGCCTTGCGCACCGCCTGATCAAGGCTGCGTTTCATGACCCAGGGGCGGGTGTTTCGGAAATATTCCGGATGAAGCAAGGGGCCGAGGTCGTGGATTGTCACGACAAAGGGCTTTTGCGTCGCCACCGGGTAGCCGAGGGAGACGGCGTGGACAACATCAACCGGCGCGTCCAGGCAGGCCTCAAGAGACGGGCGCCCGAGAAACGTCCAGAGCAGCGAGGTGCCGCGCCGGCCAAGCCCGGTGAGCTTCAGCCCGGTCTCCCGCTGGCGGGCCGCCAGCTCTGCCGGCCCCAGCCCCGACCAGCCGGCAACGGGAACAACTTCGGGTCCGCCCAGGGTTTGCAGCGCCTCCAGCAGCTCCCGCGCGTAGCGCGCCAGCCCATGCCCCTGCCGGTCGCCGAACTGATTGGCGAAACAGGCAACCTGCAGCCCTTGCCCGGGGATCATCGCTGCGCGTTCAATGGTTGCGGATTGCAAGAAATGTCCTCCCGAACAGGCCGTTCCAGATGCGCCTCAGCCGGCCGCGGGCACCCGCTGGCAAAAACGCGCCCAGCAGAGCCGCCCAGGAATCGGCCGCAAACGGCCAGAGCGCGATGGCAATCAGATAGTGGCGGATGGCGGCTCCGCGCTTGCCCAGATAATGGAACTGGACCCGGCCCGCCCGGCGGTGAAACCCCGCCAGGGCCGCCCAGGGAAGCCACCAGCCGCGGCGGGACCGGAGCGGCGCATATTTGGCCAGTATCCGCTTGTGCGCGCGCAGCTCGCGCGACGGATCCGAAACCGTCCGCGGTCCAGAATGGTGGCGCAGATCCACCAGAACCTCTGGCACACAGCCGATCGGGGACAACCGGGCAATGCGTATCCACATGTCCCAGTCCTGCCGGGCGGCAAGCTCAAGATCGAATTTGCCCGCTGCGATCAGCAGCTTCCGCTCCACAAGATATGCCGAGGTCGGCGCCGTTACATCGCGGACCAGCAAGGCGTTCAGCAGGTCGCCTTCCGGAAACGCATGCCGCGGGACCGAGATCTGAACGCCGCTTTCGGCGTCGGTTTCCCTGATGCCGCAATAGATGGCACCAAACTGCGGACACGCGGCGCGGCGCGCCAATTGCTTTTCAAGCTTTTGCGGATGCCAAAGATCGTCGCTGTCGAGAAAGGCAACGAACTGGCCGCGCGCCCTGTCTATTCCGCGGTTGCGGGCCGCATTGCCCCCGGCATTGGGCTGTTTTTCATACACCACCGGCAGCGGGGCGGTTTGTGCCCATTGGGCAACCCGCGCCCGGGTGTCATCCGTCGAGCCGTCATCGATGACAATGATCTCCAGGCTGCGGAAGGTCTGCGCCTGCACGCTGTCCAGCGCCTCGCATATCAGGTGGCCCCGGTTATACGCGGGCACCACAACCGAGACCTTTGGCGCGGCTTCAGCCATTGCGGTCCGCCGCCGCCCAGGACACCTGGCGTTCCAGTTCCGCCCGCGAAATGCGGTTCTGCCGGTCCCAGACCAGCGCATAGGCGCGGAAAACAGCCGTCGCCGAATGCAGCGCCGAAATCAGCCCCGGCGTGCCATCGAGAAAGCCCTTCTTGTAAAAATACTTCTTCAGGAATTCCTTGGCCGGCGCCCACAGGATCTGCCAGCCCCGGACTGTTCTTTTGCTCTTTTCAACATGCTTGACGACTTCTTCCAGATAGGTCGAGCTTTTCTTCAGGCGCTTTTCAAAGTTGTGCTCGTTGAAATGGATCATCCTGCCACTGAGCTGGCCGACCCTTTGCGAAGGCGCATCCAGGTGGCAGGTCTCGTGGAACATGCCGCCGAAATGGAACAAGTCACGCCGGGCCAGGTGGATCAGGTTCCAATCCTGCCAGCCGCCGCCCTGCATCGGCCGGTGCATGAAATGATTGAGCCGCCGGAAGCGGTAGCCATCCTTCTGCTCATCTTTGATGGCTTCCCGGATTTCCCCGGCGAGCTCCCGGGAGACACGCTCATCGATATCCATATGCAGCAGCCAGTTGCTGGCCGCGGCGGCGATGCCCTTGTTGCGCTGGTCGCTGTAATATTCGCCTGCCTTGCGCGGAGACCGGAGAAACCGGACAGTGCCGCCTGCCGCCGCGCAGATCTCCTCGGTGCGGTCGGTCGATCCGTCATCCACAATGATTATTTCGTCGACCCAGCCAATCAGATTGGCAAGAAAGCCGGGCAGATCCTCTTCCTCGTTGTAGCTGATGGCGACAACTCCGAGTGTGGCAGTGGGGGGGTCATATGCGTTCATTGCTCAGCCCTGGCCATGTCCGGAGCCGTCTGCGACAGCAGCCCGTCAAAATAGTCGATTGTCCTGGCCAGCCCGTCTTCGAGCGGCACGGCGGGCGCCCAGTCCAGCGCGCTCTTGGCCAGGGAAATATCCGGACGGCGCTGCATCGGGTCATCCTGCGGCAGGGGGCGGAAGACAATCTGGGACTGCGACCCTGTCATTTCCACGATGCGTTCGGCCAGTTCTCTGATGGTGATTTCGACCGGGTTGCCCAGGTTCATCGGGCCATGGCAGTCCGGTCCGGCGCCCATGAAGCGAACGATCGCTTCGACAAGATCGCTGACATAGCAGAACGAGCGTGTCTGCATGCCGTCGCCGAACAGCGTTATCGGCTCTCCTTTCAGCGCCTGCACGATGAAGTTCGACACCACCCGCCCGTCGTTCGGATGCATCCTGGGGCCATAGGTGTTGAAGATACGCGCCACCTTGACGTCCAGCCCGGTCTGCCGGTGATAGTCGAAGAACAGCGTCTCTGCGCAGCGCTTGCCTTCGTCGTAGCAGGACCGCGGGCCGATCGGATTGACATTGCCCCAGTAATCCTCCCGCTGGGGGTTCACCTTGGGGTCGCCATAGACTTCGCTGGTGGAGGCCTGCAGGATCGGGCATTTCAGGCGCTTGGCCAGCCCCAGCAGGTTGATGGCGCCATGCACGCTGGTTTTCGTGGTCTGGATCGGGTCGTGCTGATAATGGACCGGCGAGGCCGGGCAGGCGAGGTTGAAGATCGCGTCGACCTCGACATAGAGCGGAAACGTGACATCGTGGCGGATCAGCTCGAAATGGACGTTGTTCGTCAAGTGATAGATGTTCGGCTTTGTGCCCGTGTAAAAATTGTCGACGCATAAGACGTCGGCACCGTCCGCGATCAGCCGGTCGATCAGATGAGAGCCGATAAAACCTGCGCCGCCTGTCACCAATACCTGTTTGTTGATACTCATTATGACTCCACGCCTGGGTTGCTAAGTGAATCGTCTTTTGCCGGTTTCCGCCTGAAAGCACTGCGCAGACGCAGCAATACCGGCTGAACGAGCCTGTCTCTGAGCCGGTTGAGGCGCCGCCGGGCGGCACGGCGCTTGAATGTCTTCGGTGCGCCGCCGGCCCCGGCCGCCTGCGGATTGTCCAGATCGGCGCAGCTGTAGCCAAAATGCTCGGCCAGCTGCCGCACGGCCGGATCAAGCTGCAAACTGTAGCTGCCGTCCTGCTTCCATTTTTCCGAGGATTTCGCATGCGTTCCGGAGCCGGCCCGGGGGTCCGGCGCGAGGCCGGCAAACCGGCAAATACCGGCAAAACCTTCGGCAGGCTCCTGCACCAGGTCTTCGTAGCGGATCTTCAGGAACTTGCTTTCAGGCAGCATCTGTTCGAGTGCCAGGATATTGCGGCCGATTTCGAGCCAGCCGTATTGCCGCGCGCAGGGATCCGTCCCGAAGAGCGCCGCTGCGGAATACATCGTGCCGTGCGGGTTGCGGACCATAGCCACGATCTTCACGTCGAAGGCGGTCGTCTCCATCCATTCCAGGATCAGGCTCAGGGCCGCCCAATGGGCGATGAATTGCGGGGATTTCTCAAAGAACACCGGGCGGGCAAAGGTGCGGCACAAGGCTTCCCAGCCATCGAATACAAGGGCGCGGTCGTCTTCCGGCGGCTGGAAATCCGGGACACAATGCGCCAGCAGGTCCACCATATAGGCGCGCGCATTTGCCCGGCTGCCGTACCCGTCATATACCCGTCCCGCACTGAACAGCTGCCCGGGGCGGCGCAGCAGCACCGCCGCCATCAGCCACCAGTGGGTCTCCAGATTGGAATGCGGCGAATAGGGCACGGTCTGAACGGCCGGGTGCCGGCAGATTTCGTTCTGAAACATCGTTGAGCCAGAACGCTTATCTGAGAGCAGGAGCACGATGCTGGGCATGAGACCTCCGTTTCGCTGTCATTGCCGGGCGCGGCACCGCGGAAAAGTTCGTAAGAGACGAAATAAGTCCGATGACAAAGAAGAAAAGCATTGCCCCGCGCGGCGTCGAGATTGATGCATGCCCGAACGCCACCCAGGGCAGCAGAGCGACAACCGACAGCAGCAGGGACTGCGACAGCAATCCGGTAAAGGAATTTTTCCGTTTGGCGAGCCGCCCGGTGAAGCTCAATGCGCGCAGCACCATGGAGCCATAAAGGACTGCAGCAAGCATCCCATAACTGTAGTATGCCATCGCAAATGCAGCATGCGTTGCTTTCCCTGCCTGCTCCGGCACCACCCAGCTGTCCGAATACCTGACGGTAATCCCCTCTCCCAGAGCAAGGAACTGCGGCTCTCTGACAAGATGCTGAAAGGGCTCGACATAGGCCAGGATGCGCTCGCTTTCGCGCTCATCCTGAAAGGGGTTCTCCAGGATCGCCTGGCTGCGGTTCGACAGGCGGTCAAAGAAAAACAGCTGGGAGGAAATGCCGACAGCCAGAATGACGGTGGTGCTGACCGCGACCGGAAGCAAAATCCCCCGGCGCACATATTTGAACCCGTAGAGCAGCACCGTCAGCAGGATGAGCAGGCTGCCCAGTACCGGCCCGCGGGAATAGCTCATCACAACCCCCATCGGCGCCAGCAGGCAGGCGGTCAGCGCAATGGCCCGCCAGACCGGCCCAAGCGGCCACGGCCAGCGCAGCAGCAGCGCCGCAAGCGGCCAGCAGGCGTTGATGAAAGATGCGCCCAGTATCGAAACGCCAACCAGGGTCCGGCCGCGGACCCCGCTGTCCCCTGCCCCGTACCGCGCCCCCACGCCTTCCGACGCGGGCTCGAGAAACTTGTTGGAAAACACCATGTCCACCACAAACGCACGCGTCATGGGCAGCGACGTGAGGATCATCAAGGAGGCCGTGACCAGAAGGCCCAATGCCGCCGCGCGCAGAATGACGGACACATCCTGCGGCGTCCGGACCATCGCCCCGGCGATGAAGAAAACGCTGAAGGCCAGGCAGGTGCGGGTGGAAATGTAGAGCGAGTCCGTCAAGGTTCCGAAGGTCAGAACCCCGATCAATTCGCTGCTGAGCGCAAGGAAAAGGATCACTTTGACGGTCGCGGAAAACACCCTTCCGGTCCGCATCACCGGCAGGTTCAGCGCCTTCAGGATCAGCGCCAGGATCAGCAGATCTATGATGTAGACAGGCACAGGACCAAGCTTGAAATTCAGCTTCGGCACCGCGAGAAGGACAAATACAAAGACGGCGAACAGGCCGATGCCCGGGGTGGCGCCGTGAGGTCTATAGCCCATAGCCATGCCTCACTTTCGAGTAGAGGTTCAGATGGGCCGTCACGAAGTCTTCGATTTTAAAGCTCTGGGACCGCTCAAAGCCTTTTTGCCCCAATTGCGCCCGCAGATCAGGAGACGCGGCAAGCCTGCGGATTGCAGCGGCGATTTGGGCCGGCTGTTCAGGGTCGACCAGAAGGGCGGCCTGCCCGTCCGGGCCGACAACCTCGCGCAGCCCCGGAACATCGGATGCAATGACCGGCAAGGCCGCGTTCATGCCTTCAACCGCCGCCAGCCCGAAGCCCTCCCACAGGGAGGGTATCAGGAAGATGTCCGCCTTCTGCAGCAGGTCCCTGATGTCAGGCACATATCCCGCAAACTCCACCGCGCCGGATATGCCAAGCCGCGCGGCGGTGTTGCGGAGCGCGGCAAGTTCTGGCCCGTCGCCGGCAATGACATAGCGCAGGCTGCAGGGCATCAGCATGGCCAGGGCCTCCAAGGCGGCCTCGAAGTTCTTGGCCGGGGACAGCCGCCCCACCGACAGCAGGGTTAAAGGCTCTTCCCTGGGCCCGCGCGTGATCGGTGTTTCAAAAAACAGCGGGCAGCCATTGGGAATAACGGTGACCCCCTTGACCCAGGGGCGGGCGTTCCTGAGTTCGGACCTTACCCCCTGGCTGATGGCAATGATCTGTTTGAAAGCGCCGTACACCTGCCTGTCGATGGCCCGTCCGAACAGGTTTGACCTGCGGTTGTTCGAGGTGCTGTGTTCGGTAAACAGCACCGGGGCTGCAAGCACGCCCGTCCGGACCAGAAGCGAGAGATACAGGCTGGAGGGAAACAGATGCGCATGGACCACGTCGCCAGGACGGATGCGTCTTGCATAAGCGGCCAGCCGGCTGAAGGCGCGCGGATCATAGGGGCTTTTCACCCCAAGCGACACGGCCCCTTCCGGCACGCAGCCATCGCCAAAGCCCTCAAGCGAGACAAGATGGGCGTCGATCCCTTGCGACTGCAGCCGGGCATGCAGGCTGCGGGCCATGCGCTCGGCGCCGCCGCGTTTCATGTCAATGCTGTTGATGATCTGAAAGACACGCGGCGGCGCCGGGTCTGAACTGGCAGGCGGCGGCTGCCGGCGGGCCCGGCTGAAGACCCTGCGCAACGCCTTGCGCTGCCTGGCGGGCAGGATCCGCGCCAGCGGATGCTGCCGGAACAGCGCCGGAGCTGAAAAGGCGTCCCAGGGCACCGGCCGCCAGTCCGGGGGCGGTTCCGACATCACCGCCTTAAAGAGCGCCACATAGGCCCGCAGGCAGTTCTCGCGCGAAAACCGGTTGCGGGCGGCTGCGGAGACCGCCTGGCTCATCGCCTGCAATTGCCTCCGGTCCCTTGCCAGGCTTCCAATCCGGCTTGCGAGCGCCGCGCTGTCACCGGTTTCCGCCAGGAAACCCGTTTTGCCCTCATCGATCAGGAAATCGGTTATGCCCGGCAAGGTCCAGGCCAGCGGCACAGCCCCTGCCGCCATCGCTTCCAGCAATGCGTTCGGGCAGCCTTCGAAATGCGACGGGAACAGAAAGACATCGGTGTCTTCCAGAAACCCCGGGATGTCCTTGGGGGCAAGGCTTCCAAGGAAGCGCACTGCGCCCGGGTCAGCCAGCCCGCCAAGTGCCCTGCGCAGGTCCGGCTCGTCTTTGCCCTGGCCTGCGATCTGCAGCCGGTAAGGCACCCTGGCGGCTTCAAGATGGTGCAGAATGGCGGGCAGATGCATGACCCCCTTCTGCCGGTGCTCCAGCCTGCCCAGGAATCCCAGTCTCAGAACCTCGCCCCTGCCCCGCACCGCCCGGGCCGCCGCGGCAAACCGTTCGGACGGCACCCCGTTGGGGATCAGGGCAATTTTGTCCGGGCTGACACCATAGTCCGCTATCAGGTCCTCTTGCAGCCGCGGCGTCAGCGCCACAATCCGCGCAAGCCGTTCCTGGCCGATCAGGGTCAGCCGGTAGCCTTCTTCGAACCCGTTGGCGCAGCGGGCCAGGGCCCGCACCTGCGCGGGAAGATGCGGCAGGGCGCTGAGGATGGCGGGAGAGTTGACGCCGAACACCGCGTCGATCTGTTCGGCCGCACACCAGTCCGCAAAACTGCGGGCCTGTTTCTTCAGGCTTGTGCATCTTTCCGCCAGCAGGACGCATCCGTCATCGGCAAACGCCGGATCGGTCAGGCTCGCCTGGTCCCGGCCCGCCGCGACACAGCGCAGATCGATGCCATGTTCCAGCAGCGCAGGCCGCATGTTGCGGTAGAAGGTGAAGGTGCCGCTGTCTTTCGGCACCGATCCGAACGCCACCCGGATCACCGGCCCGCTCCCGGCCGGCACCGCCCTGCCTGGTTTTTGGCAAGGCCCATCAGATCACCCCCCGGCTGCCACGGTGATGGGAGTGCCGGCGCCGAACAGGCTGGCGTAATCGGCGATGGATTTGAGCTCGCCGTTCTCCAGCGTCAGGATGATGTCGCAGTCCCGCACGGTGGTGTGCCGGTGGGCAACCATGATCAGCGTCTGCGACCCCGCAAGCTTGGAAATCTCTGCCATCACCTGGGCCTCTGTGGCGTTGTCGAGGGCACTTGTCGCTTCGTCGAACACGATGACTTCGGGCTCGGGGTACAGGGCGCGGGCAATGCTGAGACGCTGCCGCTGGCCGCCCGAAAGCCGCACCCCGCGCTCGCCGACAAAGGTGCCGTATCCCTCGGGCAGCTCATTGAGGATGAAGTCCTCGATCTGCGCCATGCGCGCCGCCTTTTGCATTTGCCGGTCATCAATGTCCGCTTCGGGGACACCAAAGGCGATATTCTGCGCGATCGTGGCGTCGCTCAGGTAAATGTCCTGCTGGACATAGCCGACATTGGCCCGCCATGCCCGGACTTCTTTATGCGACAGCTGGCGGCCATCAATCAGAATTTCACCGCGGCTCGGTTCCAGCAGCCCCAGGATGAGATCCATCAGTGTCGTCTTGCCGGCGCCCGTCCGGCCGACAATCCCCACAGACATGCCCGCCGCAATCGTGAAGGTCACGTTTCTGAGGCTGTCCTCCTCTGCTCCAGGATACCTGAAGCAGACATCCTTGAACTCGATGCTCTCCTGGAAGCGCATGGGAACAACCGCGTCCGGCAGGGGCGGCAGGTTTTCCGCGCTTTGGAAATCCGCAAGGATGGAATTCGCGGACGCGCTGCTCAGCCGCAGCGAAACGGACGCGTTATATCCGCGCTGAAACGCTGGCATCATCCGGTAAAGCGCCAGCACGAAGACGCCGAGCGTCGGCAGCATATCGGCCATTGCGGCGCTGCCGGTGCCGCCGCTGCGGGCAGACAGGAACAGGGTCAGCAGCACAGTGCCGCCTATCGCAACGGATTCGATAAGGTGGCGCGGCGCCATCCGGACGGTGTTGGACAGCGCATTTGCATTGGCATAGCCCGAAGACGGAACCGAATATCTTTCGATCAGATTCCGCTCCCGGTTCAGCAGCCTGACCTGCTTGCCGCCAATCAGCGCCTCCATTGCCAGCCGGTGCCGCTTGCGGTTGGTGCTGAGGATCGTCTGCCCGAGCCGGTTTGAGATCCGGCGCACTGAAAACAGCAAAACCGCATACAGCCCGGAAAAGATCCCCATCGCCAGCAGGGTCACCGACGGGTTGATCACCAGCAGGAGCGCCACCAGGAAAAACAACGTCACAGCAGAGACGACAAACTCGGAAAAAGCCCGGAAGATCTGCGAGACAATGCGCGATGTCTCGGACAGCATATTCGCCACCAGCTCGCTGCTGTTGCGCTGCAGCATGAATGGGTACGGCTGCTTCAGGTAGGCCGCCAGCAGGCGTCTTGACAGGCTGTGGATCCGCCCCTCAAGCCAGCGGTTGGCGACATAGACCGTCACTATTTTCAAACCCGCGGTTGCGACAAGCATGACACAGAACACACCGCCCAGGGCGAAAATGAATTCATCGGCGCTGCCGAAGCCGCCCTTGGTATAGAGAAACGACAAGGAGGTGTTGGTCTGGATCAGCCCGGGTTCGCCAAGCACCTTCAGAAAAGGGAAGATCATTGCAACCCCCACCATATCCGCAAATCCGCTCAGGATAATCAGCGGCATGATAAGCATCGCAGTTTTGCGCTCCGCCGGCGTGAGCAAGCGCAATGCCAGTTTCAGGCTTTTCATGATGCCCTCCGGCTCTGCGCGGAACTGCTGAGTGAAAACGGCCGCCCCGGCCGCTCTGTTTTCTGAAGACAGCCGGGCAGGACACTCATTACCGCCCCGCTCAGCTTCGATGAAACCGGCACCAAATCACATTGCACAAGATTGCTTTCATTAGAGGCGTTACCGCCAGCCAAACACGATCTTGACCGTTGCAACTAATACGAACAGATCCAGCTGCCACCCCATGTTGTTAACATAGTAGGCATCAAGCTGCGTCTTTTCGCGGACCTTTTCGATGCAGTCGGTATACCCTTGGGTCACTTGCGCATAGCCGCTCATGCCCGGTTTGACCGTCTCCCGGATCCCATAGCCGGGAATGGCTTTCCTGTAAGCTTCGACAAAAGAACAGATTTCCGGTCTCGGGCCGATCAGGCTCATCTGCCCCATCAGAACGTTCAGGATCTGCGGCAGCTCATCCATCTTGGTGTCGCGCATCCAATGCCCCAGGGGCGTGATGCGGGACTTTTCCAGAGGATCATCCGCCCCCCGCCGGCCTGCGCCGCTGCGGGTCATGGTCCGGAACTTGACCATCGTGAACCCCCGCCCGTTCTGTCCGCAGCGCTGCTGCAGGAAAAACAGGCGCCCCGGGTTCCGGAACGGATTCAGGCAAAGAAGAACGCAGCAAATTCCAAACAGCAGCGGCAACGAAGCCAGACTGATCAGAATGTCTGCAGCACGTTTTGAAATCAGGTAAATGCGCCGTTTCGCCGAACGGGCAAATGTCCCTGAAAGATTTTCCCTCTCACCGCTTGGGTAATAATACCGCTTTGCGGCGGCTTTTAACACAACACCATTTTTCATTGAACTGATAACCGTCTACTAACCCACACAGGGAGGGCACAGAAACCGGCTGCCCGCAGTTAATATTCCAGCCCGGAAAACGGGCAGGACGGGCATGTGAATCTCTGAAAATCAGTCCCCCCAGACCTCTACACACGGCCCATGAAACACACTGCAAGCAGGCCGCATTGCAAGTATGCCGTCCGTCCGCCGTTCTGCCAAGGTAAAATTTTATGAATATGCGCCAAAAAACAGGCGGAAAAATTTTAATGGCGCCGGTTCAAGCGAATGACCCGGGAGCGCAGGCCGCGGCGATCAGAACGCATTGAATTATTTGATATAAATCTGCCCGCAAAAAGCCCTGAAAAAAACAGGAAAATGGCGGCCAGAAAACCGATAGCAACCGAGGAAGGAAGCGTTAAATCAAAATGCAACCAAAGGGTAAGTGTAAAAATCCACATTGCGCAAACTGAAATAAAGAATGAAGGAATCGCCATACCGAACCTTGGACCTGAAGCATGTAAGATATTGTTATTCCGGCCCTGCATGGGAAGCTAGAGGACGACACGGTTTTGCGGAGAAATGACGGCCTCCCGAAGGCGCGCGTTTTGCCCGCAGCCGTCCCTGCTGCTGGAAACTGCGGCTGTTTCCTGATCTGTCATGCGGCTTCCCCCATGGAGACTGCGGTGCAGGAACGCCGCCCTGCACCGCATCCTTTTCAGACGAGCAGGAACTCGTCGCTCAGGGCCTCGCTGCCAGTGACAATGGCGAGATCGCTGATGGTCCCGTCAAACGCATCTCTGAAACCTGCTTCACCGGATTTGCTGGCCCAGCCATTTGCGCCAACCTGAAGGTATTCAGCGTTGTCGAGCCAATCGAACTCGAAGTCCGCCTCTCCTGCAAGCGTGCCGTTCAGCCGCAGCGCCACTTCGCCGCCGCCGAAGCTGGCGTTGACAGTGTAATCCGTGTCTTCCTGAATGCCCGCGACCTCGAAGGTTTCAGACGCGTCCCCTTCCTGAAACCGCACGAACAGCGATCCGTTGCTGATGTAGCTGGTGAAATGCCCGTCGTTGACATCCGCGCCATAAGCATCTTTCGAAACCAGGCCCTGGCGCCCGCTGACTGTGTCAGCATTGAAGGTGAAGGCGATTTCGGCGGCCTCTGCCTGCAGCTTCTGGTCCGGCGCAAACTCCTGCACTGATGCTTTCGTGCCGTCGAATTCCATTGGGCCATCCAGCTCGAAGACGTCTGCAAGCGCGGGCAGGCCGGTGTCCGGCTGCGGGCTTTCCGTGGAGCCTTCGGAGCTGTCGGTGCCAGTGCCCTCTTCCGGCGGCAGAGGGGTGCTGCTGCCGCTTTCCGTTCCGCCGCCTGTTGCCGCGGTGTTGAAACCTTCGGTAATCGCGACATTGGAGATGGTGCCATCAAAGGCATTCTTAAAGCCGGCCTCGCCGGAGGCGCTGGCCCAGCCGTTTGCGCCGATCTGGATGTACTCGCCGTTGTCCAGCCAGTTCACATCAAAGGCGGCCGTGTCGGCCAGAACATCGTTGACCCACAGGGAAACCTGGCCGTCGCCAAAGCTGGTGCGCACGGCATAGTCCTTGTGCGCCTCAATGCCGTCCATCGTGAGCGCCTTCGACGCGGCATCTTCCTGGAAACGGACATGCAATGTGCCGCCCTTGATGTAGGAGGTGAAATGCCCGTTGTTCACGGTTGTGCCGCCGGCATCCTTGGACACAAGCCCCTGGCTGCCGCTGACCTTGTCCGCATTGAACTCAAAGGAGATCGTTGCGGACTGGACATTGGTATCGGTTGCCGGCGCCACCTCGATCACCTTGGAGGCCGTGCCGTCGAACTCCATTGCACCGGACCGCTGGAACAGCAGCTCCCCGCTCCCGGCCGGGCCGGAGCCGCCTTCATCCGGGTTGGGTTGCGGCTGCGGCTCGGGCTGCGGCTCAGGCTCGGGCTGCGGCTCAGGCTCGGGTTGCGGCTCAGGCTGCGGTTCAGGCTCAGGCCCCCCGGTGCCGCCGCCGGTTCCGCCGTCTGCAACCGGGCCGGCAGAGCCGGACCACAGCTCGCTGGCGGACTGTTTGCGCGCCGCGCCGGTGGTCTCGATGCCGCCGCCGAGATTGTTGCCGGACGGGCTGGGCGCTTCGGCCCCGAGGAAACGCAATTCGCTGACATTTCCGAGCAGGCTGATCCCCTCCCAGCTGATGTCATAGCCGTCCTTGATCAGGAAAGCCCGGGTGTTGGTCGACGCCGTATTCTCGAAGATCGAGTCGGTGACCTGGATGTCATGCGGCATCAGATGCGCATTGCTGCTGTTCAGCAGGCCGTTGGGGTTGAGCACGGTGACAACCACCCCGTTGGGGCTGTCGATGAACTCGCTGCCGGAAATGCTGATGTTGTGGTTCTGCTTGCTGGCGTCGAAATCCGAACTGACCTTGTACAGGCTCTTGATGTCGATGCCGCTGACGCCGTTGTCGTAAAACACCGAATTCAGCACCTTGCCGTCCTTGAAGCCGCCCGCGGCATCAATCCCGTCGCGGTGGTTGCCCTCAAAGAAACTGTCCGAGACCGTCATCCGCTCGGGGCCGTCGCCGCTGGGGGTGGCGGTGGTCTTGATGCCGTCGCCCAGCGAATTGCGGAAATGGCTGCCGGTCACCGTGGCGTCATCGCCGCCGACAATGCGGACCTGGTAGAAGCCGCCCTCGAAAGCGCTGCTGTCGAGGCT
>NZ_JBVVXU010000048.1:0-16462 GCF_055902035.1 Leisingera sp. SA215 | reverse complement strand
CGCAAGATGATCGACCGGACCGAGGAACGGTTTGGTCTGAGGCCAGATTGGATCGCCGCAGATACTGCTTACGGCTCCTCGGATAATCTCGTCTGGCTTACGCTCAGGCGGAAAATCCTCCCGTTCATTCCCGTCTTCGACAAAGGCGAGCGCAAGGACGGGACATTCTCCCGATCTGACTTCACCTGGGACGATGAGAATGATCGCTACATCTGTCCGGAGGGCAAGGAGAGGCGGCACACTTGGCGAACCTACTCAGATCCAGAGCGGAACGCCCCCAGCTGGCGCTCACGAAAATACCGGGCCTTGAGCGCTGATTGCAGGGACTGCCCCTCAAAAGCCAAATGCTGCCCAAACTCCGAGGTCCGCGCGATCCATCGTGAGAAATACGAAATCGTCAGGGACTTTGCGCGGCAATGCACGGCCTCCGAATACAACTCGACCGCACAGAAGCGGCGCAAGAAGGTGGAGATGCTCTTCGCCCACCTAAAACGCATCCTCGGTCTGGCACGGCTCCGATTACGGGGGCCTTGGGGCGTCCAAGACGAATTCACCCTCGCAGCCACAGCCCAAAACCTCCGGAAATTGGCAAAACTCAAGCCGATGGCACCCGCCGTAGCGTAACAAGGCGGTATCGCCTCAGACTGCCCAACAAAATGTGCGCCGTACCCATCCCCAACGCACAAAACCAAACGACTTTTTCAACGAAATCGGCGGGCTGCGCCGCAGCACAACACCTCAGCTGGTTGCGTAAAACGGCCGAGTTTGCAAAGGGCGCTTCCTGCGCAGAGCGACCGCCCCAGGTCGCTCTTGCTGCAACTGCGGCGAACGGCGGCAAAGTCCCGCACTGTGTGAATTCACCGGGTTCAGAACCTCTCTGTCGCGGCGAACGGCAGAAACGGCGGGCTGCGCCGCAGCACAAAACCTCGGCTGGTTGCGTAAAACGGCCGAGTTTGCAAAGGGCGCTTCCTGCGCAGAGCGGACATATGTGCCAAGCGCTGTTCCGCCTTGGCCAACCGGCAAAACCGAAGGTCCGCTTCTCTAATTGGGCGTTTGGGTCAAGCTCGTTTTCCTTCCTTGTACGGGATCATTGTCGCTCATCCGGGTCACGCTTCTCTTCGCAGTCTGGGTGATGCCGGGTGAGGCATCGCTGCACGCATGTGTCGGATTGGTTGTGGAGAGCCTCGCTTTCGGGCGCGCTTCTCGTTGCGCAGCAGACACTTTCGGCTTCTTCCACGAACCTCGTCCGGTGAGGACGATCCCGTTCAGTTTTGGTATTGGGCTATTAGGTCATGCCATGCCCTCCACCGTCCCTGAACGGAACTCGGCGCCATCTACCCACATGCGATGGAGCAGAACGGCCAGTTTGCGGGCGACATGAACTGGCACACCCGCAAGGTGCTGGCATGGCGCATCTCGAACACGCTTGAGGCCGACTTTTGCGTTGAGGCGCTGCACGAGGCCAACCACCGTTTCCGACCAAGCCTCCGCAAAAAGCTGGGGCTTTGTTGATTCAGCGCTCCCCAAAGCCATGATCCCGGCTAATTCCCCAATAAGCTCAAGCTGATGTCCGCCGGGCGCATCAGCATCCGGAACCATCCGCACCTGCGAAATCAGCGCCCGCAGCGCTGCCGTGGCTTCCCGCTTCACCTCCGGCGCGTTCAGCGACCGAGCGAGATCCTCGACCAACTCGCGGTAGCGCTGCAAAAGGCTGGGGCCTGAGCCTAACGAAAATCAGCCGTCGGCAGACCAAGCGCGGTTCGCGAGGGCCAGGGCTGCTTCTATTGGATCGATGACCGCCAGGCCCAGCTCTTTCGATAGGTCGGTGGCCAACCCGCCCATCCCTGCGCAGCCTAGGACCAGCGTGCGGGTTCCGGCGAAGTCATCGCAGGCCTTCTTTGCCGTTTCGGCCAGCCGGTTCCGCGCGCTGGCGCGGTCATGTTCAAAATCCAGCACTGGCACTCCGGAGGCGACAACCGCAAGACAGTGCCCTTCCAGACCGTAGCTTGTGATATTGGCTTCCAGCACCGGCACCGACAGTGCCGAGGTGGTCAGTACGACAAAGGGTGCTGCCCGTTCATCCGCCTGGGTGAAGCTAGCCTCGCCCAGCCCCAGGATCGGTACCAGGCAGCTGAGGCGCGCCGCGGGCAGGCCAGTGTCGTCAAAACAGCCGATCACGCCAAGGTCAAAGCCGCCCGCGGCCAGAAGCGCCAGGGTGCCCGGCTCTGCCGCGTCACCATCGGCCTGGCCCTGGATCGCGGGTGGCCCTTGTGTGTTGGTGGCGCCGGATACCTCAACGCCTTGCGGCGCGAGGTTGCGGGCCTGCTCCACCATGCGGCGGGTCATCTCGGCGGTGGCGTTCGGGTTCACGAAACACAGCTTCATCCGTGCAGGCTTTCGCTCTGGCGGTTGGTGAAGGCGGTCCATTCCTCCAGCGACATGGTGGGGAGATCAAAGGTCTGGTTCGAGCGGCAATAGCCGTGGCCGCCCATCCGCCCCAGCGCGTCCAGCGCCGCCGGGTCGACATGGTGGCGGTCGTTCACCAGTCCGGGATGGCTGTGCATGGCCAGCACCTCGCCCAGAATGATCTCGCGGGATTTGCCTATGTTCAGTGTGGTGTGGCGGCGGCACTCAAAGCGCACCGGTGCCTCGGCGATCTGCGGGCATGAGACAAATTCGCCCGGCAGCATGGTCAGCCCGGCCACTGCAATCTCGTCGACCTCCGGGCCGAAGGGCACCGCGGTGGTGTTCATCGCGTGCAGGTTGGCGTGGGCGGCGATGTTGACGGTGAATTCTTCGGTCACCCGGATGTTGTGGGCAGTGTCCTTGAACCGCATGTCGGCGTGGTTTTCGACGCCGATGGCCAAAATGGCGGGGTCGGAGGACAGGCAGTTGAAGAAACTGTAGGGGGCGGCATTGGCGATGCCCGCCTCGCTGACCGTTGTCACCCAGGCGATCGGCCGCGGCACCACAGCGCCGATCAGCAGCTTGTAGCGTTCGCGCGGCGTCAGCTTGGCGAAGTCGAATCGCGTCTGCCCGGTTGCGGGCTGGGTGTCGTGGGTCATGGCGGGTCTCCCGGTGTCTAGGGTTTTGTCTTGGTAGGCCGGTAGCGTGACAGGATCTGCGCCACGTTGTCGGATTCGGCGTCTTCGGGGTTGAGCAGGGCGCGGTCCTGCACCCCGTGCAGATGGCTGTGCATGCAAGCGCTGGCGCGTTCGGCGTCGCCCTCGGCCAGGGCCGCGATCAGTTCGGCGTGTTCCTCGACGCCGCATTCGGCAGAGTGAACCTGCGCGAACCGCGCCAGGATCAGCGAGCAGCGCGAAACGATTTCATTTACGTAATTGGCCAAGATCTTGGAGCCGGTCAGCTCTGCCAGCAGGATGTGGAACTCACCGGCCAGCCGGATTGAGCGGGTATGATCCTTGCCGAGGTATTTCTCTTCTTCCTTCACATGCGTCTTCAGCGCCTTGATGATCGGCTTGGGGTCCATCTTGCACAGGCGCTGTATCACTTCGCGTTCTAGGCACTGGCGCATCTCGAAGATGTCATAGGCTTCCTCGATGGTGGGTTCGGCGACTGATGCACCGCGATTCGGCTGCAGGTCGACCAGGCCTTCGGCGTCCAGGCGCACCAGCGCATTGCGTACAGTCGTGCGGCTGACGCCGAAAGTTTCGCCAATCGAATCTTCGGGAAGTTTCACGCCGGGCTTCAGCGCCTGTTCGATGATGGCTTGGCGGAGGGAATCGTAAACTGGAAAGCTGCGGGTCGATGATTTGTACATTTACTGTGCTCTCATGCTTGAAATTTAAGCGTTTTCAGGCGGAGGCCTGAGGCTTCGGCGAAACTAGCAGCTTTCGGTTGCTTTGTGTTGGATACAGTTACTGAATACAATCTGTAAACATTTTTGTAGACAGAAATGAATCTGATCCATAACCTCGCCTCAACACCCGGCTGGATCCGGGTGCTGCGGGAACCGCAAAAAGGCACAGAGAAGGCCGCGTTCGAAATGGATGCAAAAGTAATGATTTTGTATTCGCAACAGGGAGACCACAGAATGATCTCGAAGACTGAACTGAAGGTCGCGCTCCTCGGCGGCATGGCGGCGGTGACGCTGGCCTCCGCGGCAGCTGCGGAGACGGTGCGCTGGGGCGCGCCGCGCGACATCGTCTCGCTTGACCCTTATTCCTATGGTGACAGCTACACGATCAATTTCCTCAACCACATCTATGAGGGGCTGGTGCGCTTTGACCGCGATCTGCAGATCGAGCCGGCGCTGGCGGAAAGCTGGGAGATCATCTCCCCCACCACCTGGCGGTTCAGCCTGCGCAAGGGGGTGAAATTCCACAACGGCAGCGACTTCACGGCCGAGGACGTGCTGGCCTCGCTGACCCGCGTCAGCGACGAAAGCTCACCGCTCAAGGGCAACCTGCCGGCCTACAAAAGCGCCACCGTGGTCGACGATCACACCATTGATATCGAACTGACCGGCGCCTATCCGCTGCTGCTGAACGACCTGACCAACATCCATATCTTCGACAAGGACTGGCTGGTCGAGAACAACGCCGAAATGCCGACCGACGTCAGCGCCGGGGTCGAGGGCTACGCTACCTTCAACTCCAACGGCACCGGCCCGTTTGTGCTCGAAAGCCGTACCCCCGAGGCGCAGACGGTGCTGACCGTGAACGAGGGCTGGTGGGATGAACCTCAGCACAATCTGACCCGGATCGAATTCCAGCCGGTGACCTCAGCCGCGACCCGTGTCGCAGCCCTGCTGTCCGGCGAGGTTGATTTTGTCGACAGCGCCCCGGTGCAGGATTTGCCGCGCCTGTCGGCGGCGCCCAACCTGAAGGTGCTGGAGCGCACCGACCTGCGCACCGTGATGCTGGGCTTCAACCGCCGGGATGAGCTGGTGGCGGGCGGTGAAAACCCGTTGAACGATCTGCGTGTGCGTCAGGCGATGCAGCTGGCGGTGGACATGGATCTGATCCAGTCCCGCGTCATGCGCGGCAAGTCCCGCAATGCCGGCACGCTGGTTGCGCCTTCGATCCCCGGCTATTCCGAAGCGCTGGACAATGTTGTGGCGGCCGATCCCGACAAGGCCAAGGCTCTGCTGGCCGAGGCCGGGTATGAAGACGGTTTCGAATTCGACTTTGTCTGCACCAATGAAAGCTACGTGAACGAGGAGCAGTTCTGCCAGGCGATCGCCTCCATGTGGTCGCGGATCGGGCTGAGCCCGCGTCTGGACATCGGCCCCACCGCCAAGCAGACGCCCAAGCGCGCGGGCGGCAAGGCGGATGTCTATACCATCGGCTGGGCGACGCTGCCGATGCTGGATACCTATTCGATCCTGGTGCAGATGATGCACAGCAAGGAGGGCAACTCCGGCGTGTTCAACTGGGGCAACTGGTCCTACCCGGAGATTGACAAGCTGACCCAGGCTGCCTCGGTCGAGCTGGACCGCGAAAAGCGCCTGTCGATGGAAACCGAGGCGCTGCGCATCGCCAAGGAAGAAATTGTGATGATGCCGCTGCACCAGCAGCCGATGGCCTGGGCGGTTTCCGCGGACTTCGAGGATTTCCCGCAGTTTCCCGACAACAAGCCGCGCATGTGGTTCGTGACCCGGTAATCCCCCACCGGGGCAGCGTCTGCTGGAGCTGCCCCGTTTTTTCAACACTACAGGGGAGAGGCATCGATGCTGGCTTTTCTGATCAAGCGGACGGCGAATGCGATTTTCGTGATGCTCTCCGTCAGTTTCATCGCGTTCATGATCTTCCGCTTTGTCGGCGATCCGGTTGAGCTGATGCTGAACGAGCAGGCGACCCAGGCCCAGCGGGATGCGCTGCGCGCCAAGCTGGGGCTGGATGATCCGTTCATCGTTCAGTTCACTACCTTTGTCAAAAACGCGGCGCAGGGGGATTTCGGCATTTCCTTCCGCAATCAGCAGGACGTTCTGGCGATGATCGCCGAACGCTTCCCCGCAACCTTTGAGCTGGTGATCGTGGCGACGCTGATTTCGCTGGTGGTTGGCATCCCGCTGGGGGTGATCACCGCGATCCACCGCCAGCGCTGGTACGCGGAAACCATGCAGTTCACCTCGATCATCGGCATATCGCTGCCCAGCTTTGTGGTCGGCATCGGGCTGATCCTGATCTTTTCGGTCTGGCTCGGCTGGTTCCCCGCTTTCGGGCGCGGCGAGACGGTGGATCTGGGCTGGTGGTCGACCGGGTTGCTGACCCCCTCGGGGCGGTTGTCGATCATCCTGCCGGCCCTGTCGCTGTCGCTGTTTCAGATCACCCTGGTGATGCGGCTGGTAAGGGCTGAGATGCTGGAGGTGCTGCGCACCGATTTCATCAAGTTCGCCCGCGCCCGCGGCATTCCCGCCCGCACCATCCATTTCCGCCATGCGCTGCGCAACTGCCTGATGCCGGTGGTCACCATGACCGCCATGCAGATCGGCGGGTTGATCGCCTTTGCGCTGGTGACCGAGACGGTGTTCCAATGGCCCGGCATGGGGCTGCTATTCATCCAGGCGGTGACCTTTGTCGATGTGCCGATCATGGCGGGATACCTCTGCATCGTCGCGCTGATCTTCGTCACCCTCAATGCCCTGGTCGATATCACCTATGCGGTGATCGACCCCCGCCTGCGCGGAGCTGACAAATGACCGATATCCGAACCCAACCCGAAACCGCCCGCGCGCCCCTTGCCGCCCGCCTGGCCCGGATCGCCGACAGCGACCTGTGGTGGAGCTTCAAGAACTCGAAATCCGCGGTCGGCGCGGCGGCTGTGCTGGCCTTTGTCACCGTCACCGCCTTTCTGGCGCCGGTGCTTGCGCCACAGAACCCCTATGACCTTGCGGCGCTGGAGCTGTGGAATGCAGAGCTGCCGCCGGTGTGGATGCAGGGCGGGCAGATGCCCTTTATTCTGGGAACTGACGTGCAGGGGCGCGATATTCTGTCGGGTATCCTGTACGGAACGCGGATTTCCATTTTCATCGGCATTGCTTCGGTTGCGGTGTCGCTGGCAATTGGCCTGCTGGCCGGGCTGGCCGCTGGCTACTATGGCGGCTGGATCGACAATGTGCTGATGCGCATCGGCGATGTGCTGTTGTCGATCCCGATCATCCTTGCGGCTATTCTGGTCAGCTCGGTCGCGCAGGCGTTGCTGCCGCCGGAGCTGCGCGAGGCAGGCATTGCCGCGGTGTTGGTGCTGGCCATCGCGCTGTATTCCTGGGTGCAATACGCCCGCGTCGTGCGCGCCCAGACAATGGTGGAGCGGCGCAAGGAATATGTGCAGGCCTCGCGGCTGGTGGGCACGCCGGGGCGACGGCTGATGCTGAAGCATATCCTGCCCAACACGCTGACGCCGGTGTTCGTGGCGGCAACGCTGAACTTCGGCCTGGCGATCCTGATCGAGGCGACGCTGTCCTTCCTTGGTGTTGGTATGCCGCCGAACCAGCCCTCGCTGGGGACGCTGATCCGGGTCGGCAACCAGTATCTGTTCTCCGGCTCCTGGTGGATCGTGCTCTTCCCCTCGGTGCAGCTGTGTATCCTGGTGGTGGCCGTGAACATGCTGGGCGACTGGCTGCGCGACGCGCTCAACCCGAAACTTCGCTAAAGGATGACTGTGATGACTTCACTCTTGATCAAACAGGCCCGCATCGGGGATGGCGACAGCGCCGACATCCTGATCCGCGATGGCCGGATCGCCGAAATTGCACCGGGGCTGAACGCCCCCGGCGTGGCTACCGAAGATGCCGCCGGGGCGATCGCCATTCCCGGGCTGGTGGATGCCCACACCCATCTCGACAAGTCGCTGATCGGCTGGCCGTGGTACAAAAACGATGTCGGCGGCGGCAACCTTATGGCGATGATCGACAACGAGCGCGCGATGAAGGCCCGGCTGGGGCTGGATCCGCATGTGCAATCGATGCGCCACGCCCTTCAGACCGCCGCCTATGGCGCAACGCTGATCCGCAGCCATGTGGACATTGACACCAACGGCGGGCTGCGCGCGCTGGAAGGCGTGATGAAAACCGCTGACAAGCTGGCCGACGTGGTCGAGATCGAAACCGTGGCTTTCCCGCAGTCCGGGCTGACGATCCGCGAAGGCACGGCGGAGCTGATGGATCAGGCGCTGGCGATGGGGGCGGATCTGGTTGGCGGGCTGGACCCCTGCGGCGTGGACCGTGATCCCAAGGGGCATCTCGACGTGGTCTTCGGGTTGGCGGAAAAACACGGCAAGGGCGTCGACATCCACCTGCATGAACGCGGCGAGATGGGCATGTTCTCGATGGAGGAGATCCTGACCCGTGCCGAGGCGTTGGGCATGACCGGGCTGGTCACCATTTCCCATGCGTTCTGTCTGGGCATGAATGACTATCAGCGGGTCGAGGCGATGCTGGCGCGGCTGGCGGCGCTGGATGTGCGGATCATGACCACCGCGCCGGCGTCGTCGCCCGCGCCGATGGTCAAGCAGCTGATGGCGCATGGCATCCGGATCGGCGCCGGCAATGACGGTATCCAGGACACCTGGGGCCCCTATGGCAACGGCGACATGCTGGAACGCGCCAAATTCATCGGCCTGCGCAACAACCTGCGCATGGACAGCGAGGTGAAGACCGCACTGGATATCTGCGCGGGCGGCGGTGCCGAGGCGATGGCGAAACCGCGCCGCGGGTTGGAGGTCGGCGCGCCGGGCGATGTGGTGCTGGTGCAGGGCGAAACCGTCGTGCAGGCTGTCGTCACCCACGCGCCGCGCCAGCTGGTGGTCAAGGGCGGCAATGTCACGGTGCGCGGTGGCCAGGCAGTGATGGAGGCCCCATGAGCCGCTTTGCTGACCTGCCGCTGGGGGCCCGCCCGTCGGGGCGCTGGGCGCTGCGTGCGGCCTGGGTAATCGCCGACACCCGATCCGGCCGCCACCTGGTGCCGGATGGCGAGGTGGTGGTCGAAGGCGGCCGTGTTATCCACGTGGGCCTGCCGTTCGAGGGCGAGGTCACGGCCCGCTACGACATGGGGCAGGCGCTGATCGCGCCGGGTTTTGTGGATCTTGACGCGCTGTCCGACCTCGACACGACGCTGTTGGCGCATGACAACTGGCCCGGCGACAAGAAGGGCCGCGTCTGGCCGCGCAGCTATGTCGACCGCGGCCCCTATGAAATGTATAGCCCCGAGGAACTGGCGTTTCAGAAGCGTTTTGCTTTTGGCCAGTTGCTGCAGAACGGCATCACCACCGCCGCGCCCATTGCCTCGCTATTCTACCGCGAATGGGGTGAGACGGCGGAGGAGTTCACCGCCGCTGCCGAGGCGGCAGAGGAGCTGGGCCTGCGCGTCTGGCTGGGTCCCGCTTACCGCAGCGGCGGCATGGTGGCCGAGCCCGATGGCCGCCTGATGGCCGAGTTCGACGAGGCGCGTGGCTTGGCGGGGGTGGATGCGGCGCTGGGCTTCGCCGCCAAGTGGCAGGGGCATGATCTGATCTCGCCGCTGCTGGCCCCGGACCGGGTGGAGACCTGCACCGCAGAGCTTTTGCGCCGCACCATGGCCGCGGCTGAGGAGCTGAACTGTCCGGTGCGCTTGCATATGGCCCAAGGCCAGATGGAGCGCGACACCGTTCAACAGCTGCACGGCATGAGCGCGCCGCAGTGGCTGAACAGCCACGGCCTGCTGAATGCCCGCTTGCTGGCGCCGCATGCCACGGTGGCCGATGATGCAGACCTTGATCTTTACGCAGAACATGGCGTCAGCGTGGTGCATTGCCCGCTGGTCGCGGCCCGGCACGGCGGTGCGCTGCGCTCCTTTCGGCGGCTGCGCGACAAGGGCATCGGCATTGCCATGGGCACCGACACCGCGCCGCCGGACATGGTGCTGAACATGGCGGTGGGCATGATGATGTGCCGCATGGTGGAGGGGGATCTGACCACCATCACCTCGGCCGAGATGTTCGATGCGGCCACCCTGGGCGGCGCCGTGGCACTTGGCCGGGATGACATCGGCGTCCTGCGGGCCGGAGGACGGGCGGATATCGCCGTATTCGATCTGCAGGACAGCGCCATGGCGCCGGCCATTGACCCGGTGCAGACGCTGATCCTGGGCGCCACCGGACGGGTGGCAAGGGCCGCCATCGTCGACGGCCGTCTGTCGATGCGCGATGGCGAAGTCGCCGGCATCGACATGGCGAGCGCCCGCCGCCGCGCTCAGGCGCAGTTCGACGGTCTCTTGGCCAAATACCCGGATCGCACAGCAGGCCACCCTCCGTTGGCCGAAATCTTTCCCCCGACATATCCGCCGCTGACGCGGCCCCAGACGTGAAGGAAAACGAGATGATGCTGAGGCAAGCACCTGCACCGCATGATCCTGGCAGCCAGCCTGTGCCCGAGGGCGCCCCGGCGCTGGAGGTCGACGGCCTGACCGTGGAGTTCCCGACCCGGCGCGGGTTGCTGACCGCCATTGATGATGTCTCGATCCGGATCGCGCCGGGCGAGATCCTGGGCGTTGTCGGCGAATCCGGCGCGGGAAAATCGATCACCGGTCTTGCGGTTCTGGGGCTCTTGGAACCGCCAGGGCGGATCGCCAAGGGCGAAATCCGCGTCGGCGGCCGCCGCGTTGATTGCCTTAGCGAAGAGGAGCTGACCCGGGTGCGCGGTCGCGAGATGGGCGCGATCTTCCAGGATCCGCTGACCGCGCTGAACCCGCTGTTTTCGATCGGGGCGCAGCTGATCGAAACCATCCGCCTGCACAACCCGATGCCGCGCGAGGCTGCGCAGCAAAAAGCGGTCACGCTGCTGCGCGAAGTTGGCATCCCGGCTCCAGAGGAACGGCTGAAGCAATACCCGCACCAGTTTTCCGGCGGGATGCGGCAGCGGGTGGTGATCGCACTTGCCCTGGCGGCCGAGCCGCAGCTGATCATCGCGGATGAGCCGACAACGGCGCTGGATGTCTCGATCCAGGCGCAGATCACCACATTGCTGCGGCGCCTGTGCGATGAGCACCGCACCGGCATCATGCTGGTGACCCACGACATGGGGGTGATCGCCGAGACCGCAGACCGGGTAGCGGTGATGTATTCGGGCCGGGTGGTCGAAACCGGCCGCGTCGAAGACGTGCTGCATGATCCGCAGCACCCCTATACCCGCGGGCTGATGGCGGCGATTCCCAGCCTGCACGCGCGCAGCGGCACCCTGGCGCAGATCGACGGCGCGATGCCGCGTCTGAACGCGCGCCCTTCGGGCTGCGCCTTTCACCCGCGCTGCCTGCAGGCCGGACCGCGCTGCCTGCGCGAACGGCCGCAGCTGGTTCCGGCGGCGCGCAGCGAAGCGGCTTGTTTCATACAGGACGGAGGCACTCAATGATGCAGATCAGCGATCCAATTCTGACCGTCGACCGCGTGTCAAAACGTTTTGACGTCTCTGCGCCCTGGCTGAACCGGGTGCTGGAGGGCAAACCAAGGCTGCTGGTGAACGCGGTGAACGAGGTCAGCTTTACCATCGCCCGTGGCAGCTGTTTCAGCATCGTCGGCGAATCAGGTTGCGGCAAATCCACCGTGGCGCGGCTGGTGACCGGGCTTTACGCCACCAGCGGCGGCGATATCCGCTTTGGCTGCGGCGCCGAAGGGCGCCCGGTGCGGGTGCAGATGATCTTTCAGGATCCGCACTCCAGCCTGAACCCGCGCTGGCGCATCGGGGATATCATTGCAGAGCCGATCCGCGAGATGAAGCTGCGCAGCAGCGAAGCCGAGACTGCCGCCCGCGTCGAGGAGCTGCTGCAAACGGTGGGGCTGGCGGCGGATGACGCAAGCAAGTTCCCACATGAATTTTCCGGTGGCCAGCGGCAGCGCATTTCGATCGCGCGGGCGCTGGCCTGCGAGCCGGAGCTGCTGGTCTGCGACGAACCTACCTCGGCGCTGGATGTGTCGGTGCAGGCGCAGATCCTGAACCTGATGCGGCGCCTGCAGCAGGAGCTGGGGCTGACCTATCTGTTCATCAGCCACGACCTGAGCGTGGTGCGCCATATGTCGGACATGATCGCGGTGATGTATCTTGGCCGCATTGTCGAAATGGCGCCGGTGGAGGCACTGTTCAGCCAGCCGCTGCATCCCTATTCGCAGCTGCTATTAAACACGATTCCCGACATCCACGCGCCCAAGCGCGGCCGCAGCGTCGACAATGGCGAGCCGCCCAGCCCGCTGAATCCCCCTGCGGGCTGCGCCTTTCATCCGCGTTGCGCGTTGGCAACCGAGGCCTGCCGCGAAGCGGTGCCGCCGCTCAGGCATGTGTCGGAGCAGCACCATGCGGCCTGCCTTCTTGCAGGGTGAATTGGAGTTCATGCGCAGCGGTATCACACCCCGCAACTGCGAACGGAGAGCGTGACCGCTATACCCGTTGGATCCAGCGGATCCGGTAAAGGTCGGCACGCTTTGATCCGCAAGTACGGAGGCCTGCCAGCGGAAAACAGTTTACAGTCGGGCGGAGGCCCCGTGGAAAGAAGAGATGACTGTGTCCCCAGCGCTTCGCGTTTGCGTGCTTTCACTAATTGGGCCTTCATGGGCACTTGCATCTATCTGGTTTCCGCAACCTACGTCAGTCGGTCCGGATTTGACGCGCTGGCTGATGGCCTGGTAGTTGCAGGGGCCTTGGATGGCGGAGGTGCGGCTGGACGTGGCAGGCTGCAATTATTGGGCTTGGACAAAACAGTGTCCAAATCCTGCTCCCGCAACCATCGTTTCCGACCAAGCCTCCGCAAACAGCGGGGGCTTTGTTGATTCAGCGCTCCCCAAAGCCATGATCCCGGCCAATTCCCCTATGAGTTCAAGCTGGTGGCCGCCGGGCGCATCCGCGTCCGGAACCATCCGCACTTCCGAAATCAGCGCCCGCAGCGCTGCTGTGGCTTCCCGCTTCACCTCCGGCGCGTTCAGCGACCGGGCGAGATCCTCGACCAGTTCTCGATAGCGCTGCGAAAGGCTGGGATGCAGCCGCAGGGCAGGGGGCTCCGGGCCTTCCTTGATGATGGCCTCCAATCCGGCCTTCTCCGCTTCCGGTTCCGACATCTTGGCCTTCAATGACGCATGGTACATGCCGTCTTCGATGGCCTTCAGAATGCCCGCGATCTTTCCCTCCACCTTCTTCAGGGAGGTCTCCGCCTTCTGGCGCTCCTGGCTGGCTCCGGCAGCGGCTTCATTGAAGGCTTTACGGTATTCCTCGGCGAATTGCGCCAGCAGGTCCGGTGCCAGCAGGCGCTGCTTCAGCCCGGCGAGAACTCTCTCTTCCACTTCCTCCCGGCCGATGGTGGCGCGGTTGATGCAGATCGCTGCACCTTTGTTGCGCGCGCCGGCGCAGCCATAGCGGGTCTTGTTGATCAGCGTGTAGCTGGCACCGCAGCAGGCGCAGCGCAAAAGGCCCGACAGAAGGTAGGTCGGCCGCCGCGCGCGTTCCAGCCGGGGCCGTTCGGTCAGAACGCCTGCCGGGTTCATTGCCTGCCGCACCTCTCCCTGGCGCGTCTTCACGGCGTGCCAGAGCTGGTCATCCAGAATACGCAGCTGTGGGACTTCTTCGATCTTCCAGTCTTCGGGCGGGTTGAGGCGTGACAGCCGTTTGCCGGTGTCCGGGTTGGTATCATAGGTCAGCCGGTTCCAGACCAGGCGCCCGATATACAGCTCGTTGTTCAGGATACCGGTGCCGCGCTTGATGTTCCCGGAAATCGTCGAGGGGTTCCAGACTCCGGTGCCCTTGCCGCTCTGGGGGGCAGGCACTGCTTCGGCGTTCAGCGCGGCAGCGATTGAGCGCGCGGAAAGGCCGTCTGCGTACTCCCGGAAGATCCGGGTGATGACGGCGGCCTCGTCCGGCTCGATCTCCCGGTCGCCGGTGCTGACCGTGCCGTCGGGCAGGGCGGTTGCGGGGCAGCTGCGTCCCTCGTCGTCCAGCGCCCAGCCGTCGATGCCGCTTTCCCGGAGTTGGTCTAGCTCCTCACTGGCCCGGGGCTGTGTCTTGGGCAGGTCGTTGAGCGCGTCCAGAAGTTTGGATTTGGGGTGGTCTTGCAAAGCGGCGTCACGTTTGCCACCCGCGTTGTTTTGCTCTGAGATCATTCGGCGCAGGACCTGTTTGCCAAACGAGACCCAGGCCGGACGTGAGGGGTGAGATGAGAACTGTGGCATCGGTTGTCTCCGGGTAAAAAGCAGGCAAGGGGGCGCCGCCCTCCCCGGACTCGGGGGTGGCTGGGGCGGCGCTGAGAGGGCGGATGAAGGAGTGTCAGGCGGCGCTGTCAGTGGCGATCTCGTCCAGCATCCGGAGGATCTCCCGGGTCACATCCGGGAAATAGATCTCGCTTCGGACATTGATGGACCCGGAATAGAGATCGGGCGGCGCGATGCTGTCCGGGAAGGCGTCCTTGAGCCTGGCATGCAGTCGCTTCTCTGTCTGCAAGGCAAGTTGCCCGGTCGCCATCGGGACAGTCATCAGGATCTGCGCATCCAGTCCGCGGTGCTTCATCAGCTGGTGACGCAGACGGGAATCCGGGTTCCGGGAAAAGCCCAATTTTACCAGCTGTGCCCCGTTCGGAAGGGGTGGCGGTTGATGTGTGGGGCATTGAGGACTCCAGTTGCGCAAAGCGAGAGAGAGGGCAGGCGCCGGATATGGGGCACCTGCCGGGAAAATCTGGAATTGGGCATGACGCGGCCGGGCGCAGGCGGAGAGATCCGCTGCGGTGACCAGGTCAGGTTATGTCAGGGGGGGATTGGGCGGATCAGACCGGCGCGAATTCCGGGGCTGTCACTGCCATTTCCACCACGGCGTCGACTTGCCGCGCCGCGCGGTTCAGCGCTTCGCGGACACCGGGATCGTCGGTGGTGAAAAGGTCCCGGTGCGCATACATCAGCTGCTGGAAATGCAGTGCCTCGCCCTGGGTTGTGGCTTCAATGAGGAAGTGCATCAGCATGGCCATGCGCTGCAGGGGCTGATCTTCGGCGGAGGAAGTTGGTGCGGAAAAAACATCGGAAGCCAAACGCAGGCAGTCTTGCCATTGGTTCTCCGCCGCCTCCGCGAAGCCGCTGCTCGCAGGATCCCACGACAAAGAATGCGACAGGTCGCGGTCCATCTCAATGGCAGCATTCACGGCTTCGATGAGCACGGTGAAAGTCCGGAAGATTGGGGTGGGTCCCTTGCCCGCAACCACAGCGGTCAATGCAGGATGCAGGTCTTTTGCCGCGCGAACGCGCGTGATAGGGCAACAATTAGCCATGGTCGGTCTCCTTCCACGAGATCGGTTTGGTCAGGGCTGGGCGGGGAGCTTCCACCTTCCCCTCAGCCCGTTGCAAATGTGTGCAACTGAGTTTAATATGCACTCATCTTATTTGAATGTCAACTGCACACAAGTGAACTCATGGCGAAGACCTCTGCAATTTCCGTACGAGTGACGGACGAAACGAAGAAGGCCGTAGAAAAAGCAGCGGCAGATGATGACCGGTCCGTGGCCTCGTACGTTGAACGGCTACTGATCTCCCATCTGAAGGAACAGGGATATCTGCAAAAATAGTCTCAGCACTTTTGCAATTCAGAAGTGGTCAAAGGGGTCGGTTGAAGTCTTGAGCTAAACGACATTCTCCCCACTCAGATTATCGAAAAACAATATGGCATCCACGGCCCCCGGCAGGGCGGGTCCAGCAGGCTGCTGGCCGCAGGAAGCTTGTCTGGGCGGAGCCCAGATGTGCTGACGAGGAGGGGATCGAAGGGGGTATCCCCCTCGCGAACGGCAAGTTGCAATCTCGGGGTCCAGCCCGGGATTGCAACTTGCTTAGTGAGTACAAGCCTCACAAAACCAAACAAGTCTCTCGGGATTTTCGTCGTCTTCGCAGACACTCGGATCAGTCAAGCAGATCTGAGGTTGCAGATGACCGTACATGCCAAGTTTCGCCAAGACCAGTCCGACAAACTCGGTACGGCACCTGTCGTCCTTCGGTTCGCCGGCCTGTTCCCGCATCAGCTTTGGAAATTCCGGCTGCATGACAAGCGCGCCGGCGGCGACCTGGACCATGTCGACCGGGATGTGTCCGGGCTGAACGAAGTTCTTGCCGGAGAGCCGGGTTGGAAAGAGCGGATCTGCACTGAAGTTGCAGAGATGCGTGAGCACAATTTTGAAGAGCGCCTTCGCGCATTGCGGGCGAAATCACGCATCAGTCAAGCCGAGAGAGAAACCGCCAAGGGGCCTTCAGATCCCTGGAAGGAAAGCGCCAAAGGACCTCTGCGTGAAGGCGTCCTGACAGCGAACAAGAATTGGTTTGGCGGGCCCGGCATCCTGAAGTGGGATCCGGAACGTGTTGCGGAATTCCGGGAGGTCGCGATGAAATTCCTGACGCAGCACTTTCCGGATGACCAACTGCGCTTTGCCTCGGCCCATGTTGACGAAGAGGCGTATCACATTCACTTCGTCGTTGCGGTCTGGTCCGAGAAAAATTCTGCCAACAGCGGGCGGCAGGT
>NZ_JBVVXU010000047.1:0-16639 GCF_055902035.1 Leisingera sp. SA215 | reverse complement strand
CTTTTTCTCGCCGTGTTCGGCGGCCAGCCCGGCCATCATCCGCGCGAAGATACCTTTTTCGCTTCAACGCTTCCACCGGCTGTAGAGCGTTTTGTGCGGCCCGTAGGCGTCGGGGGCATCTCGCCAGCGCAATCCATTGCGATTGATGAAGATAATCCCGCTCAGCACCCGTTTGTCATCGGCCCGAGGCTTGCCATGCGGCTTCGGGAAAAAGGGGGTGAGCTTGGCCATCTGCTCGTCGGTCAGCCAGAAAAGATCGCTCATGTCACAGCTCCATTTTCCGAGCCGTGAATCATGCAGTGCGGCGGAAATCAATGCATCCTGACCCTAGAGCATGTAAGTGCAGAAAACCGAAAAGGATGCTCGCGGTTGCGGCAACGAAACTTCGGCGGCGCGGCCAATTTCTCACCGGTCATTTAAACGTTTCAATTGCAGAAGATCGCAAGCTATTTTTTTGCCGTGTCGGGTTTCAACAATTACAACGCGGGGCAAAAACGCGTTCGCGGCGTATGCGCTATTTTGTCAAATCAGCTGGTGCTTCGGCAGCGAGATAAACCCCGCAGCGTTTGAGCGCGGCGCGCAGGTCCGGGGTTTTGCCGAGATACCGCCAGACCGTCTGATAAGTTGTGATCTCATTTCCGGTTTCCGGCTCGGTCCCGAGAATTAACCCGGCCAGCGTTGTGGAATTGTCGAAATCCCCGAGCGACAGCACGATGCAAGAGGTTGATTTCCGTATCTTGCTCTCCTGAATGACACAGAACAGACGCCCGGCTTGCTGCGTGGCGATGCCCTCGAATTTGAGCCGCTTAGGCAGGTTGATCTGGTCCCGGGGATAGCGGGCGATGATCTTGACTGCCGTGCCGCGGCCGCTTTGCGCCACTTTGACCAGCTGGACGTAGACATTTGAAGGATCTGCCGGGTCGGTGAGGTAGCCCTGGTAATAACCGGTCTGCGCTGCCGGTTCGCTTTGGTTCAAAAACAGACGCCGGGCAAAACCGGTGGCCGGGTCCCGCGCAGCCAGCATCGGCGGCCGCAGCCGGACCAGCTCGCGGAAGGCCTCTGGCGCTATGAAGATCTCATGCTCGTCGACACCGAAGAAATCACAGATCCGCCGCAGGGTTTGCAGAGATGGCTGGGACTGGCCGGTCAGGTAGCGGTTGAACTGAGTCCGGTTCAGATTTGCGCGGCGGCAGATGTCGGCCACCGAATTTCCATAACTGGTGAGTGTGCTCAGGTTTTGTGAAAGGTTTGAGGGCATGGCCTCTCCTGACGCTAGTAGACGCTACTGTCGCCCAACCAGCGTCCAGCCGCAACGTTTATTACCATTGCCCGGGATTTCCCGCGCGGCCTAGCCTGTTCCCAGGAAGAGCAAGACGACAGGGAACAGCATGAAACACTTCAATCACCTCGCCTGCAGCACGGCGATCAGCCTTGTGTGCAGCGGATTTGGCGGCACCGCGATTGCGGAAACGGCGGATCTGGTCATTCAGCACGGCCGTATCCTGACGATGGACGAAAACCGCACAAAGGCCAGCGCGATTGCGGTGAAAGGCAACACCATTCTGTTCACCGGCGACGATGACGCGGCAGAGGATTTCATTGGAGCGGACACCCAGGTCATTGATGCCGAGGGGCAGATCATCCTGCCCGGGCTGCATGACGTGCATATCCATCCGCTGTTTGCTATCAATCCAATCTACAAGGGCGAAAAATTCGAATGCAATTTCGAAGGCGCTTCAGTCGACATGGGCGCGACTGTGGCCAAGCTGCGGGCTTGCCTGCAAGAGGCCGAGCTGAACAGCGATGGCTGGCTGATCGGCAAATATTTCAACCCGCCCTCGCTGCTGAGCGTGACCGAGACCTACCCAAGCGTCATTGCGGCGCTGGATGCGGTTTCGGCCACGACACCGATCCTGCTGGAAGGGTCCGACGGGCATGCCTTCGGGGCCAATACCGCCGCCTTGGCGCAGGCACATCATCCTGATACCGGCAAGCCGACCCCGGTAACGGCGGCCAGCCTGAAAACGGACTATGCCGCCTATGCCGAGTATTTCAACATTGATGCCGATGGCAATCCGGATGGCACCGCGAAGGATTTTGCCGGCCATATAATCGGCGCCCCGGTTGCGGGCCTCGAGAACTACAAGCCTGTGCTGGATGATCTGACCGCGCTGATGGCGTCAAACGGGATCACCTCGGCCCAGGACGCCTGGGTTTCTGACCAGATTGCAGAGGTCTACGAATATTTGGAAGCGCAGGATCTGCTGAAGTTCCGTCTGCGGCTCAACACCCATATCGACAGCAACGTGATGGGCGGGCGCACCCGCGAACTCGATCTCGACGCCGCCATGGCCCATGCCGGTGCCATGCGGGCCCGGTTCGAGGGGGCGGAGTATATCAAGGCGGACGGGATCAAGATGTTCGTTGACGGCGTGGTGGAATATCCGACCCAGACCGCAGCGATGCTGAACCCCTATCTAGAGCCGGTAATGGGTGAGGAAATGGAGATCAAGGGCTATGTCGATCAGGACGGCGACGTCTGCAGCGAAGCCCGCGCCCATCTAGCTGATTATGCGATCCCTGCGGCGGCCGATGCCTTTCGGACGGCCCATGGCCATGATGCCTCGCAATGCGAAAAGCGCTACGGGCTTCTGGAGTTCTCGCCGCAGGAACTGAACCGCGCGGTGACCGCCTTTGACGCTGCGGGCTTTACCGTTCATATGCACACGATTGGCGACGGCGCGGTGAAAACGGCGCTGGATGCCATCAGTGCGGCGCGCAGCGCAAACGGCAGCAGCGGGTTGCCGCACAACCTCGCACATATCCAGTTTGTCTCCGATGAGGAGATTGCGCGCATTGGCGAAATGGGTGTTGTGGTGACCCCGACCATGGCCTGGGCGGTGCCGTTCTGGGAATATGACACCACGGTCAACCCCTTCATCAACAACGTGGATTCACTGGTAGATATGGACAAGCTTTACCGCCAAGATGGCCTTTGGGGGGATCGGGTGTACCCGTTCCGCAGCATCCGGGATGCCGGCGGCATTGTCGCTGCCGGCAGCGATGCGCCGGTGGATGTGCCGTCACCGCAGCCCTTCGTTAACATGGCGGCTGGCCTGATACGGGCAGATCTGCTGCCGGCTAACCCGCTTTCCCAGGATGAAAACCAGAAAACCGTGGTGGTTGCGGTCAACGCCGAGGAAGTTTTGGAGTTGGACGACGTTCTGGCCGCCTATACGGTGAACGGTGCGATTGCGATGGGGCAGCAGGATCTGACCGGGTCGCTGGAGCCGGGAAAACGTGCGGATCTGATCATGATTGATACCGACATCGAAGCGCTATCGCAGAAGGTGGAGACGATTTGGGACATCGCCGAGACCCAGGTCTTGCTCACAGTCTTCGACGGTGAGATTATCCACGACGCACGCTGAAGCAATTGCGATTGTCCAAGACAATAGCCTGGGCAGTTTCGCCCGGGCTTCAAAACCTGATACCCCCAAGTTCGACACTTCCGAGCCGGATTTGAAATTCCTGCGATTAGGGTGTGTAGCTATTTCAATGGGTTAGGGTTAGATGATGTGATGCTTCCAGCGGCTTGCGCCGTCACACGCCGTACTCGTATTCATCATTTATATAAGGGCTCAGGCGGTGATGGCTCTCGCCACATAACGCAGAAGAGCATCACCAAGACTGGCGGCCGTCAGTACCTGCAACTGGTCGTGTCCTTCCGCAATGACCGCGGTCAGGTTCGCGTGCGCGTCATTGCCAACCACGGACGCCTCGACGACCTCACCCCGGAAAAGCTGGAGCCGCTGATCAACGGTCCCAATCGGGCTGTTGGCCGGGCCGAAAACACTGCCTCCGAGGTCATCCATGAGCCGGGGCGGAGCTTTGGCGACGTCTTCGCGCTCCAAGAACTCTGGTGTGAACTGGGGATCGGCACGACCCTGAAACGCACTCTGCGCTCCTCGCGCCGGGAATTCGACGCCGAGGCACTGGTCCGCGCCATGGTATTCAACGAAGGCTCGGTTCAGCGGGTATAGCAATCCGAACTGTTCTCTCTGGCGTTCACGCAGCGACCTTGGTTCCGCGCATGATCCACAGCAGTGCCAGCGCCATCGACGCGACCACGGGCAGCGCGGCGAGCGCAAGCGCAGTCCAGCCCGCGCCGACCACGAGGGCACCGGAGGCGAAGGCGCAGATCGACGCGGCGAGCGCAATCGCGGTGTCGTTGATGCCCTGAACGGCGGCGCGCTCTGACGGGGCGAGCACGTCCGCCAGCAGCGCGGTCGCGCCGACGAACCCGAGGTTCCACCCGACGCCCAGGACGACCAGCGCGGCGTAAAAGTGGATGATCGTCAGTCCCGAGGCGGCGATCACCGCAGACGCGCCCAAAAGAGCGAGCCCTGTCGCAACGACGGCGGTGGTGCCAAACCGCTTGATGAGGAAGCCGGTCACGAAGCTGGGTGCGAACATGGCGACCACGTGCCAGCGCACAACATCGCCCGCGGCAGCCTCGGCGAAGCCGCAACCGACAATCGCGATCGGCGTCGGCACCATCAACAGAATCATGACGCCTTGCGAGACCGCTGCTGCGGCGATGGCGACTGCGACTGTGGGGCGCCGCAGGACGGCCATAACGCCGGCGGACGGGGCAGAGGGCCCCTCCGTCCGGGACGCCCGCGCCAGCCCGCGCACGAAGGGGAGTGGCAGCACGCCGGCCGCGCTCAGCACGACGACAGCGGCATAGGCACCCGCGAACGGGACCGGAGCGAGCGCGTCCTTGGTGCGAGTGAAGACCTCCGGCCCCGCGAAGGCGGCGATCAGCCCGGAGGTCAGCATCAGTGAAATCGCAACCGGCCGCCACCGGTCCGGCACGACCTCCGCAGCGGCGAAACGGAAGAACTGGAAGCAGGCCAGTGCCGCCCCGAGGGCGACATGGCCCAGGAGCAGAAGCGGGAAACTGCCCCAGAGGAGGCCAACGGCCGCCGCCGCCCCGCCCGTTGCAGCCAACGCCGCGCCCGCCACAAACCCCGCCCGGCGGCCGAAGCGCCCCATCATAAGCGAGAACGGCGCCGCCGCCACAAGGCCCGCTAGGGTTTGGACGGACGCGGGCAGCGTGGCGAGGGCGGGCGTGGGCGCCAATGTCAGCCCCGCCAGCCCACCAAGGATGATAAGCATTGGCATGGCCGAGCCGAGCACGGCATTCGCGCCCAAGAGCAGCGCGAAGTTCAGGGCGCTCGCCTGTGTTCTCTCAGTCGTGATCTTCATCGCGTCGTCCCTTTTCGGCGAAGTTAGTTGACACAAGGCGAAGGTAGGGCGTAACGCTTGTGGCAGGAATGTCATTCAGGCATCAAAAATGGCCAAACCTACCTGCCCCTCCCGGCGCATCGACGTACTGCTGTTTGACGGTGTTAACGCGCTCGACGTCTCAGGCCCTGTCCAAGCCTTTGCGGAAGCAAGGCGGGAGGGTTCGATGCTCTACGTCCCGCGCTTTGTCAGCATGGGCGGCAAACCGGTGCGTGCGTCTTGCGGACTCAGTCTGACCGCTGATGCACCGGTCGACGCCAAGTCCGATGCAGACGACCTTCTTGTGCCGGGCGGCGTCGGGATCGATCCGCAGTTGATGAGTACGGAACTCGTCCGCACGGTCTCCGCTTGGACAAAGGGTCGCTCGGAACGGCGCGTGATCGCCGTGTGTTCGGGCGCGCTCCTGCTCGCGCAAGCGGGCGTTCTGGACGGGCTGGCGGCGACGACGCACTGGTCGCGCGCCGCCATGGTTCGGGATCGGTTTCCCGCCGTGCGGTGGGAGATGGACCGCATTTACGTCGAGCATCCGCACGTCATGACCTCGGCCGGCGTGACGGCGGGCATCGATCTGGCCCTCGCGGTGATCCGGCGCGACCACGGGCCCACAGTCGCGCTCACCGTTGGGCGCGAGCTTGTCGTCCAAACCCGCCGCTCAGGCGGTCAGGCGCAGTTCTCGCCCGCCCTCGACGCGCAGCATGCCGCAGAGCCCGCGATTGCCTTGCTGGTCGAGGCGATCGTCTCGGACCCATCCCGCGACTGGACGCTGGCGGCGATGGCGGCCGCGGCCGCGACCAGCGAACGAACACTGTCCCGACGCTTCCACGCCGCGACCAGCAGCAGCCCATCGAAGTTTGTTGAGCGGATCCGGGTCGAGCACGCGAGGGATGGTCTCAGCTCTGGGACGCCGATTCAGACCGTGGCCGCGCGGTCGGGCTTTGGCGATGCCCAGCGGATGCGCCGCGCGTTCGTCCGCCACCTTGGGGTTACAGCAGCGGATTACGCCAAGATGTTCGGATAAGGCGCACCCGGGGCGACGGCCGGGTGACATGGGTCAGCTGTTGTAATAGCGTCCTTGCTGGCTTTCAGAACGCTCGGGCGGCCGGGTCTAAATCCATATATACCGCAATGCTGCGCCCGCAGTGCCATCCCCAAAGCGGATGATGTGGATGGCTCCTGCTCCACCCGGCGTCGCAATGCGCCATACTGCAGGTGTCAAAATCTGCTTTTGAGAGGAGCCACCCAATGCAAGTAAAAACCATAGGACTGGATCTAGCCAAGGATGTTTTCCAGGTTCATGGAGTTTCTGTGACCGGCGACAAGGTCTTCAACAAGAAGATCAAACGCGCAAAACTGTTAGAGTTCTTCAAGAGCCTACCGCCTTGTGTTGCGGGCATGGAGGCGTGAGCTTCGGAAGTTAGGTCACGATGTTCGTTTGATGCCAGCAACTTACGTCAAGCCATATGTCAAACGTGGGAAAACTGACGCGGTGGATGCGGAGGCAATCTGCGAAGCAGTTGGCCGCCCGACAATGAGATTTTCCGAGATCAAGACGGAAGATCAGCAGGCCCTTTTGACGGCACACCGCACGCGCGAGCTCATCGTCCGCCAGAGAACCCAGGTCTCGAACATGATACGTGGGATGTTGCGTGAGTTCGGCTATGTTCTTCCAACCGGGGTCGAGGCTATGGTCCGCTTTTCCAAAAATCATCTTGAAGGCGATCTACCTAAAATTCCGGAACTGGCGAACGGGGTTCTCGGTACCTTGTGTTATCAACTCCTTGGGCTTAGCGCCCGAATTGAAGGCTTTTCCAAGTTGATTGAAAGCCATGCCCGAAACGATGCCAATGCGCGGCGATTGATGCAGGTGCCTGGGATTGGCCCAATCACGGCATCAGCTATTGTGGCGACCATCGGCGACGCCAAACAGTTCAAAACCGGACGAGATCTGGCCGCTTGGCTGGGCTTAACCCCGCTCAATAAATCCAGTGTGCATATTCCGGAGAATCCGCCCACCCATTCCGACAATATGCGCCCACCTGTTCCGGGCTATTCGCCCACCTTTGACGCGTTGCCTTGAGGCATAGGTTTCGGGGTATCAGGTTTGGGGTGTTCCGTCATCCATTTTGGCGATGGTCTTGCGCATGGACTGCCCTTCGAGTTCGAGGCGGTAGGCGTTGTGAACGATGCGGTCGAGGATAGCGTCCGCAAAGGTCGGCTCGCCGATGACATCATGCCATGCCTTGATGGGCAGCTGGCTGGTGATCATGGTTGAGCCGCGGCCGTAGCGGTCTTCGACTATCTCCATCAGATCGCGGCGCTGCGGTGCGGTCAGCCGGTCCGGCCCCCAGTCATCGAGGATCAGCAACTGGGCTTTCGTGAGACTGCGGAACAGGCGGGGGAAGCGGCCATCGCCATGGGCCATTTCGAGCTCCTCGAAGAGGCGCGGCATGCGCTTGTAGAGCACGGTGGTGCCATCGCGGCAGGCGGCCTGCGCCAGGGCGCAGCCCAGCCACGTTTTGCCGACACCGCACGGGCCGGTGATGATCAGATTGCGCTTTTCGGTGATCCACTTGCCCGTGAGCAGGCTCTGGAACAGGGCTTTGTCGAGGCCGCGGCGGGCGCGGTAATCGACATCTTCCGGGCAGGCGCCCACATGGCGCAACCTGGCCGCGCGCATGCGGGCGTCAAAGCGCTTGGTCTCGCGGCTGGCGGCTTCACGGTCGGCAAGCAGACCAAGCCAATCGGCGTGGGTCAGACCGGCGGCGCTGTCCTGCGCCTGCAATTCGGCAAAGGCCTCCGCCATGCCATCGAGGCGCAGGGCTTTCAGGCGGTCGAGGGTTGGGTGGGTCAGCATGAGTATCCTTTCAATGGAAGTAGTCGGCGCCACGGATGTTGGGGTGGGTGATAGCAGGCTCCTCCGCGGCGCGGGTGCGGGGCTTGCGCTCCAGCCCGTTCTTCAGGATCGAATGGACCGATGAATAGGAACGGGCGTTGATCTCGAGCGCCCGCTTGCAGGCAGCGTCAAGGCGGTCCCGGCCGAACTTGTCGGCCAGGCGGATCACACCCAGGCAGGTGCGGTAGCCCTGTTCGGGATGTTTGCGCCCGCGCATCACCACCTCGGCGAAGATCGCCACATTCGGGCCCACACGGGTGGCCCGGGCATGGATGCGCTGCGGCGTCCAATCTTCGCGGAACCGGTGATGGGCGGGCATATGATCCCGCTGGGTGGAGTGCTGTCCATTGCCGGAGGTGCGGACATGCGAAGCCACGCGTTGTCCGCCGTGGAAAGCCTCGACGGTGCGGGCGGTGATGCGGGCCCACAGCTCTTTCTTCACCAGCTGATGCGGCACGGAATAGTAATGCCGGCCGATTGCGATGTGGTAATCGATCCCCGCGCGGCATTTCTTCCATTCGGCATAGACGTAGGGCTCCGCTGGCAGCGGCTTCAAGGCGGGCCTGTCCAGTTGTTCGAACAGCTGCCGGCGGCTGGCGCCAAGGTGGCGGGAGACCTTGTTGTTGAGCCTGTCCAGCAACGGGCGGATGGCGGCGTTTAATTCCTCAAGGCTGAAGAATTGCCGGTTGCGCAGCCGCGCCAGGATCCAGCGTTCGACCAGCTGGACAGCGCTCTCGACCTTCGCTTTGTCCTTGGGCTTGCGCGGCCTCGCGGGCACCACGGCAGTATCGTAATGCGCTGCCAGATCCGCGTAGGTGCGGTTGAGCTCGGGATCATAGAAGCAGGCCTTGGTGACGCCGGCCCGAAGATTATCGGGCACCACCTGGGCGGCCACCCCGTCAAAAAAGGAAAAGGCCCGCACGTGGCTGGCGACCCAATCCGGCAGCGTCTGGGTCCAGGTCGCCTCGGCGAAGGTGAAGCTGGAAGCGCCGAGGGTGGCGACAAACAGCTGCGCGGCGCGCACCTCGCCGGTCTCGGGGGCGATCACGTCAATCGTGGCTCCGGCATAGTCGACGAACAGCCGCTCGCCTGCCGGATGGCGCTGGCGCATCACCGGCGACAGCTTGCCTTCCCAGCGGGTATAGAGCTCGCAAAAGCGGCTGTAACCGAAGCCGTCAGGATAGGCCTCGCGGTACTCCTCCCACAGAAGGGAAAGCGTGACGCCCTTGCGGCGCAATTCCCGGTGGACATAGGACCAGTCCGGTTGCGATGTGCGGCGCTGGTTGGCACGAGCAGACGGGGCGAACAACCGCTCCTCGAGGTCAGCATCGGACATCTCCGGCGGCAGTGGCCAGCTCAGGCCAGCGTCGCGGGCGCGATCCAGGTATCCCCGCAGGGTCGTGCGGCCAATTGCCAGGCTCGACGCCATCTGGCGGGTCGACAGGCCCTCGGCTGAAAGTCGCAGTACGTCTCGTATCTTCCGCATTGGCAATCTCTTCATCGCGCTCCCTCCGGTCCCAAAAGAACCGCAAGGTAGCGGGCTGCAGATCGCCTCGCAGCAACTCGTCAGAGGGGTGGGCGAATAGCCCGGAATCGACGGGCGGATAAAATCGGAATGGGTGGGCGCATCAGATCGGAATCACTGGGCGCGTGCGCCCGGAATACGCATCCAGTGGCGGCAAAGAGAGGCTTGGGCGGATTACCAAGAAGGGAGATCACTACCTCAGAAAACTCCTTGTCGTTGGCATGACATCGCGCGCATTGATGGCAAAACTCCATCCCGAGAAAGTCGATATCTGGACCGCAAGGATGCTCGCTGGAAAGCCGGTCCGGCTTGCAACAGTTGCCATGGCAAACAAAACGGCGCGCGTGATCTGGGCAATGCTGACGAGACAGGAGAATTACCGGCAGCCGGTCACCTGATCGGGAAACCTGCCAGAAATGCAAGACGCATGATGTGATGACGCGGAACAAAGTCAACCAAAAGCAAGGACACTCCGGGAATGACGATGGCCTCTTTAGGCCGTGAAGCCGATTGGAACCTCGCTTGCGGAAAACATCAAGGCCAATGGCAGATCACCACGTGAACGGGCCGGACAGACGACTGTACTGAACAGACGCCGCAATAAAGGTCAAAAATGTCTTGCAATGAAGGAGCCATCCACAGAGGTCATTTGTGCATCGCGCAGCGTTTCCTTGGTGCGAGCGATTGCAACCAAGACTTACCTGCCACAACCCGCTGAAGCAAAGTCATTCTGACTTGATCGTTTCTCAAACCGAAGCATGCCCCCGCAAGCGCACCACGAGAGGCATCATTGCCAATACTAAAACCGCTGCGAAGAGGAAGGGAGCTCCCGGCAAGTAAAAGCCTTGATCGTCAACAGAGGCCTTGAACAGGCCGGTCATCACGAGGGGCGCCAAGATTGCCGCGACGGATGACAGCGACGCGATAACGCCCTGCACCACCCCTTGCCGGTCTTCATCCACCTGGTTCGATGCCATGGCCGTCAGCAAGGCAGGCACAAGATCAGACAGCGCTGCGAGCATAAGAAAGACGGCCAGAGCCGCAACCGACCCGGTAAAGCCGAAACCGATCATTCCGGTCAGCGCCGATATCATGCCGAGCATCAAGGTGCGGAAGTCCCCGATCCATCTGATAAGGATTGGCATCAGCCCGCCCTGGACCAAAGCCAGAAGCACGCCGTAGGCCGCAAGCGACAGCCCGATGTAAAGCGTCGGCCAATCGAATACTTCGCGGGTCCAGAAAGCCCAAAGCGTCGGGTAGACCATATTGGCAAACTCGAAGATCAAAATGCACAGCAGCGGCACTGCAAGCCCCGGCAGCCGGAAGGCATCGAAAATCGATTTAAACGGATTGAGATCTCGCTTGCCAAAGGCGCGGCGTTTCTCCGGCACCAGGCTCTCAGGCAGCACAAAAACTCCGAAAAGAGCATTGCCGGCCGACAGAACCGCCGCAATCCAAAACGGCGCCGCGATGCTGACTTCTGCCGCAACACCGCCGATGGCCGGACCAAGTACGAAACCGATCCCGAACGCGGCGCCGATGAGGCCGAAATTCGCGGCTCTTTCCCGCGGCGAAGATATGTCCGCAATATAGGCGGTGGCGGTGATGTAGGTCGCCCCGGCAAGGCCTGCGAGCGTCCGGCCAAGCAAGAGCAGCCAGAAACTGCCCGCCAAGGCCATGATCACATAATCAAGCGCCAGCATGGCAAGCGCGGCGATCAGGACCGGCCTGCGTCCAGCCGCATCGGAGATGCTGCCGACAATGGGGCCGCATAGGAACAGCGCGCCTGCATAGGCGGCCATCAGCAGCCCACCCCACAGCGCGCCTTTGCCGGTGTCCGCTGCACCCACGCGCTCCATCAGGTCCGGCATGATTGGGAAAACGATACCAACGCCGATAGCGTCGATCATCAGCGTAATCAGAATAAAGACGATGGCCCGGTTCTTGAACATGCAGCCCTATCGGTCGGCCGCTGAGGCAAAGCAAGCCGAAAGAGGCGCCATAGCGGGACACCGGACACGGCAGGCAGCGAACAATACTCTGACGTATGTAGCTGCATCAGCTCTGACCAGCCTTCGGATACGGCGCTGCTTCCGTTGCAATCTGCTGAATAATAACGAGCTTTGCGGCCCAATGCTGCCGCCAAATACCTCCTAGCCTTCTGCATTGCAGCTTCCCCAGACCCGTCATTTGTGCTCAGCGCAGCATTCTTTCAAAGTAACAATGGTAGGCGGGAGTTGCAGCAACTGAGGGCAAACAGCTACGAAAGAATGGTGTCATAGATTGCTGTAAAACCCCAACAATTGAGCCTCGGCAATCTGTGATTGGCAGTCCTCAAGCCTCAAGCGCGTCTCGTGGTTCATTGCCGGGAACCGACAAAAAGTGATGTCGTTTGTGGCAGCCGGCCCACGTGGCGTTACTCACTTCTGATAACGTGAAAGCGATCAAGTAAGGAAACCTTGATTATTGCCTGACGGCAGTAGAACCGGCCGAAAGGACTTGCTTTTCCCTGATGCCGTAGCCATGCCACACACCGTGGTACATTCTATTGTTCAATCCCCCCTGTCTTTGGCCGATCTCGGCTGGTCCCAGTTCTTTGGCAGCCAGCTTCGGCCTGACGAGACAGGGTTTGCCCGGATGCGCATTGCGACTGTCCACCGGTCCCGAATGACAGCCGTTTGTGAAACCGGCCCGGTGAAGCTGAACCTGCCCGCCCAAACGAATACGGCAAATTTCGCTGTTGGGGACTGGATACTGGCGGATCCACGGACCCGCATAGTCATTCGCCGTTTGGAACGACGTGCCCTCTTGCAGCGCCGGACCGAGGGTGCCCGGACCCAGCAACTGATCGCTGCAAACGTGGACACGCTCTTCATCGTTACCTCCTGCAATGACGATTTCAATCAAGCCCGGCTGGAACGCTACCTGGCTCTCGCAAATGAGGCGGGTGTAAACCCGGTGATTGTCTTGACAAAAGCCGATCAAACGGCGGATGTGGAGCGGTACCGGCAGCAGGCGGAAGACCTTCAGCGCGAAATGGCCGTCGTTGCGGTGAACGCGAAAACCCGCGATGCGGTGACGGCTTTGGCTCCGTGGTGCGGATCAGGGCAGACTATTGCTCTGGCCGGATCATCCGGGGTTGGGAAATCAACTCTGCTCAACACTCTTGCTGCCAAGCCACCTGAGGAAGCACAGCTTACGGGCGGCATTCGGGAGGATGATGCGAAGGGGCGCCATACAACCACGTCGCGCTCCCTGCACTCCATCAAGGGCGGGGGCTGGGCGATCGACACGCCGGGAATGCGTGCGCTGCATGTCAGCGATGTCGGGGCTGGTCTGGACATGCTGTTCGCGGAGATCACTGAGCTTGCACCCAAGTGCCGCTTTCGGGATTGTACCCACGCGCATGAGCCAGGCTGTGAGGTTCAGGCAGCGGTTGCAGCTGGGGCAATCGACCCAGGTCGACTTGGCCGGTGGCGCAAGCTTGTCGAGGAAAACGACAGCAACACGCGCTCTGAAACCAGGGCCCGTGGCAACAAGACCCCAGACGTCCGTGGCAAGCGACGCTGAGCCAACTCCCACTAGGCGCGACCTGTGATCAACCAAGATTGAGCTCTCCGGTCCAAAGTCCCAGTTGCCCGGTTCGTTCAACGCCGGCTGCAGCTTACCCAGGCCAGCCATTCGTGCTCAGTTCAACACTGTTATGGCCCTAAGGCCGGCGACGGGTCGACAACCTCGCGGGGCAATGCCAGTTGTTTTCCGCTTTCGCAAAGCCGCGCAGCGCTCTAAGCATCCCTATCTTCGCTAGCCCGGGAAATATCATGGCGCAAAAGGCCACCATCTACAAAGTAGAGCTTTCCGTATCCGATATGGATCGGCATTATTACGAGACCCACAAGTTGACCGTCGCCAAGCATCCTTCGGAGACGGATGAACGGTTGATGGTGCGTATTCTCGCTTTTGCGCTGAACGCCCATGAGCAATTGGAACTTGCTAAGGGCCTTTCAACAGATGATGAGCCAGATATTTGGCAGAAAAGCCTGAGTGGCGAGCTTGAACTATGGGTAGCGTTAGGACTTCCCAGCGAGAAGATTGTTCGTCAATCTTGTGGCAAGGCCAAAGAGGTGATTGTCTATAGCTATGGCAGGACCGCTGAGGTTTGGTGGGAAAAGATCAAAAACAGCACCACCCGGTTTGATAACCTTCAGGTTGTCAATTTTTCAGAGGCGGCCACCCGTGATTTGGGCAACCTTGCAAGCCGATCGATGAAGCTGCAGGTCAATATTCAGGATGGTGATATCATGGTCAGTGCTGATGATAGCATCGTTTACGTGACCCAGGCCAAATGGAAGAATGCGGTGTAGGCACCGCAGATTAGGCATCTGCTTTCCCTCTGGATGATGCCCTGTTTTGAGGGCCATAATCAGCTCCCCCAAAGCGACCGGCCCTGAGCGGTCATTACTGACACTTCAAAATGCTGCGGCGCAATCCGTCGAAGGAGACATTCTCTGCGCCTGCTAAGTTAACGTCGTCTGGAACTCCTGGATCACGGACGATCCCAACTTCCGACGCCGCCGCTCAAAAAATCACCCTGCGTCATGGCCGCGAAGCATGGCAGGACGTGTTCCAGCTATCCTTGGGACTTCGATTGGAGCGCAATCTTTCGTATCCCCTTGAGCAGCCGCTCGTTGCTTGCCTGACTAATATAGGGCTGCCACCCCCGGCGAGCTTCGACAAAACCTTGGCTCGCCGTCTCACAGTCTTGAAGAGACTGCAGCGCCTCACTCATCCGGTCAAGGCACGCTAATGCACTCGCCAGGATGTAGTGGGCAGGCGCATATTCCGGCTCGCGTCTGATTGCACGGCGTGCGCAATCGACTGCCGCTTCATGCATATCGGAATTCACGTATGCCCGGGCGAGGAACGTGAGGTGCGAATGCAACTGCGCATCGGCCGGGTTAAGTTCCTGCGCCTTCTCCATCAGCGAAATACCTTGCGGGTCGCCCGCGAGATCAGACTTGTTGCCGAGCGCGTGCAACGCATAGGCGTCGTTCGGATTGAGCTCAACGGCAGTGCGGGCCTCTGCCAATGCGTCATCGACCCTGTTCAGCCATTGGTAAGCGGTGCTGAGCTCGTGATGTGCAAAGGAAGACGCTTCGTCGCATTCGATTGCCGCCCGTGCTGCCTCCATCGCCAGTGCCGCTGTCGCGAAACGATCGCCGGTTTCGCCAATTAGAATCTCCATATTGTAGGACATCGCCAGCCCGGCATGAGCATCTGCATAGCCGGGTCTCAGTGCGATCGCCTGTTTGAAAAGCGCGCGCCCTTCTGTGACCCCTTCAAGTGTACGTCTCCGCACCAGCGGCAGTGCGCGCAGGCAAAGTTCCCATGCATCAAGATCCGCGGGACAACGAACACTCGACCGCCGCGCTTCGGCCAGCGCCACCTCAGGCGCAATGTGCGCTGCAATGCACTGCACTATGTCGTCCTGAACTTCAAAGATGCCGGTGAGTTCGCGGTCGTATTTTTCCGCCCATACATGGTGGCCTGCACTGCAATCGACCAGCAGAACACTGATCCTTATCCGCCCGCCGCCTTTCCTGATACTACCCTCAAGGATGTATCTCGCACCGAGTTCGCGCCCGGCGTCGATTACGTTTACATCCCTGCCTTTATACTCGAAGCATGAGTGCCGGGCGATAACAGGAAAGGTTCGCCAGTAGGTCAGCGCTGTGATGATGTCGTCGGTCAGACCGTCCGCGAAAAACTCCTGTTCAGGATCGCCGCTGTGGTTCGCCAGAGGAAGGACGGCGATGGCAGGCAGATCAAAGTTCGCTTGCGTGCCTGCTGGACCGGCGTGGACAGCGGCCACCGGTCGAACAGGCTCCGGTCCGGTCGCGGGGTGCCAGCGCCAAACGTGGATTGGCTGCGGCTTTCCCTTGATCTGAAAGGCTCCGTCATCAGTGAATTCGGCCTCGATCCGCTTACCAAGACTTTCACGAACTACCGAAGAGATGCAGACACCACCCGGCTCGGCCAGTCCTTCCAGACGAACCGCGACGTTCACTCCGTCGCCGTAGATATCCTCTCCGTCCGCAACCACGTCGCCGAGATTTAGGCCTATGCGAAGGCGGATTGGGCCATTGGAGGCCGCCATCGCTTTCTGGATAGCGAGTGCGCATTCGACGGCTTCCAGGATCGAGCGGAACTCGACCAAAGCTCCATCGCCCATCAGCTTAACGATCCGGCCGCCGCGTTTTTCCGTCTCCGGGTAAAACAACTCGGCACGATGGGTCTTGAGTGCCGCAAGCGTGCCTGCCTCATCCTCATCCATGAGGCTTGAGTAGCCCACGATATCAGCGGCAAGAATTGCGGCAAGACGGCGCTGCATGCCATGCCTCCTCTCACCAGAAGCTTAACCGCATGTCTCACAGGGCGCCATCTCTCGCGATCACATTAGAGTGCCGAAATTGCCGCGGACCCGACGCTCATTGAGCCAGGATGGATTCTCGGCAAAGGGCTCGAACGCGCGGATCTCTGCAGCGGTATAGACAACGGGGGAGCCCGTCCCGGTCGGCTGAACTTCGTTCCTGTTCCCGGACACCGGGGTAAAGTACCCCTGTCCAAGAAAGGAACATGGAATGGGACACTCGAGGCGGACGTTCACAGACGAGTTTAAAGCCGCAGCTGTTGGTCGGCTTTATAAGCCTGGCGCCACACAAACCGGCGTGGCCAGGGAACTGGGTGTGACGAGCTCGCAGTTGAAGACCTGGCGCTTGGAGATCGAAGCGGCAGGATCAATGGCGGCACTGCGCAGGCAGCAGGCGGATGCGGCGGAGCTGGACCGTCTGCGCAAGGAAAACAAACGTTTGAAGCTGGAAAATGAAATCCTCGAGAAAGCTTCTGCTTTT
>NZ_JBVVXU010000046.1:0-11742 GCF_055902035.1 Leisingera sp. SA215 | reverse complement strand
CGGAAAATCCTCCCGTTCATTCCCGTCTTCGACAAAGGCGAGCGCAAGGACGGGACATTCTCCCGATCTGACTTCACCTGGGACGATGAGAATGATCGCTACATCTGTCCGGAGGGCAAGGAGAGGCGGCACACTTGGCGAACCTACTCAGATCCAGAGCGGAACGCCCCCAGCTGGCGCTCACGAAAATACCGGGCCTTGAGCGCTGATTGCAGGGACTGCCCCTCAAAAGCCAAATGCTGCCCAAACTCCGAGGTCCGCGCGATCCATCGTGAGAAATACGAAATCGTCAGGGACTTTGCGCGGCAATGCACGGCCTCCGAATACAACTCGACCGCACAGAAGCGGCGCAAGAAGGTGGAGATGCTCTTCGCCCACCTAAAACGCATCCTCGGTCTGGCACGGCTCCGATTACGGGGGCCTTGGGGCGTCCAAGACGAATTCACCCTCGCAGCCACAGCCCAAAACCTCCGGAAATTGGCAAAACTCAAGCCGATGGCACCCGCCGTAGCGTAACAAGGCGGTATCGCCTCAGACTGCCCAACAAAATGTGCGCCGTACCCATCCCCAACGCACAAAACCAAACGACTTTTTCAACGAAATCGGCCCAATCGCGACATTCATACAAGGCGCAGCGATGAAGGTGCTGCGTGCGCGAAAGGCTTCTCGAAAGCGGACCTTCAAATTTGCTCAGTTGACCCAAGGGGGGCTTTGCCCGACTCCAAGGTCAGCGAAGCGCAGGTAGCAACCTTTGCAAAGTCGCTCAGTTTGGGGGCATGATAGAAAGCCATTGCGGCGAACGCACTGGGAAGAACGGACCTTCACTGTAGTTGCAGCTACCAACTATCTTCGAACGGAAGGGAACATCCGGCTGCTAGCCGTAGGAGTATTGTATGCAGAAAGTTCATTTCAAAGCGAATCCTACCGAAACATCGAAAGAGATGTCGGAGCTTGCCGACGTAATATTGGTCTTACTTAACCGAGTTTCCGTCGAACTGACGCTAGAGAGTCAGAGAAACAGTCAGTTGGATGAAGATCAGTTTCGAGTCGCTGTTCGACTGATCCATTCAGCGTGCGAACTAGGCACAATGCTACCAGAATTGATAAAGGAACAATCAATAAGACTTCCGTTCGGTTTGCCAATAACCCGGATGTTCTACGAACGCCTTCTGTCCGCAGCCTACGTATTGTCAGATGACGGGTCTGCAGCCAAACAAGCGATCCACTATGCCCACTACAGTATCTATAAGAACCAAAAAAAGTTCTATTCTGCTGGAGGGTACAAAGAGCTGATATCCGATAGGCTTCAGGTGTCTAAGAAATCCAAACCGATTTCTGATGCACTGAAATTTTTCAAAGACACTAAAACACCGAAAGAGTATCAGCACGATCGCGCTGAACGTGGCGATATCATCGAGAAATCGAGTTCGAAAGCTGCGTTGCTTTTTAGCTCAGTTGAGCAGGGGGGGTATTCTTTGGCATCAGAAATTGTCCATGGAAGCTACCTTTCGACGATTCTTTACACAGATGAGCAACAAGAGCTGACAAAACAAAAGGGGCTAAGTGAAACTTCGACCTGGATAATGATGGCCTTTGCTTTCTCGTCTGAAGCCCTTGGGTGTCTTCTATCTGAGTTGTTTCCACGCTTACCAAGTCCGCATCTGTTGATCGATGCTGGGAAGACATTTTGTCTACTTGAAGCACCAGAGGCTGAAAATCTGATCGAACGAGCTTATCCATTTAACTGAGTTCGTAAGTTCCTGCAATCAGCGCTTCGCAGACTTTTGATACCTGGCACAGCATCGACTCTGGCCCAAGGGCCATGTTGGATGTCTGGTTTGTTGATTCCCACCCGTTATCCTTGCTCTGGCTATAGATCGCCATTGCGCACTTTTTCAAAGTGAAGCGTCGATCCAATCAATCGTAGTTTTGCCAAAAATCGTCGAAATCCTCATAGTGGTCGTCGTCGTCCGGCGCGGGATGCGCTCCATAGATCTGAATCGCGAGATCAATTGCTTGGTCGATACCCTGCTCATGTTCTTGCGCTTGTTGGTCCTGCTCAGGCTGCTGTTGCTGCTCCGGCTGTTGTTCCTGTTCTTGCTGCTGTTCCATTGCAAAGTCCGCTGCGGTAAGTCGCCATCCTTTAAATGCCGTTACGTGAAAGACGTCTGGATCTGTTGAGTAAAACTCGACATCTTGATCACGTAGCTCCGCATATAGGCTGCCTTGATCATCGCCGGTACCTAGCTTTTGGAAAGCTGGGTTGCTGTCCCAGTTCCTTCGCTCAACTTCGTATAGAGGGAGCCAAGCCTCAGTTTGGAAACTGGCATCGCGGTACCGGCGTCTCAGTGCGGGCTTGTCGATAGCAAACAACCCAAGTTGGCTACCATGAAACAGCATTAGATCGACTAGCTCGCTGGAAGCCCCAATACACAAGTCGCAGGTTTTCCGAACAAGCTTTAGGTCTAGAAAAATCGCACCGTATAAGAACCAAAGCAGGTTCCCAACGTCGTTGCGTCTGGCACAGATTTCCACCCCCCATGCAAACACTTTGCGCGTCTCAGCATTTGTCCCCAAGTGTCTATATAACCCCAACAGCAATGGCATTAGCCACCTAGCTTGATGTGGTGTAGCAAACAGCAAACGTTGCAGATACTCTCGAACTAGAGTTTTCTCTGAGTTACGGGCGAGAGCTCTGGCAAACCTTTTGAGGGCGTATCCTGCTACATTCGAGTTTGGATGCTGCGGAATGACAGAGTAGAGAATCTCGAAGAAATGCTCCACGAAACTCTTGCCAGTTTGGCCGTGTAGAGTGTCAAAGCTTCTTTGAAAGTTTGACGGTGCAAAAGACAAACCTTCGTCGATTGATGTCTTGAAGTCATTTAATCTAAGCTCATAACGGCTTATAGTTCGCACGAAGTCGCTTTGTGCTTTTTCCAGTTCACCAATTTCGAACGCACCAATTTGATAGTCGTCGATGTTGTGGAAGACCTGTTGTGATTTGATGCCAGATCGCGCTGAACAAAGATCCGCGTCGATACGAGCTAAAATCATTTCAGAGACTATACGAGAGGTGTCTGGCCCAATGGGTATTCCGACAGTTTGTCGCTGGTTACAATTGCGTACGAACTTATCTAGCTTGTCGCTCCAATGTGCTTTCAAAGTATGCGCGCGGTATTGCCGTTTGGCTTCCTGTTTACCCAGTGCAGCCCAAGGAATCGAATGGGTGTATATCGAACCATAAAAGCGATTTATGTCCACGGTCAGGATGGACGGAAAACTACTTGCAAGGTGTCGCTGGCTTTTTCTCTTTGATGCCAGTGTGGCCGTTTCAATCGCCCTACCTCTAGCGTTGAGGGGGGGGAACTTTGGCCTTGCGCCAGAACATTTGCTTAGCCTCATGACTGAAGAGATTTCAGTCCAGTTTTCGGCAATGAACTGGGAAAGGAGATAGTAGCTAGAAGGATTGACGACCCCAAATGTTCTAAGAACACCTCGAAAGGTTGCCCCGTCAAAGAACGTGGTGCTGCCGTAGTAGTTTTCCGGAGGGGAAAATGCCACTGTGAGAGAGCTAAAGTTCTTAGTTCGAAAAGTCGGAGGGAGTTCGGCCGGATAAAAGCCTCGGTCAAGTAGTCTTGCAAGGCGGGTGTTCTTGGACATCTAATGTTCTCAAATACGAAGTGGTACACAAGCAATCTGTTTCGAGCATTCTTGCGTCAATCTTGCTCACTGTAAACGCCTTAAAGGTTTGGTTCGCGCCGCAGAATCTCCAATTGCTTGCGTCCTGTCGACTTCTGACGAGCGCTATCAGCTTTCTATGTTTGTTTGCAAAGTCTGCAATCTGCGCTTGCACTAAATCGCTCCGCGATAGGGGCTCTGCGTGGCAGGCGTTGGGCTGAAGCGGTATTTGTTTCGCGGTTTAGGAGGTCGGGTGTGTGCTGTTGGCCGAGGTGATTTTGCCTCGGTTGATAGAGGGTTTTCCCATGACCATTCAGCACCCTGCACCGGCGACACCCCTTCGGGCGCGCATGATTGCGGATATGTCCGCACGCAATCTGGGACCAGCGTCGCAGACCAGCCACCTGCGGGCCTGCAAGCGGTTTGCCTCCTGGCTCGGGCGATCTCCGGAGACAGCTTCACCGGATGACGTGAAGCATTTCCAGCTGCATCTGATCGAGAGCGGGACGAGTATCTGCACCCGCAACCAGACCATGACCGGGGTGAAGTTTCTGTTCCGGGTCACCCTGCGCCGGCATGACCTGGCGGCCGAAGTGTTCCACCTCAAGAAGCCCGTGAAGGTTCCCGTTGTGCTGAGCCGCAACGAGGTCAGGCGCATCCTCGCCATGGCCCCCGGCCTGAAGGCGCGCGTGATGCTGTCACTCGCCTATGGATGCGGCCTGCGGGCAAGCGAGGTCGTCCGGCTGAAGGTCGGCGACATCGACGGGGAACAGAACATTATCCGCATCGTGCAGTCGAAGGGACGCAAGGACCGCAACGTGATGCTGCCCGTTGATATTCTGAGCCTGTTGCGGGTCTGGTGGACCGAACGCCCGACCGTCAACGACAGGGGGGTGTCCGGGCCTGACCGCGCGCTCTTTCCCGGCTATTGCGGGCGGCATCTTTCGGCCAGACAGCTCTCGCGGCTGTTCAAGCAGGCAGCGCGTGCAGCGAGTATCACCAAGCCGGTCACACTGCACACCTTGCGTCACAGCTTCGCGACGCATCTGCTGGAGCACGGCGTTGACATCCGGATCATTCAAGCGCTGCTCGGGCATGCCAAACTCACCACGACGGCGCACTATGCCAGCGTTGCTACCGGCATGATCTCGGCGGTGGAGAGCCCGTTGGACGGCCTGACCGCGGCGAAGCGCAGAAAGGGCAGGAAAGGCGCCTCATAGACTGCGTTGTCCCGGCCGAAGCTGGAGGTCGCGGATATCTTCCGGGTCCATGGTTCTGCCTGGCGGGCGGCCAATGCAGGCCATATCAGCCTCGACCAGTTGAAGGTGATGAACGCCATCACGCGCTGCCGCACGGCGGCGCTCGGCGGACATGCCGCACGATGTGAAGACTGCGGGCATGAACACATTGCCTACAACTCTTGCCGCAATCGCCATTGCCCCAAATGCCAGGCGGGTGCAGCCAAGGCCTGGCTGGCGGCGCGCGAGGCCGAACTGCTGCCCGTGCGGTATTTCCACCTCGTCTTCACGCTGCCGAAGCCAATCGCCGAGATTGCGTTTCAAAACAAGCGGGAGATCTACAATCTGCTGATGCGAGCGAGCGCGGACACGGTAATCCGGATTGCCGCCGACCCCAAGCACCTTGGCGCCCGGGCCGGCATCACATCCGTCCTGCACACCTGGGGCTCGGCGATGACGCACCACCCGCATGCCCACATGATCGTGCCGGGCGGCGGCCTGTCTGCGGACGGTGCGCGGTGGATCGCCTGCCGCAGGAACTTCTTCCTCTCCGTCCGGGTTCTGTCCCGCCTCTACCGGCGCCTCATTCTGGACGGGCTGGCCCGGCTGCACAGCGCCGGGAAGCTGCACTTTTTCGGCGATCACGCCGGGCTTGCGGATCGCGAGGCCTTCGACGCTTTCCTGCAACCGCTGCGCAGGATCGATTGGGTCGTGTATGCCAAGGAACCCTTCGCCGGACCCAGGGCAGTGCTGGCATACCTGTCGCGCTACACCCACCGTGTCGCGATCTCCAACAGCCGCCTGATCCGCATGGACGGCCGGAGCGTCACCTTCCGCGTCAAGGATTACCGCGTCAATGGTCCCGGGCGGCATACCGCCATGACCCTCAAGACCGGCGAGTTCATCCGCCGCTTCCTGATCCATGTCCTGCCCAAGGGGCAGCACCGCATCCGCCACTACGGCTTCTTCGGGAATGGCAACCGTGCCGCCAATATCGCCAGGATCAGGGAGCTGCTCGGGGCCGAAACATCTGATCAGGGTCACGCGCACGACAGCACGGCCGATGACGCCGATGCACTTGCCCGCGTCCTCGCGCTGCCATGCCCCTGCTGCGGCGGGCACCTGATCATCGTCGAAACCATCGCTCCAGAACGACGCCCCAGGGCGCCGCCAGGAACAGCGAGGGCTGCTGCATGATACGCGCGCCAAAGACCGGAAGCCCAATTGCCGCTGTTCGCGATACCGCTTGCGGCCAGTCCGGCATGCCTGCAACCCGGATAGTAGTGGTGGTGAGGTTGCCGAGCCCCGCGAGACCCGGCGCATGCCCCTCAAAGCTCACAAAATCCGTGCCGAAGCTGCCTGCAACGAGCGCTGTTGGCCCAACCTGCAAAACAAGAACCAAGGCCATCAACCGATTCAAATCCCCATAGAGCCAGCTGGTCTACCCAATTCCAACACCGCGATTTCCCGCTTGCGCGCTTCTCCGACGCCAGGCAATGCTGCGCGCTACTCGCCCCCCTCGAGTGGCGTCCGAGAAACCGGCAGCTTCGCTGCCGCTCGTGCCTGGCGCAGCATTCGGCTCTGTGGGCTCTGTGCCGCCCAATGCCAGTGCTGCGTGATCCAGGTTGAGGGCGGATAGGAACCTGCCGTTCGCCTCGGAGGCTAAGTAGCTGAGACTCTGTGTCTTCATTCGATGCGCCGACATTGGCGCTTCCATAGCCAGCGTTCGGGCTAAACACCGCGAAAGCGGGCGCAGAGCCCGTTTTACCGAACAAGCAGTTGCAGCATTTCGCAGCCGCAGCGAAATCGCGCGAGAACGATCGGCCCTTAGCTGCCGCTCATGCTTATATCGCATGCTACACCGCTTCCGTCATTTCGGACATTCGCTGTACTTGCAAAACACCCGCAGCTGCCTTGAGGTTAACCGGAGCAGCACTTAAGCCTGCGAAGCGCTGCTCCCCTGGTTATGACTCGATTTCCTTTGCCTGTTCGCGTAAGGCAAATTTCTGGATCTTGCCGGTCGAGGTTCTGGGGATCTCCGTGAACACAAACCTGCCAGGAACCTTGTAGGGCGCCAGACGGCCGCGGCACCAGCTGCGCAGGATCTCCGCATCGGCCTGTTTGCCCTTGGCCAGCTCGACAAAGGCGCAGGGGGTTTCGCCCCATTTTTCATGCGGCATTGCCACAACGGCAGCAACCGCAACCGCCGGGTGGCGGTAAAGCGCCTCTTCGACCTCGATCGAGGAGATGTTCTCACCACCCGAGATGATGATGTCCTTTGACCTGTCCTTGAGCTGGATATAGCCGTCGGGATGCATGACACCCAGATCGCCGGAGTGGAACCAGCCGCCGGCAAAGGCTTCCTCGGTGGCCTTGGGATTGCGGAAGTAACCCTTCATCACGACGTTGCCGCGGAACATCACCTCGCCCATGGTCCGGCCGTCGCGTGGAACCGGCTGCATCGTCTCCGGGTTCAGCACGTCCAGCTGCTCCAGCGGCAGGTAGCGTACGCCCTGGCGCGCCTTCAGGGCGGCCTGTTCGGCGGGGGGAAGATCCGACCAGCTGTGGTGCCAGTCATTGACCACCGCAGGGCCGTAGGTTTCCGTCAGCCCATAAAGGTGGGTCACCTCGAAGCCTGCGGCCTTCATGTCCGCCAGCAGGCTTTCGGGCGGCGGAGCGGCGGCGGTAAAGAATTGCACCGGCTGGGCGAGATCGCGCTTGGCCTCTTCCGGCGCCGAGATCAGCAGCGACATCACAATGGGGGCGCCGCAGAGGTGGGTCACGCCTTCATCCGCCAGGGCGTTCCAGATGGGTTCTGCCCGCACCTGCCGCAAGCACACATGGGTGCCTGCGATGGCGGACAGTGTCCAGGGGAAGCACCAGCCGTTGCAGTGGAACATCGGCAGGGTCCAGAGATAGACCGCGTGTTTCTGCATCGAGGTGGTCAGCGCGTTGCCCTGCGCCAGCAGATAGGCGCCCCGGTGGTGCGAAACCACGCCCTTGGGGTCGCCGGTGGTGCCGGAGGTGTAGTTGATCGAGATCGCATCCCATTCGTCCTCAGGCATCAGCCAGGCGAAATCCGGGTTGCTGCGGGTCAGAAACACCTCGTAGTCGGCGGCCTCCGCATCTGCCGGCACACCGCCATACTCTGGGTCATCATACTGGATCAGTATGGGCGACACCGTGGCAAGGGCCAGTGCCTCCTGCATCAGCGGCATGAACTCGCTGTCGACGATCACCAGTTTCGACATCGCGTGGTCGAGCTGGAACGCGATCACCGCCGCATCCAGCCGGGTGTTGATCGAATGCAGCACCGCACCGCACATCGGCACGCCGTAATGGCATTCCAGCATCGCCGGCGTGTTGGGCAGCAGCGCCGACACGGTGTCACCGCGTCCAATGCCGTTCTTGGCCAGGGCAGAGGCAAGCCGCCGCGAGCGCGCATAAAACTCCGCATAGCTGCGCCGCAAGGCCCCATGCACGATTGCCGTGCGGTCCGGAAAAACGCTGGCGGCGCGTTCCAGGAAGGTCAGCGGTGTCAGCGGCTGATAGTTCGCGGGGGTGCGGTCCAGACCGGTGTTGTACGGGTTTTCCGTCATGGTCCTATTGATCCTGCCATTGGGGGCTGCGTTTTTCGAGGAAGGCGCCGATGCCCTCTTCGGCATCACTGGCGAGCATGTTGCCGACCATCACGCCGGAGGCATAGTCATAGGCTTCCGGCAGCGGCATCTCCCGCTGGGTATAGAAGGCGCGCTTGCCGGTGGCCAATGTCATCACCGACTTCGAGGCGATCTTGCGGGCCATTTCCATTGTGGCCTCCCGCAGCTCTGCGGGCGGAACGGCGCGGTTGATCAGGCCGATCTCCTCTGCCCTCCGGGCCGGGGTCATGTCGCCGGTCAGCAGCATTTCCATTGCATGCTTGCTGGAAACGTTGCGCGACAGCGCCACCATCGGCGTCGAGCAGAACAGGCCGATATGCACCCCCGGTGTGCTGAACTGCGCGGTGTCCTCGGCAACGGCCAGGTCACAGCTGGCTACCAGCTGGCAGCCTGCCGCGGTGGCGATCCCCGTGACCTCGGCAATCACCGGCTTGGGGCAGTTCACGATGGCCTGCATGGTGGCAGAGCACATCGCCATCACCTTGGCAAAATAGGCCCGCCCACCATCCCCTGCCACGCGTCCGGCGGTCATCTCCTTCAGATCATGCCCGGCGCAATAGGCCGGGCCGTTTGCCGCCAGGACGACAACACGCACCTGTGAATTTTCTCCTGCATCGGCGAAAGCTTGGGCCAACGCCGCCAGCATCGCCTCAGACAGGGCATTACGCCGCGCGGAATCGTTCAGAGTCAGTCGAAGGATGCCATCGTCATCCAGATCGCTCAGCAAAATGTCTTGCTGTTGCACAGGGCATCTCCTTTGTTGGGGGTCAGCGGATGTTGATCTCGACGCTGTCGGCGAGCGTATTGGCGATGAAGCAATAGCGGTGGGCGCGATCCTGCATCTCCCCCAGCTCTTTTTCGCTGACGGAAAATCCGGTGTCGAAACGCACCACTGGGTGCAGGTCGATGCGTGTCACCGACATCTGGCCCTTAGGGTTCTTGCCCAGATGCGCCTCGGCGTAATCGTGGAAGGTGGCCACCGGCCAGCCGGCTTTGGCCGCCAGCGCCAGGAAGGTCATCATGTGGCAGCTGGACAGGGCCGAGGCCAGCGCCTGTTCCGGGTTGGTGTTGCCCGGATCTCCGCCCCAATCGGGGGCGGAGTCCACTTGGACGTCATAGCTGTTGTTGTACTGCACCGTGTGGGCGTTCGAATACTGGCCGGTTTGCAGCACAGGTTCAGCACGCTGCCAGTGCAGCTGGATTGAAAGGTCGGACATGGCGGTATCCCTCATTATCGCTCAGCCAGCGCTCAGGCTGCGGCCAGGGTTTTCTTCGGATCGAAGAAGGGGATTTCCACGATGGTCGCACGGGCAGGGACGGTGCCGGCCGTGACCTCAACCGTTGCCCCCAGCACGGCCTCGTACGCCGAGACCATTGCCAGTGCGATGTTCTGATCCAGCCGCGGCGAATAGACGGCAGAGGTGACCTTGCCGATGGCAGTGCCATCCTTGCTGACCGGCCAGAAGGTGGTGTTGGGCCCGGTCAACGGTGCGCCTTCAATGATCAGGCCCACTTGCTTGCGGCTGACGCCTTGCTCCTTGATTTCCCGCAGGGCCGTCTTGCCGATGAAGCTGGCTTCCATATCGAGGTTCACCAGCCGGTCCAGCCCAAGTTCATAGGGGTTGGTGTTGATATCGGCGTCAGCGTGGTAAGACAGCATGCCGCCCTCGATACGGCGGATCGAGGAGGTATGGCCGGGCTTCAGCCCGAACGGCTCCCCCGCTGCCATGATCTTTTCCCACAGCTCATCACCGCGCGACCCGTCCTGTAGGTACAGCTCATATCCCAGTTCGCTGGACCAGCCGGTGCGGGACACGATCAGCGGAATACCGTCCAGATCAACCTCGCGCAGCCAGTAGTATTTCAGATCCATGATGCTGTCGCCGAACAGCGCGCGCATGATCTCGCCGGACTTCGGGCCTTGCAGTTGAAGCGGTGAGACGTCGGGTTCGACGATGGAGATATCCATTCCGGAATGCACCGCCACGCCCTGCGCCCATAAAAGGATGTCGCTGTCTGCCAGCGAGATCCAGAAATGGTTTTCCGCCAGCCTCAGCAGGATCGGGTCGTTCAGGATGCCGCCGCTGTCATTGGTGATCAGCACGTATTTGCACTGGCCTACGGCCATCTTCGACAGGTCGCGCGGGGTCAGCATCTGCACGAATTTCGCCGCATCCTGGCCGGTGATCTCCACCTGGCGCTCGACCGCCACATCGCACAGGATCGCGTCGTTCACCAAGTTCCAGAAGTTCTGCTCCGGATCGCCGAAATTGCGCGGGATGTACATATGGTTGTACACCGAGAACCCCTTGGCGCCCCAACGCACAGTGGCGTCGAAATAGGGGGATTTGCGGATCTGTGTGCCGAACCCGAAACCATCTGATTGCATCATGTCTTTCACCCTTTGCACCGTCGGCTCGATCAGCCGCGGACTGTTTGAACTGGGTGAAGGATTACCCGCACAGGCAGGCCGGGAGCGGACTGAAAACAAGACCTGGGCAGACCAAACGGACTGATGTCAGACAGGCTTGCAGACCGTTCAGACGCTTCCGGTTATTTGCCGGACCTGGCCGCCAAGCCGGAAAGATTCGGCTGGGCGGATTTGACGTGGCGCGTCACGATGTAAGTCATGTAGCGGTCAATCCCCAGTTCGGCCGCCAGCAGGGTTTCAATCAGCTCCTGAAATGCTGCCAGGCTTGGTGTAAAGACCTTCATGACGTAATCCATGCCACCGCCTGTGGCGATGCATTCGGTGACCTCGTCCAGCTTCCGGATATGGCCCTCGAAACGGTCAAAATCAGACTTGCGGTGATGTGTGAGAGAGACGGTCACGACCACCTGCGTGAAATCACAGACCCGGTCGAGTGCAACGTCGGCGTGGTAGCCGCGGATGAACCCGGCTGCCTTCAATTTCGTAAGCCGGGCCCAGCACGGGGTCGGCGACAAGTTGACGATCTCCGCCAGCTTGGTTTTGCTAAGCTGGCCGTGCTTCTGGACTGCGCTGAGGATGCGGATATCAGTCGCATCAAGGCTGAATTTGTCCATGCATCGGGGCCTTTCAAAGCAAGGGTTTGGCAGTCCAATACAATCACCAGCAATAGCCCGGAAGCAACATTTTGCCCCAGCGAGGCTGGTTTGGGGCGCAGGCCACTGGCTGATTACCGTCT
>NZ_JBVVXU010000045.1:0-288 GCF_055902035.1 Leisingera sp. SA215 | reverse complement strand
GCAAGGTGGCGCATGCCAAGCTCTACACCACCAAAACGCCCATCACGGCGGCTGATCTGCTCAACGACCGGGTTCTGCCGTTCCACGAAGAGCACGGCCTGCCGGTGCTGCGGATCATGACCGACCGGGGCACGGAATATTGCGGTCGGGCCGACAAGCATGATTACCAGCTCTTCCTGGCGATCAACGACATCGACCATACCAAAACCAAGGTGAAATCGCCCCAGACGAACGGGATCTGCGAGCGGTTCCACAAGACGGTGCTGCAAGAGTTCTACCAGGTTGCGT
>NZ_JBVVXU010000044.1:0-589 GCF_055902035.1 Leisingera sp. SA215 | reverse complement strand
CGGGGGGGGTTGCAACTGACTATTCTGAATGTCGGCTTAACCGGGCTTTGAGCTACCATCAGAAGACGCAAGGAAGGTCCGGAAACCGCCGACTTTCTGATGCCTTCGGAAATGCCGCAAGGATCGCGCGCCTGCGACGAAAGGCAGGTTTGTCACTTAGCGAAAGTCAGCAACCCGTCCTATTTCGGACCGTTTTCTATCCCACCAAGCGAGATCCGCTTCAGCCGCGCATCATCTTCCGTTTCCCATTTCTGTCGCAGGCCGCGAACATAATCCGCGTCATTTTTCAGCTTTTGCCGCTCTTTGGCCAGGACGCGCTTAACGCTCCGCGCCACCAGTTGCGCAATGCGTGTGACCATACGCATTGCTGGGCGGATCTCCTTCAGCTTTTCATCCTGTGCCTGCTTGGTCTTCGGAGCGGTCGCGCCCCAGATCAGCCGCGGCGGCTGATCTGCTGATGCCTCCTGCCAAGCAAGCGCACCATCAGCTACAAGCTCCAGACCAGTTTCTATAGCATCCGAGATTACTTCGGCCTCAGCCACCTTCACCCTGACCTTTTCTTCCGCTTCCTTCAGCCTCGCTTCCTCTG
>NZ_JBVVXU010000043.1:0-4523 GCF_055902035.1 Leisingera sp. SA215 | reverse complement strand
AAGGAAATCTGGAAGGGAAAGTTCCTGAACCAAACCTGACCTGACAGACGCCGCCGGAAATCCGGGCAACTGTCAGATCACATCTGAACCACTACAGCTAAGGAGGCCTTCAGCACCTTCGTATCACAAAATCAGCTGAATTCAGACCAAGCTGAATTCCTTGATATGGTTGTAGACAGTCTGACAGAAAGCGGCTTCGTTGACCCTGTGTCCTTCTACGAAAGTCCCTTCACGGATCTGGATGACATGGGCATTGCGGGTATCTTTGACCGTGAGCAAGCTCAAGAGATCATCAAGATCGTTAGAACGCTGAACGAAGCGGTGGCAGCCTGACAGCTAGCGGTTTTCGATCTGGATCAGGTCCGTGCTTGGCTGCAAGTTCGCTGATGTTTGCTTTTGTCGAGAAGAGCGCTCTTTCGATTTTTCAGGTTCGTAGAAAGTCGGCAAGGCCCAAAAGGGCCCTGCCTATGGCTAGATGTATATATGTCCTGCTTTTTGTGCCGCCCAAATTGAGAATTAGACCTATCCCGTCACGATTTTTAGGACGGGGAGCTCTCGTCCAGAGGTGTTTTCTGGCGTAGCGTCACATTGTTTGGGTCGCTTGTGCACAGAGTTTGTGCGGGGCTTTTCAGCTCCAGTCCAGCGCATAAATGCCTTTCGAGCAGGTTTGCTGTCTTGGGTTGGCAATTCATCCAATGCCCAATGCGCAGCCTCTCCTATTCCAGCAGGACCAAGGCAATAGCCGCGCGTCGCGTGGATGAGGCCCCGTTCCTCCAGTTCCCTGAAGTAGTCACCCACTGTGTTGCGGTGCACATTCAGAGCCTTTGCTGCGTCCCGGTGACTCAGAATGATCGCTCCATTATTATTGCCGTTGTAGCGGCGCTTCAGTTCAATATAGAGCGCGCGGGGGCCCGGCTTAAGGCTCCTCCATGCGAGGGAAGCCTGTAGCCACTCATGTAGTTGCACATGTCGGCCAGTGCCGCGCTTTTTCCTTTTGTACGGTTTGCGGCTCATGGTGCGGGCTCCTGCTGCGCTGCGGTCTTAGCCATCAGCCTGGAAATCCAAAGGCTTTTGCGATTTCCCAATTGCCGCAGGGCAATATCCGGCCCGCATTCTTTCTGTTGGCTAGGTGCGAGCTCTAGGTGGTCGCAGGATGACCAATCAACATTTCTCATGGGGGTGCCCTCCGAAATGGAGTTCTGCGTAGAGGGCAGCCTGAGAGCGGTTCAGGCCGAACCGTGTTTGTAAGTGCCGTATCTGGGTTTCGTGTGCTGCGGGGTGGTTGATACGTTTTTGATTCACACCGCAAGCGTTTCGGAACGGACTGCTGTAGCAGTGACCATTGCTCATTTGATATCCTTTGCTATGTCGGGGCAAAGGGCGTAGGATTGCGGGTGTCAAAGCCCGTAAGCAAATCACGTACAGCCCGCGCCCCAGTATTTTAGGGGGGCGGGTTTTGTTATGCCGCTTCGCGGCTATTCAGCCATTCGGTGATGACGCTTTCCGGCCATGCCACGGCCTTGCGTGTCAAACGCACAGGGCGAGGAAATTCGCCCCTGTTCATCATCGCGTAAATTGTGGTGCGGCTCAGGCCAGTGATCGCTTCAACATCGGTTCGGCGATAGTGTTTCTCGGGCATCTCGGCATACTCCTGCATCTGGTGGTCGATGCAGGAAGGGTGTGTCAGGCAATCATTTTTGTGAATAAAGGAGAGAGCCCAAATTCCGACGAATTGGCCCAGAACTCGCCACGTGTAGCTCGCGATTAATGGGCATATTTTTGGGCATTTACTTTGTCATCTTGGAAAATAAGGGCTTAAGGTGTCTCTGCAGGGTGGCGCGGGACAAGTCTTCTTCGAACAAATCTTGGACCCACGCGCGAGCTTCCTCAATGATTGCTTCTTTTTTTTCAGGTAGGTCCGAAGCAGCATGACGCTTTGAGAAGTGATTCAGGACAGCAGTCTTCACTGCTCCGCCACCCTTGAGTGGCCTCCCCTTCCCGCGGTCTTGGCCGGTGCCTCGGCTTTGGGGGGCGCCAATGTGTGTTAATGTCCTGCCGTATCTTGAGACGGTTAGGTTTTCACCTGGAAGGTCCGGCTGAGGAAACAGGGCCAGGAGTTCTTGGAATTTTACCCGGACAGCTACCCAAGATGGAGAACTATCCTCCCTTTTCCCGAGATTAGCACGTTGCCAGTCGATTTCACTCATGCGCCAGTGGCTGGTATTGATGCTTCGCTCCTCCCACCGAACCGTTTCAGAATTATCATCTTCTTGCGTGCACATGTGCCAACCGATGGCGTCAAGCTCTCCGGCTGATAGCGCATAAAACAATTTTGCCTTTGCCCGTTCTTCGTAGCTCAGGAGAGTTTCAATGGTCGGCTGAATGACTTTAGCTAACTCCATTTCACGATCACAGCGAGCTAAATTTTCGCGCAACATTTGAATGCGTATTTCCGAAAATTCAGGAGTGCTCCCGCTCTCATCAATGATGCCTAGCATGTTCTCATAGTTCTGGCGTTGTCGCTTAATCTCCTCGATTTCTGTTCCTAGCGTAGTGCCCAGTGCCTCCTGAAATGTTTGGAGGTCGATCCCTGAGAGGACTTCAGGAATCGCTTCTGGTAGATTTTGATAATCAACGTCGACCGCTGCTTTCAAGAATTCGAGCTCGGCACTTTCATCGCCGCGGATATCGAATTCGTCCCCCCACTCTGGAGAGCTATAGAATTCTGGAATCTTTCCGAATGCGATCCACTGGGCCGCTTCGTGTATGTAGGCGGTCTCCGGGGGCTCGATCTCAACAAAAAATCTCACACAGCTATCCTTATAATTCCACTGCGCCCCTTGGTCACAAAATCCGCCCAGCGTGCCATAAGCACGCGGCGCTGTTCTAAGTGGTCCGTGCGGCGGTAGGCGCGTTCAACGCTGCCGCCGACAACATGACCCAGCGCGGTTTCCGAAACCTCAAAGGACGTGTTGGTGGTCTCTGCCACCCAATCCCGAAAGCTAGACCGGAACCCGTGCGGACGGGCTTCCATCTCTCTGCGCTCCATCAGCCGCGCCATCGTCGCATCGCTGATGACCCCTTTACGCACGCTGGGGAAAAGAACCCCCTCGCGCTGGCGCTCTTTTGCGGCCTCAATGACTTCCAGCGCCTCCGGGCTGAGAGGCACGCGGAAATCCGATGTGGCATCCTTGCGGCCCTTCACGGTCTCCGCTGGGATGGTCCAAACATCGCCGTCAATCTGGTCAATATGCAGGTGTCGCAGCGGACCAGACCGAACCGCCGTCAGGATGAGCAGGCGCAGGGCAAGGTGGGTAACTGTGCCTTCATTCAGGCTGGCATAGAAGGCAGGCACATCGGCCCAGGGCAGCGCCGGGATATGCTTTGCCTTGTGGCGCTGTTTGCCTAGCAAGGCGCGCGCTTTCTCTACCGCCTGCAAGTCAACATCCAAGCCCAGCGCAGCGGCGTGCTTCAAGCAGATGCCTAGCCGGTTCATCGCCTTGCGGGCGGTTTCGGCCTTCTCGTGCCAAATGGGGGCCAGCGTGTCGCGAATGTCGATCTGGTCAATATCCGCCACGGGCACAGCTCCCAGGCGCGGCAGGACGTGGATTTCCAAGGGGGAGAACCAGCGGCCCGCCTTTCCGTCGCCTTTGAGTTCAGCTTTGCGCGCCTCGAAGGCGTCGGCGGCAATGTCCCGCAGTAGGTGCATGTTGCGCTCCGCCTGCCTGCGCTCCCGCTGGCGTTCCTTGATCGGGTCCAGCCCCTGCCGGGCCAAGGCGCGCCATTTCGCCGCTTCCTCGCGGGCTTCTTTGAGGGATACCTCAGGGTAAGGGCCAAGCCCCATTTCCCGGCGGCGGCCATGCACGGTCACGTACAACAGCCATTTGCCGCGGTCCGGGGTGCGCTTGTGAAGCCACAGATTGCCGCCGTCGCCATGTTTCCCGGCTGCGGCAGCCTTGACCCTCGCGGCGCTGAGTTTGTTCGTTTCCCTCATTGGGCTTGAACCGCTCCCGATTTCTGGCCCCACTTTTGGCCCCATTCCTTTATGTTGTAGGTAGAGGAACTCAGCGGAACAAGCGGGAATGGCGAGAATCCGTTAAACGGTTGAAAATACGTATGCCACCTCCGGTGCGGGAATGTCCGGGAACTGTTCAGAACCGATGTTCAAAGCAGCCCCCGGGCACCATTAGATCAGTCTTAAGTCTCTGTTTCTTCTGCAAAATCTGATGCAGGAGCTTAAGCGTTTGTCACACATTCCGTACACAATTCTGAGAAGTAACGTGCCATCAGTTCGCGGGGGCGGGTCGAACCTGGCGCTGGTCCGGTCGGCGTTTCCAGCCGCAGAACCTCCCGAAGCCGTCGAAGGGCATGGAGAAGTTCATCGTGGCGTTGGCCCCGGCAGAGGACGCCAACGGGCGCACTTTGTCGGAGTTTGAGCGCGCGAAGATCGGGTTTGGCATTCTGTGCGACGACATCGAAAACCTGACGATCCCTGAGTTCTGGGCAAAGTACGAAGCGTCCGA
>NZ_JBVVXU010000042.1:0-17679 GCF_055902035.1 Leisingera sp. SA215 | reverse complement strand
GACCCGTCTCGGTCGTGCAGCCTATGAGCGTGTCGCATAACAAACCGGGGAAAGGGGAAAATGCGGCCCGAGCGCTATTCGTGCAACGCGGTCATTTGTGCTCCATACTTGGGGATCAGTGATGAAGCGCCGCCCGAATGCCCGCAGATCGTGCCAGGCGGCGGCCTGTCTGCCGCTGGCACCGGTTGGATCGCCTGCCGCAGGAATTTCTTCCTCTCCGTCCGCGTTCCGTCCTGCTTGTACCGCCGCCTCATTCTGGAAGGGCCGACCGGGCTGCACAACGGCGGGAAGCTGCAATTCTTCGGCGGCTATGCTGAGCTTGTTGATCGTGCGGCCTGCGACGCTTTCCAGCAACGGCTGCGCAAGATCGACTGGGCCGTGGATGCCAGGGAGCCCTTTGCCGGACCCAACGCCGTGCTGGTAGACGTGTTCCTAAGGGCTGCTGATGGCACATCGCGTTTGCAGAGGTCACACTAAACACCGGTTAGCCGTTTCAGCACAACCTGACTTAGCGAACTTGCGATCAGCGGCGATGCCGCCACCGTGTCGTTCAGCGCCGCAAGTTCGGACACACTGGGCAGCGCGACGGTGACCAAGGCGTCGGTTTCGCCGGACAGCGAGGCGACGGCAGCGACCCCATCCAGCGAGGCGAGCCAGCGCAGTGCCCGATCACAGGGGCGCTCGGCGATGCGGACGAACAGAACCGCATGTGTGAGGCCAGCACGTTCGTCCGTTTCGGCATGATACCCCTTGATCACGCCTTGCTGCTCCATGGCCGCAATCCGGTCTTGCACCGCGGGCCGGGACAGCCCGATCTCCCGGCCAACGGCCGCCGCACTCAGGCGTGCGTTTTGCTCTAGCAGCGCTAGAATGCGTTTGTTGGTTCTGTCGATTATCATTGTCGATCCAGCGATTGGCAGCCGTCTTCCGGCGCAATGCAAGATGCGCTCCCTCGCTTCCGGCGGCAAGATGCCATTAGTCACAAAGGAGATGGTGATGCGAAAGATCGCACCAGAAGATTTTACCGGAGCACGGGCCTGGGACGCCCTGGATATCGAGCGCTTCACGGGGGCAACTACCGTGCGGCTCCACTGGACCGACAAGCCCTACAAGTGGCACGTCAACGACGGCCCCGAAGTTTTCGTGGTTCTGGAAGGCGGGGTGGAGATGCACTGCCGTTCGGAAGCAGGAACTTCAATGTTCAAGCTGGCTTCAGGGGATATTTTCCACGCGGAAGCGGGTGACGAGCATGTCGCGCACCCGGTTGGCTGCGCCCGCGTGCTGGTGATTGAGCAGGAAGGCAGCGTGTGAACCCCGTTGCCATGCCGAAACTACACGGTTAGTCCGGGTTCAGTTTTCCACTTTTCCGGAGAAACGGTTCCCTCTGACCCCGATCTTGTGATGATTTGAAGCATGCAAACGAAGATCCTGATCAGTTCCTGCCTGCTGGGCCTGCCCGTGCGGTACAATGGGAGAGCTAATGGGATGAACTGCTTTCCCACCAACCCGCTGCTACCGTGGCGGGCATAGGTGGAGAGAGGAGCATCTGATGGACATCAAGGTTCTGGGCATTGCCTATGCTCATACGTGGGTCTCCTCAAAATTAAGCTACCACGTCAGGGCCAAAATTCAGGGTAGTCCCATGTCGTCTTTACGCGGTCAGCCGCATTAACTCTACGGCTCCAAGCCACCGTAAGGTGTCTTTATGCCCCCAGTCGGAACGGTCCCCAATCAGTTTGGCAATGCCGCCGGGAATTGTAGAGATTATTCAGCCGAGTGGCGTCGCCTGAACAGACCTTTGAGCACTGAAATAGCCACAGCCCAAAAACTTACGCCCTTACTCTCACGTACTTCGCCTCCTGCAAGCACCGCATTGCAGTTGGCGACGAATTCGCCAAGGATGTAGTCCACCAGACCATTGACCAACTCGGGGCGGTTAAACTGACCCAACACCCCCTCGATGCGGAACCGAAATGCCACATCAACATTCGAGCTTGCTTTGGTTTCTCCAGAATGGACCTTGAAGCTTAACTCGCCTTCGACATTGGATTGGCCACCGCGGTCCTTGCCCCGGCCACTGACCTTGCCCTCGCGATTGGCGTCCTCAGTGGCAAAACTGCCTTCCCCCTCGAACCGAGCCGAAATCGGGCCGAACCGCACCCCAACATGACCGAAAAAGCGCTCTCCTTCGATGTCCGACAGCTCGGCGCCTGGCAGACAGCGCGCGACGGCGGGCAGGTCGCGGAAATGCGCCCAGACGGCATCGGCGGGATGGTCTAGAGTGACCTTGCGGCGCACAACGGTCCAGCCGTTTTCGACCCGGCTATCACCAGCAACAGAGGGCTTGACTTCAGCCGTTGTATCGGGCCGTGCTGCGAAGGGGGCAAAGGCCTGCTTGTGCCGGGCTTCCATCGGGGTGACAGGGCGCGCGGGGATCCCGGCCGCGTCGCGTTCGCTGATGACTTCGCTAATTGCCTTGACGATGCCCACATAGCCGGTACAGCGACACAGGTTTCCTGAAAGCTCATTGCGAATGCGGGCTTCATCCGCGGTTTCCAACCGTTCGACCAGGTCGCGCGCGGTGGTGATCATCCCCGGGGTGCAAAAGCCGCATTGCAGGGCGTGATTGCGGTGGAACGCTGCGCGCAGCCGGTCCATCAGAGCATCACCGTCCCAGCCTTCCAAGGTCTCGACGCGGCTGCCGTCGCAGTCGTGGGCGAAGGTGAGGCAGGACCGTACCGGGCGTCCATCGACCGTCACCGTGCAGGCGCCACAAACACCCTGTTCACAGGCTAGATGGGTCGCAGTCAAGTTTAGGTGGTCGCGCAGGATCTCGGCGAGTTGGGCCCGCGGCGCAACTCGCACGGCGTGTTCTGCGCCGTTGACGGTCAAGCGGATTTCGAGCGGGGCTATTTCGGTGGAGCCTTTGAGGTCCGTATCGGGCATGTTCATTCGGGCAATACCTTCTCGATAGCGCGGCAAAGTGCCGTTGTCATCAGATGAAGCTTCACGTCATCGACATCGGTTAGTCGCGCAGCAAGCGCCGCGCGAACCTCGTCGCGGGCGGGACGCGTCGCTTTGGCGGCGATGCTGGCACCCAGGTCTGTCAAGATCAGGGGTGGACCGCCGGTCGCTCCGGCGACTAGCCGGATGAAACCGCTGTCAGGATGCACAACCAGAGCGCCGATGGCCTCGGCGAACTCGCCCACCTTGCGGCAGACCTTGTCATATCCCCAAAAGGCATCACGCAACTGTTTGCGGATTTCGACCCGTATCAGCAGTTCCGAAGAATCGAGCACAGTCCGATAGGCTCCAAGCATGAAAGCAGAGATCGGCACGGATCGTTCCTTGCCGCCCGCCTCCCGGATGATCACTGCGGCATCCAGCGCGGTCATCGCCGTGAGCCAGTCTGCTGCCGGGTCGGCATGTGCCAGCGAGCCGCCGATCGTTCCCTTGTTGCGAACAGCGCGATAGGCGATGCCGCGGGCCACGTGGCGCATCATCGGGGGTAGGGAGACATCATCCTTGCCATCCTCAATGCGAGCGTGGGTCACACCTGCGCCGATACAGAGTTTGTCCGATTTTTCGCATATATCGATCATGCCGGGCAGGGCCGACACATTCACCAGCGCCTCCGGGCGGGCCAGCCTGAGATTGAGCATTGGACCCAGCGACTGACCACCGGCCAGAACCTTGGCACCCGTCTTTAGTGCTTGAACCGCCGCCGATGCCGAGTCGGCGCGAAGGTGTGAAAATGCGGAAGGTTTCATCGCGCGGCTTCCTTCTTGGCTTGCGCTGCAAATATCGCGGAGAGAACCCGATGCGGTGTGGCAGGCACTTGGGTCAGTTCGACCCCGATCGGCGCCAGGGCGTTGTTGATGGCATTCACGATGGCCCCGGCTGGAGCAATCGCGGCGCCTTCGCCCACCCCCTTTATTCCGTGCCGCGAATAGGGTGAGAGCGTTTCGCTATGACCCAGTCGGAAATTCGGCAGCTCGGCGGGCCCTGGCATGATGTAGTCGGCCAGGGTCGAGGTCACCGGTTGGCCGGAACCGTCGTAAAGCGTTTCTTCGAACAAAGCAGTGCCGATCCCTTGTGCCGCACCACCGTAAGATTGCCCGTCAAGGATAAGCGGGTTCACCCGGCGACCGCAATCTTCGAAGATAACGTAATCGAGGATCTCGGTCAGGCCGGTGTCGGGGTCGACCTCGACGATAGCGGCATGGGTGGCATAGGTGAACAGGCCGGTGTCGATGTCGGGCTTGTAGCCTTCGGTGACCTCTAGCCCCGTGGTTTCGACGTCGTCGGCCAGGAGATCGGGGCGCAAATACCATGTGTTTGCGATCTCGGAAAACTTGACCAATGCCTGGTCGTGCCAGGCCGCGCCATCATGCAGCGTGACTTTCTCAGGGGGGCATTGCAGCAGGTGCGCGGCATGAACCCGGATGCGCCGGGCAAGTTCTTCGGCGGCTTTGGAGACCGCACCTCCGGCCATCACCATCCCGCGCGAGGCGAATGCACCGAAGGAGTTCGGTGTTCGACCAGTGTCGCCCATCACCACGCGCACCCGCGAAATGTCGACGCCGAGCCATTCGCAGGCAACCTGTGCGATGGTTGTCTCCAGGCCTTGTCCGAAAGAATGGTTGCCCGACAGAACTTCGACCGCACCCGAGGGGTTCAGCTTGACGGTGGCCTGCTCATAGCCCGGCACGACCGACAGGCCCCAGGAACCAAAGACCTTGGAACCGTGGGCGGATTGTTCGGTGAAACTGGCAAAGCCCAAACCGATATGGCGGCCTTCAGCAGCGGCGGCGCGCTGGCGTTCACGGAAATGCGTCGCGTCGATCATCCTCGCGGCTTCCCGTGCAGCCATAGGGTAATCGCCGGAATCGTAGTACTTGCCAGTTACGTTAGTATAGGGCATCGCGCTTCCCGGAACGAGATTGAGACAGCGTACCTCAAGCGGATCCTTGTCCACCGCACGGGCGATCGCGTCCATGATCAACTCGATCACGAAGCAGACGCCCGGGCGCGCCACACCGCGATAGGGGGTGAAGGCGGGTTTGTTAGTGGCCACCGAATAGGTTCGGCATGCATAGGCTTGCAGGTCATAGGGACCGGGCAGGTTACCGCCGGCCTGGGCGGCCTCAAGGCAGGCGGTGAAGGGCCAGACTGAATAGGCGCCGACGTCCACCCAGATATCGGCGTCGAGCCCAAGCAGCCGACCGTCATCATCGGCGTAGGCGGTGACCTTATAATTGTGTTCGCGGGTATTGGCCCCGGCGGTCAGATGTTCGCGTCGGTCTTCGGTCCAGCGTATCGGACGGTCGGTCTTGAGTGAGACCCAGGACACCGAGAGTTCTTCGGGCTGCAACACGCATTTATAGCCGAACCCGCCACCTACGTCGGGGGCAATTACGCGCACGCTGGCCTGATCGAACCCGAGACATTCCGCAATCCCGGTGCGAATCACATGTGGTACCTGGGTCGAGGTGTAGACCTGAAGCTGGTCAGCTTTGTGATCCCAGTGGGCCAGAACGCCCTTGCCCTCCATCGGGTTCATCGCTTGGCGGGCGGTTTTGAATTCGCGTTCCACCACGACGGTCGCCGCGGCCTTTGCGGTGCTCAGGTCACTGTCGTAATCGGTGGTCAGGAACAGGTTGTCGCCCCATTCCTCGTGCAGCAGCGGCGCGCCTTCGTCCAAGGCTGCGAAAACATCGGTGACCGGTGGCAGCGGGGTCAGGTCCACCTCCACTGCCTCGGCAAGGTCCTCGGCCTCGGCGCGTGTGGGGGCTATGCAGACGGCGATGCACTCACCGACATAGCGCACCTTGTCACGGGCCAGGGCTGGATAATCCGACATCTTGTAACCGGGCAGGGTAGAGACCGTGCGAATCGGCTTCAGATCGGCCATGTCCTCGGCGGTAAACACCCTATCCTCGGCCCCGGCGGGTTTGGTGATCCGGCCCAGCGTCGCATGTGCCAATGGGCTGCGCACAAAAGCGGCCTCCCACAATCCCGGCAACTTGATGTCGCCGACGAACTGCGCCTTGCCCTTCAGATGTCGGCTGTCCTCCTTGCGAGCTACGCGCGCTCCAATCCCTGACGCCAATTTCCCCTCCCTTATCCGCTGCACTTGACCGACGGTTGACGGTCATGAAAAATGCAGTGCATATGTGTTCTACATTAATCTACAGTATACTCCTTAATTTGGGGCGGGCAATATCTTTTTGGTTCGTTCCTTCTTGGCGGGCGCGATCAGATGCCCGATCCAAATGAAAGAGGGCTAGGAAAAAATGGAGAACAGTATATTGCACTTGGCAACCACAGGCGAGCAGATGAACCAAGAAAAATACGAAGATCTCTGGGACAGGCCCGGATATCTGGTGCGCCGCTTGCATCAGGTTCACATCGGTCTTTTCACTCAGGCATGTGGGGAGCTGGACCTTACGGCGGTGCAGTTTGCCATTCTTTCGGTCCTCTGCACAGATGCCGAACTTGATCAATTATCGATCTCGAAGTTGGTGGGAATCGACCGGACAAGCGGGGCGGATGTCATCAAGCGATTGGTAAATCGCGGTCTCGCCACGCGGGAGCGATCGAAGCAAGATCGCCGAGCACTGATTGTCCGCATTACGGATGCAGGTCGCCGGACAGTGCGCGATGTGCGTCCGCTGATGGAAGATGTCCAGGACAAAATGGTGTCGCCATTGACGGACGAGGAATACGAGGTCTTCATGCGGGCGTTGCGAAAAATGGTCGAGGCAAATAACGAAGCCTCTCGTGCTCCGATGAGGAAGCGCGTCTGAATTAACACGTCGCCTTGCGTCGCAATTTCACCGCTTTGCAATACCCGTCGCGAACGGCTGGTTTTCTTTCGAAATTCTCTAGACCGGATGATCGGGGTCACCAGTTGACTGGGCCGGTGGCCTCTCCCGCGGCATTCTCCGTTCGAGGGTTGCGCCAGATTGGCGGGCGTAGTGCTTCAAGAATGGGGGAGAGACCAAATGCAGGATATCATATTCATAGGCCTGGACGTCCACAAAGCCATGGTTTCGGTTGCGGTTGCGAACGGAGAGCGCGGCGGCGAAGTCCGCGCCTGGGGCAACATTCCCAACCGGCCCGATCATATCGGCAAGCTCGTCGAGAAGCTCAGCAGAACCGCCCGGCAGCTGCATTTTTGCTATGAGGCAGGCCCGTGCGGATATGGCCTGCACCGGCAGATCACCGGGCTCGGCCATGCCTGTGACGTGGTTGCGCCCTCTCTGGTGCCAATGAAGGCTGGAGACCGGGTAAAGACAGACCGGCGCGATGCTGTGATGCCGGCCAGGCTGCACCGTGCCGGAGAACTGACCGCGGTCTGGGTGCCGGATGCGGCGCATGAAGCAATGCGGGACCTGGTCCGGGCACGCGCCGCGGCAATGAAGCTGTTGGGCAAGTCGCGGCAGCATCTTCAGGGCTTCCTGCTGCGGCATGGCCGGGTCTATCCCGGGAAGAAGGGATGGACCAAGGCCTACCGGCGCTGGCTGACCACTGTCAGGTTCGAGCACCCGGCGCAGCAGATCGTATTCCAGGATTATGTCGATGCCGTAACTGATGCAGAGGGTAAGCGGTGTCTGCGCCCCACGCGGGATCAGCTTGACGGGTTGAAGTTCCAGGGAAGCAGATCGTCGATCTTGCTGGCTGGGTGACCGGCTGCGATCACCTCAAGGGTCGCCTTGAGATACGCGAAGGGCACCACGCCGTTGATCTTCGCGGTGGCGATCAGGGAAGTGATGCGGGCCCATGTGCGGCCGCCTTCGTCGGAAGCAGCGTCATAATGCCGGGAGTCTGGGTTTTGACGCGGTCGTCACGTATCCATTTCACCCGCTTTGCGGCCAAACGATTGAGATTACAGGATCAGTTGAGCACGACTTTTGTCGTCATCTATTGATCCGCCAAGATCATGGTGGAGCATTTCATCTTCCGGCTTGGATGATCACACCTGAGGCTGGATCAATCAAGCCTGTCGATACTCCATCCCTACCGCTTGAACGATTGCGCGATCTTCGTGCGCTGTTGGATCAGCTCTTACACTCCCGTGAGGACAAATTGGTCAGCACAGGAGATGTCGATGCCACACCCCAATCAACCCGATCTGTTTGCCTATCTCGCGCCAACGGTTCATTGGAGCCCAGCCGATCGCCAGATGGCCATGATGCTTCTTCGGGAGCTGCTGCAGGAGGCGGTGAATGCGCCGAGTCTATCCAGTCCGTGTCAGACCGGAAAGGAGGGCAGCAATGAGCAAGATCACGGCTGAGCATCTGGGGCGCAGCGCCTATATTTATATTCGGCAGTCTTCCACATATCAGGTGGCTAACAACTTGGAGAGCCAACGTCGGCAATATGGCCTAGCCGAGCGGGCGCAACAGCTGGGGTGGGAAACGGTCGAAGTCATTGACGAAGATCTTGGCAAATCGGGCGGCGGCGGCACCGAGCGCCCGGGATTTCAGAAACTTCTTGCTGCGATCTGTGAAGGCCGGGTTGGTGCTGTATTTTCGCTTGAAGCCTCGCGCTTGGCCCGCAACGGGCGTGATTGGCACAGCTTGCTGGAATTTTGCGCTGTGGTGGGGACGCTGATTGTAGACGAAGACGGCTTATACGACCCGCGTCTGATCAATGACCGCCTGCTCTTGGGCATGAAAGGCACGATGAGCGAGATGGAAGTGTCGGTCTTCCGGCAGCGCTCGGCTGAAGCCATCAAGCAAAAGGCTGGACGGGGTGAATTGCTGACGACGGTGGCTGTCGGATACGTCAAAACCGATGACAATCGCATCGAAATGGACCCCGACCGCCGCGTTCGGGACGCCATTGCCCTGGTGTTCCGAAAGTTTGCTGCATTGCAGTCGATCCGCCAGGTTCTTTTGTGGTTCCGGGATGAGGAAGTCATGTTACTGCGCGCGATTTATGGCGGTGGAGAACAGCGCATCACATGGACACTGCCTGTTTACCCAACGCTGCATCACATGCTGACAAACCCGGTCTACGCCGGGGCCTATGCATTCGGACGTCGCGGCAGCAAAACCGTCATCAAGGATGGACAAAAACGCCAGACCCGTGAAAGCTTTCGGCGCAATTGGAACGACTGGGACGTTTTGATCCGTGACCACCACGCCGGCTACATTTCTTGGGAAACCTTCGAAAAAACGCAAAGTATGATCGCACAGAACGCCAATCGAAGCGGCTATGGTGCGCGCGGAGCAATACGCAAAGGTGAGGCGCTGTTGCCCGGGTTGTTGCGGTGCGCGCGCTGTGGTCGACGTTTGCGGGTGGCCTACAGCGGTAAATGCGGCAACACGCAGCGCTACGTGTGTCATGGCACTTTTGGAAGTAAAGCACGAGCCAATTGCATCGCGTTCGGCGGCATGCGTATTGACCGTGCAATTTCTGCCGAAGTTCTGGACCGTCTGCAGCCCCTTGGGATTGAGGCGGCTCTGTCTGCGGCGTCAGCGCAGGTAGAGAAGCGGCACGAGACGTTGCAGCAAATGGAAAACGCGCTGCAACAGGCCCGGTTTGAAGCGAAACGCACTCAGCGCCAGTATGATGCGGTCGACCCGGATAACCGGCTAGTCGCCGACGAGCTGGAGCGGCGTTGGAATGAGAAGCTTCGACAGGTGCGCGATTTGGAAATCGACATTGAAAGGCTCCAGACCGAAACACCGCCCAGTCCTTCAATACCAGATCGTGATCGGTTGATGAGCCTAGGTGCCGATCTGGCACAGGCTTGGGACAGCCCCGGTGTCACGCCGGAGACCCAGAAGCGGATTTTACGGCTCATGATCCGAGAAATCATCGTCGACATGACCGAAGACAGCCTGCCTTTGATCATCCATTGGCAAGGCGGGGATCATACGCGTCTGAGTATAAAGAAGAACAAGGTAGGTCACACACGGTGGGTGATTGCCGGTGACACTCTGGACCTGATCCGCGCTCTCGCCCGTCAGATGCCCGATGAGCACATAGCATCGATATTGAACCGCGCGGGCAAGGTCACCGGAAAAGGCCTTACGTGGAACCGAAGCCGTATCTGCAGTGTGCGCCGTAACCGTAGCATTCCTGTCTATCGTGAAGGTGAACGTCAGGAACGCGGAGAACTCACCTTGGACGAAGCGGCAACCATCCTAGATGTCAGCCCGTCGACGGTGCGTAGATTGATCAAAACCGGAGAACTTCCCGCAATCCAGACCTGTAAAGGTGCCCCTTGGATCATCAAGCAGGACGAGGTTCAGAAAGACAGCGTGCGCCAAGCCGCTGATGCACGTCGCGCCAGACGCCCGGCGCCTCGCGATCCCAACCAAAAAACCATGCAATTATAAGGGCATATGCAGATGTGTAGTATGAAGCACCCTCGTCATGTCCGGCGAAGAGCGCATTCTTTCTCGTCAGGGCAATCGGGCGGATCAGGTTCTCGATGGGGTTGGAGTCGATCTCGACGCGCCCGTCTCTCAGGAAGGTCTGCAGGCCGCCCCACTGTCGGTGGATATAGGTCAACTTCTCGCCCAGGCGCGGACTTCGCCGCCGCGTTCTTCGCTCGCAACCGCAACCGAAACCATGGCTTTGTGGACGTCCAGGCCTATGAATATGATATCCTGCATTTGGTCTCTCCCCCATTCTTGAAGCACTACGCCCGCCAATCTGGCGCAACCCTCGAACGGAGAATGCCGCGGGAGAGGCCACCGGCCCAGTCAACTGGTGACCCCGATCATCCGGTCTAGGTGCTGAATCCGCTGAAAAGATCCATTCTTGACTCATCATACAGTATACTGCATATATATTGTACAGTATACGTCGTAAGACGGGTTGAGGAGCCCGCTGATAATGGGAGGATATATGATGAAGCGACGCAATTTCCTGACGGCCACAGCTGCGGTAACAAGCGCGGGCCTTTTGGCGGCACCCTCGATTTCACGCGCACAGGATGTGGTGCGTTGGCGGATGTCGACCAGCTGGCCGAATACTCTTGATGTCTTATACGGTTCGGCCGAACGGCTGTGCGATCGCGTTAAGGAATTGTCCGGCGGGCGCTTTGATATTCGCGCCTTCCCGGGCGGCGAGATCGTGCCGGCGACGCAGAACCTGGAGGCGGTCGGGCAGGGTTCGGTCGAATGCTGCCATACGCTCAGTTCGTTCCATGTTGGGCGCGAGCCGGCTTTTGCCTTTGATGCCGGCATGGCCTTCGGTCTGAATGCCCGTCAACAACTGGCCTGGCTGGTGCAGGGTGGCGGGATGGACCTGCTGCGCAACCTCTACAAGGATTTCAACGTCGTCAATTTCAATGTCGGCAATACCGGCGTACAAATGGGCGGTTGGTTCCGCAAGGAAATGAACTCACTGGAGGATATTCAGGGCTTGACGATGCGGATCGGCGGAATCGGTGGCAAGGTGCTGTCCAAGCTCGGCGCCGTGCCGCAGCAGATATCGCCCAGCGATATCTACCCGTCGCTGGAGAAGGGCGCGATCGACGCGGCCGAATGGATCGGCCCGCACGATGATTACCGTCTGGGTCTGCACAGGGTCGCGCCGTACTATTACTCCCCCGGCTGGTGGGAGGGCAGCGCCGCTATCACCTGTCTTGTTGGGCAGGAGGCATGGGCGAGCCTGCCACAGGATCTTCAGGCGGCGTTCACGGCAGCTTGCGCCGAGCAGTCCCGCGACATGCTGGCGCGCTATGACGCGCTGAACCCGATCGCGATCCGCAAGCTGATCGCCGAAGGTGCCAAGGTTGCATACTTCCCGCGCGAAGTGATGGATGCAGCCTATGAAGCCGCCCAAGAAGTCTGGCAGGAACTGTCCGACGAAAGCCCGCGGTTTGCCGAAATCTATCCGCAATGGAAAGAGTTCCAGAAGGCCGAGGCGGCCTGGTTCCGCATCGCCGAGAACGCTCTGGACGGTTTCACCACCAGCGCCGTGACGCGCAACAAGTAAACACTGCCTGCTTCGACAGGACGTCCCGGCGCCGCGCCTCCGCGGCGCCGCAGGAAAATTCTTGTCCGAAAGGAAGCCAATGATCGCTTTGCTACACCTGGCGCGCACCATTGATGGTCTCAATCTGATCTTAGGCCGGATCCTGCCTTGGGCCGTCGTCATTGCCGTCTTGCTCAGTTCCGGTAACGCACTGAGCCGTAAATTCTTTCAGGTCAGCTCGAACGCCTGGCTGGAAGCACAGCTGTATCTCTTCGGCGTGATCTTCCTGTTGCCCGCCGGCTATACGCTGCTCAAGAACGGCCATGTCAGAGTCGATGTTTTAGCCTCCAAACTGCCGCGGCGCACCCAAATCTGGATCGAGATCTTCGGCGTCGTGTTCCTTATGTTTCCCGCCGTCACCCTGATCGTTTGGTACGGCATCCCCAATTTTCTTTTGGCCCTGGAAAGTGGCGAGACTTCGCCTAATGCCGGTGGGCTCATCCGCTGGCCGGCGATGCTGCTGATACCGCTCGGTTTCGGCATCCTGCTGCTGGCGGGGCTTTCCCACCTGATCAAATGCGTGGGCTTCCTGCTGGACCGTTGCCCAGACCCAACACAACAGGATGGCCTGAGCGAGGAAGAGCAACTGTTGGAAGAACTGAAGTCTGAGCTCGACAAGGCTGAGGATAACGAGCGGAGGAAAAAATGACCGGGTTCCTAATTGAAAATATCGCACCGATCATGTTCTTCAGCCTCATCGTACTGATGCTGCTGGGCTTTCCGGTTGCCTTTTCCCTAGCCGCCTGCGGGATCTTCTTTGCCGCCATCGGTATGGAGTTGGGCCTGCTGTCGTCGGCGCTGCTCCAGGTTCTTCCGCAGCGGGTGTTCGGCATCATAATGAATGACGTGCTTTTGGCTCTGCCCTTCTTCACGTTCATGGGCCTCCTGCTGGAACGCTCGGGTATGGCCGAGGATCTTCTGGAAACGGTCGGCCAGCTGTTCGGTAGCATTCGTGGCGGGCTGGCCTTCGCCGTGGTCGCCGTCGGCGCGCTGCTGGCCGCGACCACCGGCGTGGTCTCGGCCTCGGTGATTTCGATGGGGCTGATTTCGCTGCCGATCATGCTGCGTTATGGCTATGACCGCAGCGTTGCGACCGGCGTGATCGCCGCCTCGGGCACCCTGTCGCAGATCATTCCGCCATCGCTGACACTGATCATTCTGGCCGATCAGCTGGGTCGCCCGGTCGGCGACATGTATCAGGGGGCCATTGTTCCTGGCCTGATCCTGACCGGCGCCTATATGCTCTATGTTGCCGTCATCGCGCTGCTTAAGCCGCGCAAAACCCCGTCGCTGCCCTCTGACATGATGGTCGGACGCACCGAAAAGGGACGTTCGGGCGCAATTTCGCTGCTGGTCGTCTTCGTGATCGGCGCGGTGATCAGCCAGATCGCGCTGCGCCTGCTGATGGACCCCGAGGCCACCAGTGGCGAACGCATCGTCCTTGCCTTCTCGGGGTGGAGCATCCTGGTCTTCGCGATCGCCAGTGTCGACCGCTTGTTGTCGCTGAGCCTGCTGTCGCAAATCGCGCAACGCACGATCTTTGCCATGATCCCGCCTCTGGCGCTGATCTTCCTTGTGCTTGGCACGATCTTCATCGGCGTTGCCACCCCGACCGAGGGCGGCGCGATGGGCGCGGTGGGCGCTTTGATCCTGGCGCTTGTTAAGGGGCGGTTGAGCCTCGCCCGGTTCGAGCAGGCGATGGAGGCGACGATGCGGCTGACCAGCTTCGCGATCTTCATTCTGGTCGGGTCCACCGTGTTCGCGCTGACCTTCCGGGCGGTCAACGGCGATCTCTGGGTCGAACATCTGCTGCTGAACTTGCCTGGCGGCGAACTGGGTTTCCTGATCTTCGTGTCGGTGTTCGTCTTCGTGGCTGCGTTTTTCCTGGATTTCTTCGAACTGGCGTTCATCGTCATTCCGTTGATCGGACCGGTCGCCGAGACCTTTGGAATCGACATGGTTTGGTTCGGGATCCTCATCGCGGTGAACATGCAGACCTCGTTCATGCATCCGCCCTTCGGTCTGGCGCTGTTCTACCTACGATCGGTGGCGCCCCAGAAGGATTACACCGACCGGATCACCGGCCAGGCGGTGGCGCGGGTGACCACTGGTCAAATCTACCGCGGCTCGATCCCCTTCATCTGCATCCAACTGGCGATGGTCGCCCTCGTGCTGATGATGCCGCAGATGGTGACGCACTACAAATCCGCGCATGTCAACGACATCGACCCGGCGAGCGTCGAGATCAAAATGGACGGCGCAGACTACGGCGCGGAAAACCCGTTCGATTGAACCATACGCCGGCAGCCCGGAAAGTCCGGGCTGCCGGCAAGGGCAGGGCAGGGGGGCTGTGTCTGTCCAAATGAGAAGCATACTGAATACGCAATCTCCCGACCAGGCAAGAACTCGGGCGGGAGCCAGGATGGAGAAGACCATGACAAGTTATCGCATCGGACAGATTGTACCGTCGTCGAACGTCACGATGGAGACCGAGATCCCGGCCCTTTTGCGGGCCCGTGAAACGGTGGCGCCAGAGCGGTTCACGTTTCACTCGTCGCGGATGCGGATGAAACATGTGACCAAGGAAGAGCTGGCGAAGATGGATGCCGACAGCGACCGCTGCGCGCTGGAACTGTCGGATGCCAAGGTTGATGTGATGGGCTATGCCTGCCTCGTGGCAATCATGTCGATGGGCCACGGTTATCACCGCACATCGCAGGAGCGTCTGCACGGGGTGACCCGTGACAACGACGCCGAAGCCCCGGTGGTGACCTCCGCTGGTGCGCTGGTCGAGGGGATCAAGGCGATCGGCGCCAAGAAGGTCGCGGTGGTCGCGCCCTACATGAAGCCGCTGACCGAAATGGTGGTGGAGTATATCCGCAACGAAGGCATCGAAGTGGTGACCTGGCGGGCGCTGGAGATTTCCGACAACCTCGCCGTGGCGGCGCATGACCCGATGAACCTGCCCGGCATCGTGTCTGAAATGGACACCAGCGATGTGGACGCAGTTGTTCTGTCGGCCTGTGTGCAGATGCCGTCGCTGCCGGCCGTGTCCACCGTCGAGGCGCAGGTGGGCAAGCCGGTTCTGACCGCGGCCATCGCAACCACCTGGCAGATGCTGAAGGCGCTGGATCTCGACACCCGCGTTCCCGGCGGCGGCACCCTGCTGTCCGGCGCGTATTGAGGGAGCAGACCATGATCAAAGGATACAATATTCACGCCAACGGCATCCGCCAGCACCTGATCCGCTACGCCGGACCGGAAGGCGCGCCGGAACTCCTCATCATTCCGGGCATTACCTCGCCCGCGATCACCTGGGGCTTTGTCGCTGAACGGCTGGCCGAGCGGTTCGACGTTCACGTGCTGGACGTGCGCGGCCGCGGTCTGTCTGAGACGGGCGATCTCGACTACACGCTGGACGCGCTGGCCGATGATGCGCTTGCGCTGGCGCGGCAGATGAATAACCCCATTGTCATGGGCCATTCGATGGGCGCGCGGGTCGCGATCCGAGCCAATGCCCGCGATGCGGAACCCTTTGCCGGGCATATCCTGGTCGATCCGCCGATGAGCGGCCCGATGCGCCGCGCCTACCCGTCGAAATGGCCGTGGTATGGCGACAGCATCGTGATGGCCGCCAAGGGCTGTTCGGCAGAGGACATGCGCGCCTATTGCCCGACCTGGAGCGACGAGCAGCTGGCGCTGCGCGCCGAGTGGCTGCATACCTGCCACTGGGGTGCGATCCGCACCGCATTTGACGGCTTTCACACCGATGACATCCATCAGGACATCCCCAGGATCGACAAACCGGCCCGGCTGGTGATCGCGGGCGGTGCCACCGTTGTGGATGCGGATGATCAGGCCGAAGTGGCTGAGTTGAACCCGAAGATCGAACAGCGGATCGTGCCCGGCGCGGGCCACATGATCCCCTGGGACGATCTTGAGGGGTTCTTGGCTGCCGTTCTCGACTTCACCGCATAACAAAATACGACATTAGGGAGAAACATGATGGACCATCAGAGCTTTACCGAGATCTGCCTGCATCAGCTGAAAATGTCCGGCGTGCAGAAGGACGAGCGTCTGGTTGTGCTTACCCAAGGCAACGAGCGCCTGGATTATGCCGATGCCTTCATGGCCGCCGGGCGCATCCTGGGCGCCAACATGTACCACATGCGCCTGCCCGCGCCGCCGGTTGCCGGCGCCTGGGCGGTGGGCCAGACCGGACTGGCGGCGATGCCCGACGCGGTTGAGGCACTGAAGAACTGCGACATGCTGATCGACTGCATCTTCCTGCTGTTCTCGCCCGAGCAATTCGCCATTCAGGACGCGGGCACCCGCATCCTGACCGCGGTGGAACCGCCGGAGCTGCTGGCGCGGATGCTGCCCTCGCAGGAACTGCGCGAGAAGGTGGAAATCGGTGCAGAGTATCTGGCCAAGGCCAAGGTGATGCGGATCACCTCGCCGCATGGCACCGATGTGACCTACAAGCTCAACACCTATGAAACCGTGGCCGAATACGCCTGCACCGACACCCCGGGCCGCTGGGACCACTGGCCTTCGGGCTTTGTCTTCACCGGCGGCGATGATGACGGTGTCGACGGAACCATCGTGGTCGCGCCGGGCGATGTGCTGCTGCCGCAGAACATGTATGTGCGCGACCCGATCACCTATACCATCGAAAAGGGCTGGATCACCGACATCCGCGGCGGTCTCGATGCGGAGCTGGTCAAATCCTACATGGAGGCCTTCAACGATCCGCGCGGCATGGGCATGAGCCACGTGGGCTGGGGCATGAACCCCAACGCCAAATGGCACGGCATGACACCGGGCGAATTCCCCGGCGGCATGGGCATGGAGCCGCGCAGCTTCTATGGCAACGTGATGTTCTCCACCGGTCCCAACAACGAGCTGGGCGGGCCGAACGACACCGCCTGCCATCTCGACATTCCGATGCGCGGCTGTTCGCTGTTCCTCGATGACGAGCCGATCGTGATTGATGGCGATCTGGTGGTGAAGGAAATGCAAATGGAGCGCGGCTGAGGCCGGGCAGGAGGAGCGCAGCATGTCCCAGCAACAGGTTTATTCAGATGCGGGCTTTGGCCAAAAGGTCGCCCGCGGCAGCAAACCGGCCATCGTGGTAGTGGATTTCTCCTACGGGTTCACCGATACGCAATACCCGACCGCGGCCGATATGTCGGCGCAGATTGCGGCCACCCGCAGGCTGACCGACAAGGCCCGCGCGATGGGGCTGCCGGTGATCTATACCACCATCGCCTATCAGCCCTGGGAACGCGAGGCGCTGCCCTGGCTGAAAAAGGCGGCGGGCATGGCGGCGCTGCAGGCCGGCAGCCGCCTGGTGGAGATCGACACGGCCACGGGGATCACCCCCGCCGACCCGGTGATCGTGAAACACGGGGCATCGGCCTTTCACGGCACCAACCTGGCGGGGCTTCTGACCGGGGCAGGGGTGGATACTGTGGTGGTGGCGGGGGCGACGACATCCGGCTGTGTCCGGGCGACGGTGGTCGATGCGGTGCAGTCCGGCTTCAACGTTCTGGTGCCGGGGGACTGTTGCGCCGACCGCGCCCAAGCGCCGCATGACGCGAACCTCTACGACATGAACCAGAAATATGCCGACGTCACCGATGCTGATGACATCGAGAACTGGCTCGACAGCCT